>CAMKLO010000072.1 GCA_946413655.1 uncultured Fibrobacter sp. | reverse complement strand
TGATGAAGCCGGAAACGTAAGGCGGAGCCTTACGGCTCGCAGTAGACAGTAGACGGTAGGAAGTAGACAGTAAATTGCAGGAGCAAGATTATGACTCAGGGATATCGAGATCTCGTTGTTTGGCAACAAGCAATGGATGTTGCTGTTGAAACCTATCGTCTAACAAGTTCTTTTCCAAAAGAAGAAATGTTTGGCTTGACGTCTCAAATGCGTCGTGCAGCTGTCTCTATTGCAAGTAATATTGCGGAAGGTGAAGGTCGTAAATCAAAAAATGAGTTTTCTCATTTTCTTGGAATTGCTCTTGGTTCAAAATCTGAATTGGAAACGCAACTTATATTAAGTGAACGAGTCAATTTATTAAAAGCAACAGATACTGAACAGATAAAAAAGTCTCTTGATGATATTGGTAAAATGCTAACGGCTCTAAGGAGAAAAATCGGAAGTCAGAAAAATGTAGAGTAGGTCTTCCTACTTCCTACTTCCTACTTCCTACTTCCTATGAACAAACTCGAACTTCTCATTGCTTGGCGTTACTTGGGGGCTCAACGGAAGAGTCTCTTTGTTTCGCTTATTGGTATTTTCAGTATGCTGGGTGTTTCCATCGGCGTGTTTGCGCTGGTGGTGGCGCTTGCGGCGGTCAACGGTTTCGAAGAAGAGGTCACTGCCCAGATGATTGGGAAGGACGCTCACTTTGAACTGATGGCGTACAATGGCGCTCCGATTGGCCCGTACGATAGCCTCACGCAGGAGGTGCAAAAGCGCGTGCCGGATGTGGTGGCGGCTTCTCCGTTCATCGTCTATAAGGTGGGCATCAGCTCCAAGAAGGTGAACGATGGCATTGTCATTTACGGCATTGACCCGGCAACGGCGAAAGGCGTGACGGACATACACAAGTACATCAAGTGGGGCGAGTATTCTGTCGATAGTCTCGAAGACATGAGCGGAAAACTCCGTCCGGGAATTATTCTCGGAACTGGCTTGGCGGCGCGTTTGCGCGTGGTTGTTGGTGACAAGCTCGTGCTGCAGACGTTCCAGAGCCCGGACGAAGCGATGAATTCTGGTGGCCCGAAGATGATGATGTGCGTGGTGAGCGGCATCTTCGAGACGGGCACTTACGAGTACGATGGTAACCTTGCATACGTCGGCGTTTCGGATTTGCAGAAGTTGCTTGGCATGGGCAATACCGTGACTGGCATCCAGTTCCGCATCAAGGATCACTGGAAAGCGGGCGAGGCGGTTGATAGCATGGCGACATGGCTCTCTTATCCGTACTACGGAATGGATTGGAAGTCCAAGAACATCACGCTCCTCAAGTGGATGAACTACGAAAAGTTCATTGTCGCGGCGGTGATTTGCTTGATTATTTTGGTCGCAGCGTTCAACATCATCAGTTCGCTTATCATGGTCGTGATTGACAAGACAAAGGAAATTGGCATCTTGCGTAGCATGGGCTTCAGCAAAGCTGGCATCATGCGCGTGTTTATGCTGATGGGCAGTTTCATTGGCGTGGGCGGCACTGTTGTGGGCGGGACGATTGGTCTTGTGCTTTGCAAGTTGCAAGAGGCTTATCATTTCATCAAGCTGCCGGGCGACGTGTACGTGATTCCGTATTTCCCGATTTCGGTGCACTTGATGGATGTCGTTTTGATTTTTGTGATAGGCATTGTTCTGTGCGTGTCCGCAACGCTTTTGCCGGCATGGAAAGCAAGCCGCTTGGATCCTGTGGGAGCGATTAGACATGAATAATTTTTTAGTAGACGGTAGACAGTAGGAAGTAGACGGTTTTGCTATGTTCTATGCTGTTTTGTCATTAATAATTAGACCATTTTATGTCAAAAGGATTTTTAATATTTTGTTTTTTATTTTAAGCATCACTTCCTACTTCCTACTTCCTACTTCCTACTATGTCTAGTTTACTTCAAACCATCAACCTTCGTCGCGTTTTCTCCGAGACGGGTGAATCTCTTGAGATTCTCAAGGGCGTGAATTTTTCGATGGATGCGGGGGAACTTGTGGCGCTCACGGGTTCTTCGGGTTCCGGCAAATCGACGTTTTTGAACTTGGTCGGAATGCTTGATACGCCGACTTCGGGTGAGATTTTGTTCAATGGCAAGCCGCTCAGCAAGTTCAGTAGCGAAGACCGCGATATGTATCATCGGAAGCATGTCGGGTTCGTTTTCCAGTTCCATCATTTGCTTAGCGAGTTTACGGCGATTGAAAATGTTTGCGTACCGGGCCGCATTCTCGGGACTCCTGAAAAGGAATGCCGTGAACGTGCCGAGATGCTTTTGGAAACGGTGGGCCTCAAGGAACGTCTCAAACATTTACCGCGTGAACTTTCGGGCGGTGAACGCCAGCGAATTGCGATTGCCCGTGCGCTCATGAACAATCCGTCGCTTGTATTTGCAGATGAACCGAGCGGTAACCTGGACGAAGCAAATTCGGCGAAATTGAACGAACTTTTTGGAGAACTGAACGAAAAGTTCCACCAAGCGTTCCTCATCGTGACGCACGACGAAAAATTGGCTAGTTTTGCAAAACGCAGAGTCGTCATGCACAATGGAGTGATACAATAGGGAGTTACGAGTTCTGAGTTACTAGTTACTAGAATTTTTCCAGCAAGAATCTCTAGTAACTAGGTTCTAGTAACTAGCCCGAAGGGCGAAGTAACTATCTTTTAGAGCGTGATTTGAGAATGAATAGGAGATTTCCGCTCAGCGGCGGGAATGACAGAAGCAATTATGGCAGATATTAACGGTATTTTTTCAGCTAAGGCAAAAGCAGCACTACAGGCGGCCCGTATCGCGGCCCGCAATTTAGGGAGCGACTGCGTTACAGTAGAACATTTGCTATTTGGTCTTGTACGCGAAGATTCAGGTGTGGCTTCGGAAACGCTCAAGGCGCTGAAAGTCAACCTGACGGAACTCAGTGAAACCATCCAGCGCGCGCTCAGTACAAGCGGCGGTCTCATGACGGTCGGGGGCGATGCCCGTGGCGGTCTTTTGACGTTTACGGCACAGTGCAAGGCCGTGCTTTACAATGCTGCCAAGATTGCCAAGGAAGAGGGCGTGCAGTTCATAGGACCGGAACACTTGATGCTCGCCATTCTGCAACAGACGGATTCTCCGGCGGCGGCGACGCTTTCGACGTACAATGTGACGTTCGAAAATTACCAGGACATGTTGATGCAAATCAAGCGTCAAGCTGATGGTCAGCCGATGGACGATGCTCAATCGGATGAAGATCCTCGTGAACGCTATACGCAAACTCGTCAGGCTTCTCCGTCGCGTTCCAAGACGCCGATTTTGGAACATTTCGGTCGCGATTTAACGGCGATGGCGCGTGCGGGCAAGCTTGATCCGATTATCGGTCGCGAAGCTGAAATTGAACGATTGATTCAAATTCTTTGCCGACGCAAAAAGAACAATCCGGCGCTCATTGGCGAACCGGGCGTAGGTAAGACTGCTATTATCGAAGGTCTTGCGCAAAAGATTGTGCAGCGCAAGATTCCGGATTTGCTGGCGAACAAACGCGTCGTTACTTTGGATGTTGCGGCCATGGTGGCTGGAACGAAGTATCGTGGACAATTCGAAGAGCGCGTAAAGGGCCTCATTACGGAACTTCAGCGCGTTGGCAATTCGGTGATTCTCTTTATCGATGAACTCCATACGATTGTGGGGGCAGGCGGTTCCGAAGGTAGCCTCGATGCATCGAACATTTTCAAACCGGCGCTTGCCCGCGGCGAACTACAGTGCATTGGCGCCACGACTTTTGACGAATACCGTAAGTATATCGAGAAAGATGCTGCTCTTGAACGCCGCTTCCAGACGATTATTGTGAATCCTCCATCTGTCGAAGATTCTATACAAATTCTTGATGGGCTTCGTCCGAAGTATGAACAACATCACAACGTGCGCTACACGCCGGATGCTGTGCGTGCAGCCGTTGAATTGGGTGAACGTTATATCAGCGAACGCTTTTTGCCAGATAAGGCGATTGACGTTCTCGATGAAGCGGGTGCCCGTGTGCGTCTCAATTCCATCAAGATTCCGCAGGACTTGCAGAACATGGAAGACGAACTTGGCGAATGTCTCCAGAAAAAAGAAGAAGCGGTTGCCAATCAGGATTATAGTTCTGCGGCGAAGTTCCGCGCCCGCGAAGAGGAATTGCAGAACAGCATTGCCGAACGCAAAAAGCAACTCCAGAATGAAGAATCGGAAACGCCGATTGTCGATGAAAATGTTATCCGTGACGTTATCAGCAAGATGACGGGAATCCCGGTCAGCAGACTCGGTGGTGAAGAAGCGCAAAAGCTTTTGCATTTGGGCGACGAAATTAAGCAGCGCGTGATTGGCCAGGATCAGGCTGTCGATGCAATTGTCAAGTCTATACGCCGTAGCCGTGCGGGAATCCGCAACAACAGGCGCCCGATGGGAAGCTTCTTGTTCCTTGGCCCGACGGGTGTCGGCAAGACGGAACTTGCGAAAGTCCTTAGCAAGGAACTTTTTGGCAGTGAAGATTCACTTATTCGTATCGACATGAGCGAATACATGGAAAAGCACAGCGTGAGCCGCTTGATAGGCGCTCCTCCGGGATACGTGGGGTTTGAAGACGGTAGTGGACAGCTGAGCGAAAAGGTACGCAAGCATCCGTATTCAGTCGTGCTTTTGGATGAAATCGAAAAGGCCCATCCGGACATTTACAACTTGCTTTTGCAGATTTTGGACGATGGAATTTTGACGGATAGCTATGGTCGCAAAATCAATTTCAAGAATTCGATTATCATCATGACGAGTAACGCCGGTGCTCGCGAAGTCCGCCATAGCAGCGGCATGGGCTTCACGAAAATGGGTGAGACCGATGATTACGAACGTATGGAAACCGCCATTCGCGAAGAAGTCAAACGCGTGTTCTCGCCGGAATTTCTGAACCGTATCGATGAACAGATTGTGTTCCGGGCGCTCTCCAAGCATGACCTCGTGTCTGTTGTGGATATCCAGATGGGATTCTTGCAGAAGAACCTTTCCGATCGCGGAATTCTTCTGGAAATGAACCAGGAAGCGAAGGAATTTATCGTAAATAACAATTACGATGCCTCGTTGGGGGCTCGCCCCATTCGCCGTTCTATCCAGAATCTGGTTGAAGACGAAATCGCCGAAGGGCTTTTGCTTGGGACGATGACGGATTTCTCCACGATTTACGTCGGTGTCGAAAACGGGAAACTCTCGTTCAAATGCGAAAAGATTAAGTCGTAGTTTTTCTATATTTGTCGCGAAATTTAACAATCAACCTATGAGGTTATAAATGTCTCAGATTTCTGCAGTTCTTATCTTCGGTGCACCGGGTTCTGGCAAGGGCACTGTGGGCGCAAAGCTCGCCGCTACGACCGCTCTCAAGCACCTCTCCACGGGCGACATCTTCCGTGGCATCGCTCCGTCCAGCGAATCCGGCAAGCTCCTTGCTTCTTACTCCAGCAAGGGCCTCCTCGTCCCGGACGAAGCTACCGTTGAAATCTTCGGCCGCTTTGTCGAAGGCCTCGTGAACACGAACAAGCTCAACCCGGAAAAGGATACCCTCCTCCTCGACGGTATTCCTCGCACGGTTGCACAGGTCGATCTCATCAAGCCGATCGTTGACGTGAAGCACATCTTCGTTCTCGACATCAAGGACGAAGAAACCATCGTCGCTCGTCTCCTCAACCGCGCCAAGATCGAAGGCCGCAAGGACGACGCTGACGTGAACGTCATCAAGAACCGCTTGAACGTTTATAAGGAATCTACCGCCAAGGTGCTCGAAAAGTACGATCCGAAGATTATCAGCCACATCGTTGGCGACAATACTCCGGACGAAGTCTTCCTCGATGTGCTCAAAGCATACGTCGATTTCACGAAGAACGCTTAATTCGTGTAATATCCTAGATTCTTCTCTGGCGTTCAGGATGACGGCAAATTCGTCATTCTGAGCCTCGAAGAGGTGAAGAATCTAGACGATTCAAAAATCTTTTTGAATACAAAGTTCCGGCTCGTTCGAGTCGGGCTTTTTTTTTGCATCTTATATCTTGTTTTTAATTATCTTATTTTGTATATTGCGCCCAACATTTAATAAATAAGGAGTTGTAATGAACTTAAAAAAGTGTGGTTTGGGCCTTACTCTTTCGACGGCTATGTGTTTCATGGCTTGCGGAGACGATTCTTCATCGAATCCGATCGTGGATGCTGTGAATCAGGTGTCTTCTTCCAGTATTGGCGGGGCATCTCCGGAATCTAGCCCGTCTGGAACAAGTTCTTCAAGTGTTTCAAATGTGAATTCTAGTTCGTCTGTAAGCGTTCCTGGTTCTTCTGCAACTGTTTCAAGCTCTTCCGTTGCAGAAACGGAACCTTGCACTTTTGCGGCTGCGGACAATGTCTGGGAAATGTCGTACAAGGCAAGCAATAGCAAGGGCAATGCCAATGTCAAGACCATCTATAAAATTGATGGAGAAAATCTTGTAATTCTCGATACAATCCGTTATACGGGTAATCAGGCTAGCATGATTTGCAGAATCGCTGATGGCACTTCTGATTTTAGTTCCAGTGATGGTCAATTTGTTGGTGTGCAGTATTGCGATGGTAGCACGGTGATCATTGCCGGCACGGTTACTCAAAAAGGTTACTTTGCAGCTAACCCGCGTGAAGCGGTCCATGCTGCAGTGCAAAAGGCTTGTGGCGTCGCTGTAAACGGCGGAACTTATGACAAGATTCCTCTTGCCACAAAGACGACTTGCGATTTCAAGGCCGAAGACAATGTATGGTCTTATTCTTATCTTGACGAAGGCTGGCGCGGTCAGGACAGCGTTGTCGTGATTCAGTCGTTCCTTTTTGATAAAAAATTGCGCGTGAAGGCCGAACAGCATCCGTTGCAGCATGCGGAATGCATCGCCAAGAACTTCACGGATATTTCTGGAAATAATTACTGCTCTGCGGATGGCTTGATGGATGTTTCTTCTTCGGGCATTACGTCTGAAAAGGAATCTATGTACAATAGCGAACTCCGCATGTGCAAGGACAAGATTCCGGCAGGTTCTGCGGATACTGAATCCAGTTCTAGCGCTGTCGCTGATTCTGAATTCAGTTCTAGCTCTGTAACGGGTTCTGAAACTAGCTCAAGCTCTGCAACAGCAGCCACGGGTGACATGGTCTCTTGCGATATCCCGGGTGTTGTAGGTGAATGCCTTGAATTCCCGGCTGGTAGCGAAGAAGGTCTTGGTTTGGTCGCAATGTGCGAATCTGACCTTGAAGGTACACTCGGCACTGGTTGCGCTAAGTAATTCAATTCTGCAGTTTTTCAAAACGAGCACCGTCGGCGAAATGTCGATGGTGTTTTTTTGTGTCGTTTGCCTGGGTCTGCTCACGCTGTCATGCCCGCCACCGAGCGGGTATCTCCATTTTTAGTATTTTAAAATGCTAGAGTGTGTCATATAGAAAAAATCTTTAATTTTAATGATAAAATTTGATTAAAAATCAATATTTTGTGTCATGATAGCCTGTAAATAGGGTATATTTGATAACATGAAACCGATAACAGAATACAAAGATTACCATCCCTTGATCAAGGATTTCTACGAAGATCAAAAACGGACTTCGTACTTTTCTTGGCGGGAATTCGCAAAACTTGCGGGGTTTTCTTCACCGACTTACTTGCGACTTGTGAGCGAAGGCCAGAGCAACTTGAGCCGCGTATCGATGAACCGTATGATTTCGGCAATGGGGCTTGCTGGCTTTGAGGCGAACTACTTTAGAGCGCTTGTCAATTTTTGCAATGCCAAGGATGACGAAGCCAAAATGCCGTATTGGAAAGAAATGCGACAGATTGCGCTTGAATACAAAGTACGCGTCGTCGATAAGGAAGCTGTGGAATATTTTGATGGGTGGAAAAATTCTGTCGTCCGTGAACTAGCTCCGATGATGACGGGTGCTACTCCAGGCAAAATGGCAAAAACGTGCTGCAATGAAATTTCTGCTGCCGAAGTCAGTTCTTCGCTCGATTTCTTGACGAAGGCGGGATTCTTGAAAAAGGATTCAAACGGTGTTTACCGCCAGACCGAAAAGAATGTCGTAGCGTCTAAAGATGGCATGACGTATGCCGTTCACGCTTTGCAAAAGAAAATGGTTTCGCTAGGTGGCGAGGCTATTGAACGCTTTGATGCCGACAAGCGCAGCGTTTCTGGAGTTACTTTGACTGTAAACCGGAAGGCTTACGAGCGTATTGCCAAGGAAATTGATGATTTTCGCAAAAGGATTATCGCCATTGCGTCGGATATCGACGAGGCAGATCAAATCTATCAGTTGAATCTACAATTTTTCCCGATGACTTGGAAACTTGATGAAATTAAGGAGAATTAGGATGAAAACGAATCTTAATGCTTTTATTTTTATAAGTGCCCTTCTTTTGTGGACAGCCTGTTCCGACCAAAGTAATCCATCTGCAGGTACGACGGAACTGCCGAACATGGGTGCAGGCTCGGTTTTGTGTAGCCGAGGCAATTCTTCTTCCGATTCTTTGAATGCTAATAACTGCTATTGGAGTGCTGAAATGTGGAACCGCACTTCGGGATATCGCGTACATACCGGTTTTGATAATGGATCGAATACTTCGGGAATTTGGGTATGGAAAGCCGAGGGCTCTAATGGCCGTGAAGCTCGTATCGACTGGCCTGGAAATGCAACTACGGATTATGATTCGATGGCACTTGCTGATGTGATTGACAAATGCCATGGCAGTTTGTGTGGAACGGCTGTTTTTGAAGATATGACGGCTAAATATCGTAATAGAACTTTTTGGTCAGAGAGTAAAGTTTCTGTTGAATTTAGTTTTGCAGGTAAAAATTCTTCAGGTCAGTTTGATGTCGCTGACGGAAATATGATGCAGGGACTTTGTATTGAATACATTGGCTCGGGAATGAAAATGGAACTGGTTCTTGGCGAGGATTCCTTGACTGGTTGGAGAGAAAGTTGGTTGGTCGCCGTCGAATTGCCTGATTTTATGCCGGCAGAGATTGGACCAAATCAAAAAGGCAAAGAACTCTGTTATCCTTGGAATGCGTTTGTTCGATATGCTCCAGAACTGGGCGCTATTCTTCCGTATTTGCAAGGGCTTCGCATCTCTGTAAATACGAACGATCCTAAAAAAGTGAGCGCGTATTTCGATATTATCAGTTTGGGCGACTACTCTTACTTTGGTCCCATTGTGGGCGATCCTCATCCAGTAAATAGTGATTGCGAGGCTGTTTCTGTAAAGGATTACTTCTGTGATTGCTCCTATTCAGATGAAAGAAGCGTGTTTGACGGGAGAACGAAAGCGATGTCTCGTCTCTTGGGATTGCTTGAACAAACTGCTCTTGATACATCAGTATTTATGCCCAATGCTTCGTTTGAGTGTCTGCAAAATGTCTATCGAAAATATTTTGTCGATTCTGTCCAAACAGTTTCTTCTTGGGAACGTCCGTGTGATAATCCATTGCCTAAAAAGTTTTTATGTAGTGGCGGTTTTGAAAGCGATTCGAAGGAATTTGCTCAAGTTTATGCAGAATACGAAACGAAAGTGAATGTGAATTATGAAAAGGAAAAGGTGTTTGTAGATTCTATCGTAGCACAGTGCCTATCTCTTCGTGATACGATGGGCAATGGCACGGTAATTTCTGATACATGTCGTACAGAAGAATTATTTTTCCTTAGCGATTTAGAAGAAATTGGCGCTGTTAATGATGCTTCCAGGGATGTCTTAAACGAATTTTACGACAGAATGGATTCGCTGAATGCTTTGGAAACATTGGATGATACGACAAAGTCTTGTGCAAAATCGTATGCATTGGCTAGGACATCGGATTATCATTTGTACCAACTGGATATGCTTGATAAAGGTTTGGATTCGCTTCCTGAGTACAAAACAATGCGTTGCGTGAGCGGGAATGTTTATTATACCAGTGAATATAAGGCGTTCTTGCAGCGATATGGAATTGAAGAAAACATGGATTCGCTCCAGATTTATGCAGCCACAAAGAAAGCTCTTTTGAAAAAAGCAGATGAAGTTTTTCAATCATGTTTTGATTCGTACAAAAAAAACGTGCATGCGTTCGATAGCTCATGGCCCAATGTCAATACGGGATTCGATGATGGCTCAGGGACTGCGGGCAAATGGTTCTACGAAACGGACTCGGCTGATGGCGGCAACTCGCGTATAGATTTATTCTACAATATAGACGATGGAATAGGCTTTAAAACTCCTGATTCCCTGCATATCGAGGATGGCTTGTTGTTTGGATCGGCTGTATTCAAGAAAGGGAATATGCAAGGCAATCCTTATGTCAATTTAGGTTTCTGGCTTGCTCCAGAAGATGCGAATGGCGTTCACGGAGCCGTAGATATTTCAGAAAAACAAGGTCTGTGTTTTGTATTGACGATGTCTCCTGAATCGCTTTATGTTCAGCTTGATATGGGTGATTCGCTCAATACGCTTGCTGGTGGTGATTTATTTGGTGCTGCGGCAAAGATAACAGAAGCCGACGATTATAAGATACCATTTGATGTTTGTTTGCTATGGAAAGACTTTAAACAGTCGGGTTCCGGCAATGCGGTAAATCGCGAAGATGCCCTTAAACATGTCGAACGAGTTAAATTCCATTTTGAACAAAATCCAGAAGACATGCAAAAAGAAGATGGCGACCGTCACGGATTTTCTTTCAATAAAATTTATTACAAGAACCCCTGAAAAACTAGAGGAGTAAAAAAATGAAAAAGATTATTTGCAATCTGCTAATCGTAGGCAGCTTTCTTTTGGGGGGTGCATGTTCTGACGATAATGCTCCGATTTCGGGGGTTCTTGAAGATTTGAATTCGCCGGCAAAAGACGCGTCAAATGTGCCTGTGGCCAATATGTCGTATGAAGACTGTAACTGTGCCGATTTGAATCATCCAGACGATACGCTGCATGGATGCTTCTACTCTAATGAAATGTGGAGCCGTACATCGGGCTATCGTGTACGAACCGGTTTTGATAATGGAACCAATACTTCGGGTATTTGGAATTGGTCTGTCAGTGCTGCAAATGGCAGAAACGTTCGTGTCAATTGGAGTAAACCTTCTTCTGAAAGTTACGATTCTACGTCGTTAGCCCAAGTCATTGACTATTGCCATGGAAGCCTTTGTGGTATGGCTGTTTTTGATAAAGCGGAAGATTCTTCTCGTAGTTCTGTTTCAATAAAATTCAGTTTTGCGGGCAAGAATGCGTCTGGAAAGTTTAAAACCATTGACGCTCGTGCAATGCAGGGAATTTGTATAGAGTACATCGCTGATGCGATGCGGGTGGAACTTGACCTTGATGATTCCTTGAATACGCTTATGAACGGTGATTTTTATGGAGTGGATTTGCCGCCGTTCCCGGTCAAGCATTTTCAGGGCGATGCTGAAGGAAACAGAATTTGCTATCCATGGAGTCAGTTCCAATTGTCGAATGCAACTGGCGAAAATCCGCCGCAAGTTTCGATAGACGATGCTGTTTCGCATTTGCAGGGTCTGCGTTTTACCATATCTACGAATCAGCGCTATGCTGTCATAAATCAATTCGATATTATCGGTTTAGGGCGATACGCAAGTCCTGCTGTGAAATCGATTCCAGTACTCCCCGCAAATGAAACTTGTCAAGTTTTATCTGTAACGGATTATTTTTGCGGATGCTCTTACCCGAAAGAACGGAGTGATGAAGTAGGAAGGCTAATGGTTTTCCAGTACTTTATATCATTAGGGACAAAGGCTGTAAATGAATCGGTTTGGTTAACGAAGAATGCAGAAACATGTATTGCGAATTATTCTTTTGAATTGCAAAAGTATGCAGTGCCGTCTAATAAAAATTGGGATTGTGCTTGTGACGATTTGCATCCTAAAACAATTGCTTGCGATGACGGTTCTAAAAGCGAATCTCAAGATTTTGCAGAAATGATGTCAATATTCAATGCGAATGCGAATGCTTTTTTTGAACAACAGAAACCAATGGCTGATTCCTTGTTTGAGGTATGCTTGAATATGCGTGATACGTTGTTCAATGGTGAACTTGTTCCAGATTCATGCCGTAGAGAAGAAATTTTGATGAATAAAAATATTATGAGCTTGCCTTATGCGAATAGTGCTTTTATGGACGCTGATGCTGAATTTGAAAAACGAATAGATTCTCTTTATAGGACTAACTCTTTGGACGAAGCAACCCAGTATTGCATTCAGCAAAGATTCCCGAATGTTGCTCATAATGAAAAGCCTCGTATGGTACCAATGTTGTTTAATCCTATTGTCAAATCCCTTCGTTGTAAAAGCGGAAACGTGTATTATACAGATGAATATAAACAGTTCTTGCAGGAGTTTGGCATTAAAGATGACACGGATTCATTGGATGTTTACGATGCCGCAAAAAAATATTCTTTGCAACTGATGGAAAATCAGTTCAATACATGTGTTGATGGTTACGGAAATAACGGTATCATCTGGGATGCTGTTTGGACGAAAGTCAATACCGGATTTGACAATGGTTCGGGAACTTCGGGCAAATGGTTCTATGTGACAGATTCTGCGGATGGTGGAAAATCGCATATTGAATGGAATAATGGTTATGTCGTTAAAGATTGGAACGACCCGAACGCTTTAGATACATTGCTTCGGAATGATAGACAATTGATTGGAAGTGCTTATTTTGTCAAAACCTCGATACGAACTCCTTTTGTGAATCTCGGTTTTTGGCTTGCTGGAGAAGACGGCAAGGGAGGCCATGACGCGGTTGATATTACGGATAAAGAGGGAATATGTTTGGATTTTGACCTTTCAAGTACAGGATTTACAAGTACAGGATATACTGAGGTTTATTTGCAACTTGACTTGAGCGATTCGCTGAGTGCTGCTATCAATTTTGATTTATTTTCGGCTCGTTTGCTTCCAACTTATTCGACCGTTCTGAAATGTTATGTATGGGAAGATTTTAGACAAGCGGGATGGGGGAAAAAAATGGAGTTGAAAGAGGCTCTTAAGCATGTGACAGGGATAAAATTCCATTTTGAATATACTGGTCAAGACGAATCCGTTGTCGATTTTTCAATTAAGCAAATTGCGTTCAAGAATCCGTACATGTTATAAACTTGCAGAATTATAGAGTCCAACCCCAAAAAAAGCGACCGGAGAAATCCGGCCGCTTTTTGTATAAGAATGGTGATTCCGGCACGGAGGCCGGAATGACAATGCGATTAGGCGAGGGCCTTAATAATGGCGTCGCCCATGCCGGTCGTGCCGACCTTGGTGCAGCCTTCCTGGTAGATGTCGCCAGTGCGGAA
>CAMKLO010000071.1 GCA_946413655.1 uncultured Fibrobacter sp. | reverse complement strand
TTATGGCTACATCGGTGCTGTGGGCAAGTTGCAGCGATGCCGATAAGAATGCGGATAAATCCCTGGAGCAGGGAAATTCCGAATTTGAGTTTCCAGTAGACTCGAAATATTTGTCCCTTAAAATCCCTTTCCGTCCTATTCAATTTGAAGATTCTCTATTTGACACCAATGGAGTTTCGATAAAAGTTTTTAAAGACTATTCTATAGAGAGTACTTTAGTTTATAACGATGATGTTGAGAAAATCGCTCAAATCCTTCGTAAAGAAACCAAATCCATTTATGAAATTTTTGATTCATTTTACAAGAAAGAAACTTGTCACGAATTGTATGGAGTGTCTGTATCTTTAAAAGTTTCCATAGGGCGCAACGGTTTTGTAGAAGTGGCTGAATACTCACATTCTAGTTATGCTGATGTGAGTTTTAAAAAGAAAATAGTTGAATATGTGAAGCAAATGCGTTTTGAAGGCGTTGGGCAAAATAATATTTTATTGTCTATTAATTTTTGCCGTCCCTTTATAGATGCGGACGATTTTAATGCTCTTTTGCATTATTTACAAAGGACGGAATATACGGAATATTCTATAAGGAAATCAAATGGTGCAGTGAGCGCTCCAACAGACGACGAATTGAAATTGGCTAGTGGCGTTGAAGATGTTAAAACTCAAATTTTAAAAGTCATTCGCCAACGGACACCTGGATTACGTCACATTTACAACAAGCATTTAAGGAAAAATCGTGCTAAAGCATGTTTAAAGAACAATCAAGACAACAGCAAACCTGATTTTAACGGAACTATAGTTTTTCTGTTAAATATTGATGCAGACGGCATTGTCCAAAAAATTGAAATTCAATCTTCGAATACCGGCAATAAGGATTTTGATGACGAAGTCAAGAGAGCTTTAAGCCATTGGAAATTCCTGAAGATGAATTCGAGCGAAGTCGTTACATTCCCGTTAGTGTTTTTTGAAAATACTACACCTTATAAGAAACCGACTTATCCTGAAATTTTCATATAGCTATATTTTATGCGACCGTAAATTTTATTTTCATGAAACTCAATCCGAAAATTTCATTTGTTCTTGTTTGCTTGATTTTTCTTGTTGGCTGTGCAACGCGTCCGCCTTCAGCAGTTGCATTCATGACGACCAAAAAACAGACCTCGTCTCAAGATACTCTTAAAACAAATGTTCAAGTAGGAATTAGTCTTTTAACGTTGGGTTCGATAAACGTTGAACAAACAAGCAATAATCATAGTCTCGATGACGAACTGAACGTCAATTTAACAATACAAGCTAGTTTAAGATATGGTTATCTGGCTTATGGTTTGGGAGTTCAATCGGAATGTCTTTTTGGATACGTCGGTTTTGCATCCGAGCACTTTGGAACAATGCTTTGGTCCAATATATTCTCTCTAATGTCTCTTTTTGAAAAATTGGGTGATAAAAATTCCAATTTATTCAGCCAAAATATGGCTTTCGGAGCAAGCGTCATCGAGCAATTCAAAGTGGGCAAAGAAACAACAGTGGGACTGACGCAACATATTTCAAGGACCCTTGCCCCATTTGAGGAAAATGGGGGTGATTTTGATTTCACATCAAGCCGTTTTGGTAGTTCATACTACTATGAATTTGGCGGAGGATTGTACTTTTCATTCCCATTAAGCAATCAAACTGTAGGCATAGAAACTCGCTATAGTCGAAATTACACCTATAAGGCAGACCAATTGTCACTAATGGTGGATTTTATAATTTAATCCAAATTTTTTGGACGCTAGTCTCTAACGAGGCTGGTGTTTTTTGTATTGTAACCTTGAATAAATAGATTATATTAAGAGCATGAAGATGAATTTGTTTAAGATTCTTTTGTGGGCTTTCGCTTTTTTGTTTATGGTCGGTTGCGCGACTCGGCCGCCTTCTGCGGCAATATTTATGACGACAAAAAAGCAGGAGGCTTCTCAGGATTCTTCGGCTTCGAACGGAGTGGGCGGTATGAGCCTTATCGGTTTAGTCAATCTTAAGGAGAATCCCTATGAGATAAAAAAAGAATGGAATGTGAATGTAGCCGTGCAGAATGGCTATAGGAATGGCTATTTTGCGTATGGTTTCGGTTTTCAATTATTGAATTCCTATGCATATATCGGTTTTGCTTCGAAGCATTTCGGCGCTATGGCATGGTCAAATATTTTCCCGTTGATGAGCTTTTTGGATGAACCGAATGATATGGATAGCGACTTTTTTGAGGACAACATAGGCTTTGGAGTGAGTTTTGCAGAACAGTTTGAGTTGAGCAATGGAAAAAAAGTCGGGTTGACTCAGCATTTTTCACGAACGGTAGCAGCCTATACGGCTCATGGTGGCGGTTTTCCGGCGAATTGGCCTTCAGTCTTCTTTTACTATGAATTCGGTGGTGGAGGATATATAACTATACCCTTGCAGAAGATTACTTTAGGCATAGAAACGCGCTATAGCCGAAACTATACCTATAAAGCAAACCAATTGTTACTAATGGTGGATTTTATAATGTAATCCGAGAGATAGACTAGTTGCTCATTTCCCTAGCGAGTTCGATGAGCGTCTGCACGCCAAATCCGGTAGCGCCAAATTCAGTGTATTTCCAAGCTTTGCTGACAAACGCTGTGCCTGCGATATCCCAGTGCGTCCAAGCTGTATTTTCGGGCACAAACTCTTGCAAGAATAGCGCCGCGGCAATGGCTCCGGCATCGCTCCCTGTATTTTTGAGATCGGCGAAGTTACCTTTCAGCGCATCGGCGTATTCTTCTTCGAGGGGCATGCTCCAGAATTTTTCACAACAGGCTTCACCGCAGTTGATAACCTTGAGGCCAAGGTCGTCATCGTTGCTGAAGAATCCGGCAACGGCATAGCCCAACGCCCGAACCATGGCGCCCGTGAGCGTTGCGATATCGACGATGTGCGTTGCCCCGATGAGGCCAGCTTCGGCAAGTCCATCGCTAAGCACAAGGCGGCCTTCGGCGTCCGTATTATCGACCATGACGGTCTTTCCGTTCTTGGCCTTGAAGATGTCGCCCGGCAATACGGACTTGTTGCCAATAGCATTTTCGGCGAGGCAGCAGACAGCGCTTACCTTGATGGGGAGTTCCAATGTCGCAATAGCTTGGATAGCGGCAAGTACAGTGGCTGCGCCACTCATGTCGCTTATCATTTCGGGCATGGATTTAGGCGGCTTGAGGCAGAGACCGCCCGTGTCGAAGGTGAGACCCTTGCCGACAAGCACCAGGTGGTCGCTGGAACTGCGGGCGTTCGCGGCCTTCGTCTTTGTCCCACGGACAGATTTTGTGCCGTCGTAGCTGAGCGTAATCATGAACGGTTCATGGGAACTGCCCTTGCCAACAGTCACAAGTCCCATGAAGCCTTCCTTTTCTAGTTGCTTCATGTTGCGAACTTTAATAGAAAGTCCCGGAGTGTATTTCGCAATGGTGTTCGCGTTTTCGACAAACTCCGCAGGCGTGAGGTCGCTGGAACACGTATTGATGAGATTCTTCGCAAGAACAACCGCCTTGTGTTCTACAGCCACATCTTCGGCAATTTTCTTGAATACAGCAGATTGATCCCCGGCAACAATTTCGAACGTGACCTGGAAAGCATCCTTCTGCTTGCTTTTGTAGGCGTCAAACTTGTAGTCCGCATAGTGGAGGCCATGCAAAATGCTCTTGAACTGTTCCGGTGCCGCATCGGCCAGCATGATAGAAACCATCGGAATCTGGCGCTTGCTCGCTTTTTTTGCCAAACGGTAGGCTGCCATGCGCAAGTGGTCGAGGGCAGAGAGCCCGCGTTCCTTCGCCGCATCCACAAAAATCGTAGGTTGGTTGTCAATTTCCAAATATTCGAGATCTTCGAACGGTCCGTCTTCCATACCGTTCAAAACGGATTCTACTTGTTTTTCAGCGTTTTCTGAAAGCACATCGGAAAACTGGACGGACTTTTTTACAAAAAAGAGGGCGCTGGCATTGGCCTTGCCCGAAGCGGATTGAACAATATTAATCTTCATATGACCCTAATCTAGTATTTTATTATAGGCCTGCGTGTATTTTGTATTGGTTTTTGGAATATAAAAATACTATAATAGTGTATGAATTACATCGGAGGATTACCATGAATCTGAAATTAACCGGAATTTTGACAGCACTTGCAATTTCTGCCGTAATGGCTCAAGACGCAACTCCAGCCGCAGAAGCGGCCGCCGCTCCAGCAGCACAGGAAACAATGGATGCAAAGTTCGCCAACGTCGAACAGGAACTCGCTCCAGAAAACATGTTTGCTCAACCCGCCGCAGTCCGTGGTGCAGACGCGGCAAAACCAGTCTCCAGAAAATCATCGAAGAAGTTCGTTTACCGTCCAGTCTATACGCCGAGCGAAGTTGAACATCACGGACGCCCGGTAAAGACCGTCTATGTTTCCGAAAAGCCTGCGCCACAAAACATCGACATGGACCAGCTCCGTGGACTTATCCCTTGGAACTTCACGTTCGGTCTCCAGGGCTTTGTCGGTAGCAATTTCCTTTCGGGCGACAACGGCCGTTACGAGTATGACCGCTATTACGGCTTAATCTGGAGCGTCGGTGCCTTTGCGCTATTCCCGTTGGATGAATACAACATGGCTTTCAAGACAGGCGTGTTGTTTGAACACGACAAGGTAAGCAACAGCTATAACGATGTCTTCAACGAAAAGTTCGGTGAATACCGAGTGTCGTTCAGCCAGTACCGCATCTGCGTACCACTCCTCCTCTCCTTGAAGAGCGCCAAATCGAATTTGTACTTTGACGTCGGTGTCCAGCCCGCATTCTCCGTTTCTGACAAGATTAAAGTCAGGTCTTCAGACAAATCCACAAGCTTTAACGAAGACATGATGGAAGAAGAATACCGCCAAGGTATGGACTGGTCGATTGTCCTTGGTTTCGGCATCCGCGCAAACCGTTATGTCGGCTTCGATGCCCGCTTCAGCTGGGGTCTCAACAACCAGTATGATAACTACAACAAGTGGCCGATCAACAACCTTTCTGCCAAGTCGATTACAGTCGGCGCTACATTCTACGCATTCTAGTACAACATGATTCTTTCTATTGCGGCTATCGTCGTAGGCCTTGTTCTTCTGGTCTGGAGTGCAGACCGCTTTGTAGATGGGGCTGTCGGCGTAGCCCAATTTTTTGGCATGAGCACCTTCCTTATCGGAATGGTGATTGTGGGCTTTGGAACATCGGCACCAGAAATGGTCGTTTCGATTTTGTCCGCAATGAACAATTCACCGCAACTTGCGCTCGGCAATGCCTACGGTTCGAATATCGCAAACATCGCACTGATTCTTGGTGCGACAGCGCTTATAACACCGCTTGTCGTCAAGAAGCAGGCAATGACACGTGACATTCCAATTCTTATTCTAACGACCATTTTGACCGTCCTTTTGCTCAAGGACGGCAACGTTTCGTTTGCAGACGGAATGGCGCTGTTGATTGCATTCGTTGTCATCATGACATTCAATATTTTGAGTGAATGGAAAGCAAAACAGAAAAGAAAAAGCGGGGGAGGCGACACTCTCGATTCGGATACCGAGCCCGCTGAAAAAGTTTCCATCGGCAAATCCATCTTGCTGCTTATTGTTGGCCTAGCCTTGCTCATAGCAAGTTCCCGGATGCTTGTATGGGGAGCCATCAACGTGGCTCAGGCCCTTGGCGTAAGCGACTTGCTGATTGGGCTTACCATTGTCGCTGTAGGGACTTCACTGCCGGAATTGGCGAGTTCAATCGCCGCAGCTCGCCGTGGCGAAAACGATTTAGCCGTCGGAAATATCATCGGTTCAAATATTTTCAATACACTTACCGTCGTCGGGCTTGCAGCCGTCATCGCTCCAATCAAGGCTATGGACCCCGAAGTGTTGAGTCGCGATTTGCCAATTATGTCGGCACTCACGCTTTTGTTGTTCCTTATTTGCATTCCGTTTAGGAAAAAGGGCGGCAAGAGGAGTTACGGTTTCGGACGTATCGGTGGCGCGCTATTCTTGAGCTTGTACATAGCGTATTTAGTGTTTCTTGGCGTAACGACTGTGTAATGCGTTGGATCCTTCCGCCTTCGGCGTCAGGATGACGTTAAAACGGAAATTGACTGGATCTTTCCCCTATCGCAACGCTTCAGCCGTCAGGATGACGATTGACGGGGTGACTGTGTTGATGTATTTCGCATAAATCCCCTCCAGCATTTCACCTGATCGAGGATGTCGCCCACTGCTAACTGTGTTCTGCAACGAAGTGAACTAAGTTCTAGTAACTAGTAACTCAGAACGAGTAACTAACCTCACACCTCTAGTTCCCAAACGTCCATACGATGCCGTAGGCGAATCGCAAGCCTTCCGGCGTGTAGCCCGATTCTGGCATGTAAATGCTGTGATTGAAGTTCTCGATGCGGTTGTAAAGTTCAAACGAAAGAATCTGCATGCGCGCTTCGAAATCCATCGCAAGATATTTCTTAAGCTGAACGAGCTCCGGCTCGCCCTTCTCGTTGATGGTGCAGTCGAAGCGGTTGTTGAACCACTGGAAATCCACGCGTACGCTTACACCGAGCCTATCCTTGACAAAACGGTTCTGCCAATGGATACTTCCTTTGTAGTAAAGCGATGGCGTGTCGATAAGCTTTGTGCGAGTAATCTTTTGACCACGTTCCAAATAGAATTTCCAGTTCCCGAGGCGGAACCCCACCTGCATAAGCCAATCGAGCGTGTGGGCATGATCCAAGTTCTCGTAGCGGAACGCCGACTTGACGGAATCAGCAACTTCTGCGTAAGTCGTATCGAAAAATTCATTGTAAGTATATGTCGTGTCCAAGCCGCCTTTGACAGCCCAGCTTGGCTTGATCAAATTATTTGCATGCTCGTAACGGAGACCGAGTCCGTAAAAGACATCCCGCTTTTGCCAAACGATGTTTGCCGTAGCGCGGTCGCGAACCTCGTGCTTGAGGTCTTCATTAGGGAACGCGATTCTGCCTGTCTCGACAAGTTTGATGTGATTTACGTCGGGGAACTTGTTGTCATGGCGGTAAGAGGCGCTTGCCATCAAATGATAGGGGAGGAGGTACGTTCCGTCAACAGAAAAAGCCGGTGCGAAATCAACAGTATTCAAAAGCGAACTGTTGCGCTGTAATCCGGCCTGGACGCGGAACAAAGCCTTGCCGAACAACGTGTCCGAAACTTCGGCATAACCGATTTCGCGGTCCTGGTAATATTCCCTCTTTTTCTTGTCGTTTCCTGTCTCTTCGGTGTTCAAGAATTCGTATTCAAAGTGAATTTTCGGATTCAGGAACATGTTGTAACGGGCGTCAAGACTTCCAAGAATCGTTTCGTAGTTGCGAACCTTGCTCGTATCATAATAATTGACTTTAATGACCGGCAAGTCGTCTTCATTATAAGTCGTATCCATGCCGTTCCTGATTCTGGAAAGGCCCCGCAAGTCTATCTCATGGTTGCCATAATGGATTTCTGTACCGAGAGTCAAACCCTTGACAGGGTAGAACTCGACGCCTCCGCCATAAGTTCGCGTCTCGATGATGATTCTATACGGATCCGTCTGGAATTTGCGAACCGTCGGGTCAAGCGTATCGAGCAAGACCTTGTGCGTCGTATTGTCCGCATTATCAAGACTCAAATAGTTTATCTTGAAGAAAGCCTTGCCAAACCCGAATCGCCACGTGACAATAGGCTGAAGATGCATGCTGTTCATGGCTATGTTTCGTCCGCCAAACGGAATTTCCGTAGAATCGCGTCCCAAGGCAAAGAAGGGGGAATGCGTCACTGGCTGGTATTCATAAGGCTTCGAAAGCATGTCGGAATGGCTTGAAACGCCAAGGTCGAGCGTAACCGAGTCCGTCACAAGGCGGCGGAATTCAAGGCGAAGCGCGTTCCCTTCAAATGCGCCACGTTCCCAGTTGATGTCCGTGATTGGCGTATCGACAGGAATGCCGTGGCGTTCTTCAAAGAGAATACCGTTTTCGCCATTCAAGGCGAGCGTCGATGCGTCATAGCTCAAACGGGTCGTGTAAATTCCGGCAAGTTTGCTGGGGTAACGTTTGCTGAGCGATCCAATTCCAAGGGACCTCATGTGAAGTTCCGGACTGCCCAAGATGGACGTGCCGAGCACCCATTCCGATTTTTGCCCGGAAACATCGTATGTACGCTGCATCACCTCGCGTAACGGAATAACCCAACGCCCCGCATCAGTCTCTCTCGGAGCCGGGTCGGGGCCGTTGACCGTCTCAAAAATGGAATCCTGTGGAGTCGGGAGCGTATAACGCTTGGCATGGAGAACATCGCCAAAAACGCTGGAAGCCAGCATCCAAACAAGAACGATTAATAAATATCCTCGATTCATTAGAACCATTCCGCACGAGATTTTTCGCGTCTTTCGCGAAGCGCCTGTACGACTGTGTATGGCATTTTCATACAACCTGGGGGGTAAGTCCCGTTTTCGGTATGGAAGTCCGAACCGCCAGTACCCACAAGTCCGAACCTCTGTGCCATTTCCTTGTATTTACGGCCCACCGCACCTTTCTGCGCCGGGCTATATACTTCCATGCCCTGAATGCCCCATTCCACCATACTTTCGATGAACTGGTCGCTGAGCCCGGATTTGTACGGGTGGGCGAGGACGGCAATACCGCCGGCATTTTCGATAAGCCTGATAGTCTCCTGCGGATTGAGGCCTTTCTTTTCGACAAAGGCGATGCAGCCGTCACCGAGGTATTTCGTGAACGCCTCCGAAAAATTCGAAATGTATTCCTCATCGACAAGCGACATGGCAATATGAGGACGCCCGATGATTTTACCCTTGCAGTACGAATGCACCTTTTCGAACGTAATGCCGATACCGAGCGCATTAAGTTTCTTGATAATCGCCTTCACGCGCGCAATGCGCTGCTTCGCGAAATCCTCAAGTTCCATGTTCAGGGCAAGGTTCGTCGGATCGCAGAAATAGCCCAGAATGTGGATATCCTTGCCTTGCCACACCGCAGAAATCTCGATACCCGGAATAATTTCGAGTCCGATTTCCTTTGCCGGTTCTTCGGCGAGCTTGTAACTGTCCAGATTGTCGTGGTCCGTGATTGAAATGCACCGCAGTCCCTTGCGTTTGCAGAGCGTGAGCAGTTCATCGACAGCGAGCGTCCCATCGGAAAGTTTCGTATGCAGATGCAAGTCCGCATAACCGCCGCTTTCGGTAATGATTGTCGAAGAAATTCTCTGCATGGCTAGTCCTTAGGCTCCTTCACAAAATAACGAGCCATCATCCTTGCCGGAGAAATGGTCTTGAGCGGATGGAGACTGACATTCAGGAACGGGTATTCCTTGGCACAGTCGAAACCAACGCGTAACGCGGCTCCGCTAGCCAAGGCGAGATACAGAAATTGCGGTTTGAACGGGCCAAGATAGACGCAGGCAACAGGTGAATACGCTTTTACCTGGTATTCAAGCCTTTCGAAAAGGGGTTCCCCATAGCGGCATCCTTTATCGGTATAGTAAGACGCCGTCGCCTTTTTCTTCTCCAAAAAAATCTCTAAATCGCCATGAGCAATGAACAAGATGGTCTTGAGACTCTCTTCTGGGAGTTCGTCAAGAATAGTCTTTGCGATTTTCTTGTCTTCTGGTAAAAAGAATACTGTTTTTTCGTGATCTTGCAACGATTTGGGGAATGAAAACGACTTGGTGCCTTTGCTTTTTCCCACTTTCGACCTGAACCACCTATACAAAAGTGGCTTGCAGAATAACCGCATCGGGAAAAATTTTTTGCCATCGGCAAAACACGATGATGAAAACAAAGGTGCTCCTAATTTTTATTTCGACAAAAATATATTAAATTTGCGCCATGCCCAAACAAAAATTCTATGCAGTAAAAAGCGAAAATGAAAAAAAAATCGTAACAACGTGGACAGAATGCGAAAGATTGACCCACGGTGTCAAGGGAGTGCTATTCAAGTCCTTCGGTTCACGTGAAGAAGCGCAAGCGTGGCTCGACGGAATGGAGGCTCCTGCGCCTGATGGGATTCGTGTATTTGTCGATGGTTCTTTTTCGCCGGGATTTGGCCCTGCGGGTTGGGCTTTTGTTGTAACTGAAGACGGCAAGGAACTTGCCCGCGGTTCGGGAATCACGGCATTTGACGCAGAAAGCCGCAATATCGACGGGGAAGTGATGGCGTCATTCCAGGCAATGAAATGGTTGGACGCTCACGACATGACGGGCGTCATTTGCCATGACTACGAGGGAATCGCTCGTTGGGCAAAAGGCGAATGGCAGGCAAAGAGCAATATCGCGAAGATGTACGTTGCTGCCGCAAAACCGTACCTTCACAGGGTCCAGTTCGAAAAGGTCGCCGCCCACACCGGCGTCAAATGGAACGAACTTGTAGATAAACTAGCCAAAGAAGCCATCGCAAAAGCGAAGAAAAGTGGTTAGTAAGCAGTGGTTAGTAAGCAGTGGTTAGTAAGCAGTGGTTAGTAAACAGGAATGTAAAAGGACCGTTCTAATTGCAATCCTAACCACAAACCATCGTCATCCCGAGAAGCGAAGCGACGAGGGATCCTGTGAAGGATAGTGGTTAGTAAACAGTATGCAGTAGACTGTAGGCGGTAGGACGTTTTAGTAGCGCACTCGTCTAGTACCGTATGCTTGTTCTTCGAATCATATCATGTTTTTTGCCGCTGTCCTTGGTATTCAACTTTGACAATGGCACCTGCGTCTCGAAAATGATTCCGAACAGAAAGTGGTTGATAACGCCCCAGCGCTTGCGTTTAGTAAACGGATCGTCAAAACGGACACCCTTCACGACCCATTGAAATTTGGGTGAAAGGTAGAGTATGTCGCCCAAAGGAAGTTTTTTCATTATCTGAGTGCTTCCAAAGAATGACATGTTGTTTGAAGTATCTTTTTCAAAGCTGAACGATGTTAATCCAATGCCTCCCATGACATCGGCTCTGAATTTGCCGAAATCAAAAGAATATCCCAAGAAAAAATCAAAACTGGGAGACATATTTTTTGCAATGAAAAGGTCGTTCTGGAATTGTATAACGAAATTGCGGATTTGCAAACGCCCTTCAGGAAATCCCGCTGTCAAGGTTTCATCGACTTTTTTTAACGAAGAACTTTTTATGGATTTCCCTAGAGAAAATCCAAAGCCAAAACTGAAGTAGCCGTTGTCTCTATCGTATTGGATAAATTGCTTAGAAATATTGTTGTCCATGATTGCCATAATGGCAGTCTTGTAACGGCTGTTGGGGTATTTTTGCAAGAACCTGTCGCGGATGTCCAATATCCATGAGTAGTCATAATCAAATTTTTCATGGCGTCCTAATGGGCTTTCATTCTGGAACCATAGCTCTGCCCATGATGAAGACAGATCCCAAGCTACTTCGGCCGCGCTTTTAGCCAAACTGGTAGCAATACTCATAAGTCGTTCGGTAGTAAAGAGTTTCTGGGCGATACTGGATGCGAGAATCTTTGATCCGTCCGGATATTTTTTCAGCATTTCTTTTTTCTGAAAAGCGTACTGGTTGTCGTACTTTGCGATCATGTAGTCCAAAAGCAGGTTGTACATCGCGTTGTCTTCGTTTGTCGCTATCCGGCCTTCCTCTTCTTTGCCTGCGAAAAAAGCGTATTTCGGATAAACGTTGTTGAATTCGTTATCGCCTTTCTTTTCATCATAAAGCGTATAGGCGATTCGGTTCATTTTTTCGCGTTGTTCTTTATCTGTACAGATCTCTGCGCTTGCTTTGTGTCCATGCTCGGCGATAAAATCTAGCAGTTCCAGATGCCTTCTAGAACTGTCCGAGACCGCGTTTTCATTAAGCATTCCGAGAACGTATTGGTCAAATACGCAGGCGTCAATTTTTTCGGCATGGCAAATCAGGCCGCATGTCGATAGAATCAGAAGAAAAATGAAACTCAACCGGTTCATATGCTTAAATCTCTATTAATGTATTTCTGAAAATGGTACAACGATATCGAGGGTTGCGCCTATATAGAACTGGTTGATATAGACTCGTCTTCTTCGGCCTGTTTCAGGAGATTTGTATTTGAAGGTCTTCAAGGTCCATTGAACTCTAGGTGCGATTGCAGCTCCTCCTGTAAAAAAGATTCTCTTGTATCCTTGCAAGCCGAATGTATAGGCCTTGTAAACGGTGGAATCCTTGTCTTCCAAGAACTGCTCTATGCCGATTCCCGCCAGCACATCCAATCCGTAATTGCCAAATTCGAGGTTGTATCCGAGATGTCCGTTCAGCCCCACGGCATTTAATCCATCGTGGAAATACATGTCGCATTGCACTTGCGCTACGAAACGGAGAATTTGCAATCGACCTTGTGGTATAGCGGCAGAAAATGATTCTTTTTCGGCTTCTAGACCGGAACCAAACAGCGATTTCCCGATTAGAAATCCCAACCCGAATGCAATATGCCTTGTATCTTCTTCATAGAGTTGGATTTCATGTTTTTCTTCATTGTTGGCGAGGTCCTGCATCAAAGAATCGTTAAATAAAGCTTGTAAAGCGGGTACGTATTGGCTTTCCGGGTATTTCCTTATGAAATTTCGCAATGGAGTCTGTAGCCATTCGTAGTTGTTCTTGTTGTAGATTTTTAACGATGGGAGGTCTGTAATCATCCATAAGCCTGCCCAGGAACTTTCCCATTGCGATTGGAGTTCTTCACTAGGGACGCCTTCAATCATCGATATTCTGGATAATTGCAGTTCGTCAAGCAAGGCGTCTAGTACGGATTTGAACCCATAAACGGATTTTTTTCCGCTGATGGCCGCCGAGAGCATGTTTCGCTTAACATTGGCAAAGTGCTTGTCGTACTTGGCGATGATGTAATCTAGGACAATGTTGAAAACCGCGTTGTCTTCGTCAGAAAATGTTTTGCCGTCCTCTTCGTTGCCAGAAAAATGCTCGTATTTTGTGTAGGCGATGTCGTATGCTTCTACATTCTTGGCGGTCTTGCTTGTGTTGTACAGGCTTGTCACTTTTGCCGAAATTGCTTGGACTTTGTATTCGTCCTTGCATATCTCGTGATTCACGGAAAGACTGTCTTGCAGAATGTAATCGAGAACTTCACTATGGCTAGTATGAGATTGGACGCTTCTGATTAACAGGATGGCGAGGGAATCGTCAAAATCGCAAACGTCATTTTCAGTTGTTTCTGCAAATCCGGTGCAAAACATAAAGAGAAGAACTGTCAACGTGCGAGCAAAACTCATTCTTGCGTCAAAAAAAATGAACATATGGATAAATTAGCAAAAACACGCCGTGAAAGCAAGAAATAGTAGACGAGAGACCGCTTCGCTGGTAGACGAAAGACGAGAGATATGATTGCTATAGTTCTTATTTTCTTTCGTCTCTCGTCTGTAGCCGCATTGCGGCGTTCTTTCGTCTAATCATTCTCGTGCTTGCTCATGCAGTGGAGGCTTCCGCCTTCTTCGATGACGGTGCGGCAGTCGATTC
>CAMKLO010000070.1 GCA_946413655.1 uncultured Fibrobacter sp. | reverse complement strand
GGTGGAATGCGCCGCGTTCAAAGAGGATGCGCACGGCCGGGAAGCTCAAAGCCCAGACGGCGACGACTGCCGGAATCAAGATGCAGAACATGCGCGAGAGGCTTTTCCAGATTTTGCGGTTGAGCTGCGGGAAGTCGCCTTCTTTGACGAGGCGTGCCATGTCGGGGTAGCTCGTGACGCTGACGGAAAATCCGAAGACTGCGACTAGCGTGTACATGACGCGGTAGGCGTAGTTCAGGCTCGAAATGCCGCTGGTGCCGAAGTTCGCGCCAAAGCTACGGATGATGAATTCAAGGCCGAACATGGAGCCGACGCCAAGCGACATCGGGAGCATCATCTTGAAGTAACGGATAATGTCGGGGTGCTTGGGTTCGCAGATGAGTTCGTAATGGACGCCGCCGCGCTTGGCACCAAAAATCTGGAGGGCGAAAAATCCGATGAATGCGCCGACGGGGACGCCCCAGGCGAAACCTGCGAGGCCGTAATCGTTGCCGGTGTAATTGCTGAGCCAAAGGCCTGCGGCTCCGCCACCGACAATGGCGATGTTGTAGATGAGGCCTGTGAGAGAGGGAATCAGGAACTGCTTGCGAGTGTGCTGGACTGCAACGAGGATGCTGCCGACAAAGATGAAAATCTGCCCGGGCAAAATGATGCGGCCGTAGTAAGTGGCGCGTTCCAAAAGCTCGGGCGTTACGCCATCGACGGTCAAAAGCGAAATCAGTTCCTTCATCCAGATGAACGCGGGAATTACGAGAATGAGGAGAATGAGCCCGAACGTGTTCAGTACGTTGCTGAAGAACTTCCAGCCGTTTTTCTCGTCGCCCGCGACCTTGTACCCCGTAAAAATCGGGATGAAGATGATGGACAAAAATCCGGTGCTGACTACGTGATTCAGGATGTCCGGAATCATGAAAGCGAGGTCGAGAGCGTTTTTTTCGAGCGACACGCCGGCGGCGTGGGCGAGGAGCATTTCACGGAAAATTCCAAGCACTCGGCTCAGAAGCATCGAAACGGCGACAATAATAGCGGCTTTATTCATTGATAGTGTAAAATATAGAATGCTTAAAGATTATTTGCGCCTATCGTGTAAACTTTTTGTATATTTCCCATTATGAAAAAGATTATTATACTCATTTCCTTCCTCGTTCTTGCGGCATTTGCCCAGAGCGAATCTACTTCTGCCCCGGAGAGAACTCTCCAGCGTCCTGTCTATAGTTTCCAAACGGCCGCTTTCGGTCTTGGCTTTTGGAGCAACTGGGAAGATAAGGAGAAAAATCCGGACAAAGACCACGTTACGGCATTTCCGCTTATCCGTTACGGCCATATTTGGGAAATGTCGACTCATGGTGCAATCACGACGATAAGCACTTGGAACTTCAAGTTTGGCGATGATTGGGAAGTTCATGGCAACATGCTTTTGGGCGGTCGCTATTCGTTCCTTGACGAAATGGTTTCGCCGTTTGTCGGTGGTGGCATTGGTCTCGGTTTGCAGCTGGATTCCCATTTTGACGATTGGGATTTCGGTGAACGTTGGGCTTTGGGCATGAGCTTCGGTGGTGAAGTGGGTGCAAGCATTTTCCACAATTCTTCTGTTCAGTTGGAAGTGGGCTTTGGCTTTGACATTGTCGCTTCTGGCGTGGATTTCAAGAAGAGCTTCAGCAGCTTCAACCTGTTCTTCGGAATTAACTACTAATTTAGCGAACAAGAACGTCCGCGTGGATTTCCCGCGGTTTTACGTTGTCAAGCCCGCGAAAGCGGGCTTCTCCTTTTTTATGGAAAGATTAAATCGGGAATGACATTTACACGGCCATTTTAAAATTGTTCAGCGGGGAGCGGCGGCGGATTTTGCCTTGCTGTTGCAAGCGCTCGACGAGAATGCCTGGCCGCACGTGGAAAAGTCCTGAAAAATGCTGGATGCAACGCGGTTCGTTAAAGCGGCCGCAGCAAATGAGCTCGCATTCTTCGGCTTCGGAAAGGAGCATGTCTTGCGCGAACTTGTCGGCTTCGACTTCGAGGATGCTTTGCGCAGTTGTTGCGTTGTCCTGTGCAGGTGCGTTGTTCTGCGGCGAGGCTTGCGCGAATGCGCCTAGCTGCAGGCAGGTCGTGCGCAGCGGATGGTAGAGAATGTGCGCGATGGCGTGGTACAATGCTTTCAGGAATTTGGAATCGTCCATTTTTGTGGTCGGGAATTGGATGACGGGCTGTGTGCCGACCCAGTAAAATGCGCATGTCGGGACGGGTGCCGTGAGGAACGGTTCCACTTCGATAAATTCGATACCGCAGTTTTTAAGCTCTTCGCGGGCCTGTTTGCGGATATTTTGTCCGTGGATGAACACGTTTGTCCGTAAGAATTTCAAGACGGAAAAAATGGCTTTGTGGTCGGGCGCAAAATCGCTTGTTCTGCGTTTGACGCGGAGTTCTCCCAAGCGGATCCAAGCGGCGATTGTCTGCGGGTTTGTGGATTGCAATGTTGCGCCGTAGTATTTTTCGAAACCGGCGATGCTCCCGATTTGCATGAACTTGAAAACGGCGCGTACGAGGTTTGCGTCTTTCGCATTTGCGGGAATATACCCCATGTTTTGTAATGCGCGGATAGGGAACTTGCGAACCCACGGCAAAAGTTTTTCGAGTTCTTTGTTTCTTTCGGCAGATGATGTGTCGGGACTTGATATTCCGAAGGCTAGCTCAAAATAGGGTTGAATATCTGCAGAAGAAGATTTCAAAAAGCTATTGCGGGAACAACCAAGACGACGCTGAAGTTCGTCTTGCGTCATGTGTTCCCTTTTTTGAATCTGCTTAATGGATTCTTTCAAGCTCATGGCTATAAAATAAATAATTAACGTGTCAAGTGACAAATTTTTTTTCAAAGCAATTTTTAGAGGTTCCCTTCAGCAATTCTTCGGGAACGCATTCTGCCATGGCTTCGTAAGCCTTCGCGCTTGGGTGCAGATGGTCGCCCGAGTCGAAATTGTTTGCGAATCGCTTGGGGTCGTCGTGACCGCGGACGGCTTTGTCGAAATCGACGCAACCGTCGAAATCGGGGGCGGTTCGCAGCCATTCGTTGAATGCGGTGCGGATGATGTCGCGATTCTCGTTGTAGGTGCGCCAACCGTAAATCGGCAGCAGCGTGCCGCTGTATATCTTGAGGCCGAGCTTGCGCGCATGCGTGACGTAGAGCGAGCGGACGCCATTGATGAGGTCGTCTGCGGTGGGCATGTCGCTCCAGGGGCGGAATTTGTTGACTTCGACGCCGACCGGATGGATGATGTCGTTGATGCCGTGCTGAATGATAACTGCGCGGCCTCCGGCCACGTTCATTTCGATGGGGAAGCGCGTGGCGCCCTTGAGGCCGTAGGCGGCGTAGGTGATGCAACTGTATTCGCGCAAAATGCGGGTGCCGCTTACGGCGCGGCGGATAATCGAAACGTTGTTGAAGCCTTCGCGGGCGCAGCGGAGCGTGAGGTAATCGGGCCAGTCCTGCGCGGTGATGGAATCGCCAAAGCACACCAGCGCAAAGTTTTTCTCTTCGGTGAAAATGTCGATGGTGTTGAGGAAATAGATCCAGTTCGTTTTGCGCGTGAGATTGTCGGGAAGCGTAGCGCTTTTCGCAAAGTTGCCGTAGCTGTACTTGCCACCGGAAAGCGGGCCCGTGATGGCCGTGCCTGCGTTCATTTGTGTGAAATCAGCGAAGTAAAGGCTCACATCTAAAGTTTCGCCTGCAGTTACATCGAATGGAATTTCGTCGCTCAGGATTTCTTCGCCCGCGGGGATGCTTGCAGATGGCTTGCCGCTGAACGTGATTGCGCTCGGCACGTAGTTTGTGGATTGTGTAGAAACCGTGAGTGAATGCGCGACATACGCTTCGCTGATTTGTACGGATTCCGTTCCTGTTAGGTTTGAAAAATGGAACCGTAACTTGTTCCCCGAAAAGCATGCGCGAATCGGATAGCGCAACGTTAAATCTTTGGCGTATGTGGCTTCTTTACGGTCTGTGATGGAGGTGGCGTTACCCCAACAAGCTACCCATTTCGAAAATGTTTCTGGCATGCATAAAAAATAGTTTTTTTCGAAGAATGTTATTTACTATATTAACCCTCATAAAGCGAAATAGCTTTATTTGCAATAAATATTATTTGCGATAGAAAGGAGGATCACATGAAATTTTCCCTAGTTGCTGCCGTAGCGGCTTTTGCAACTTTTATGACTGCTTGCGGAAATGATAGTTCTACAGGTGCCACCGACACACAAGTAGAAAGCAAGGTCTTCACGGGCGAGCCTGTCACGAGAGCGGCTTTTACGGGCGAGCCTGTCACGTTTTCAAAACCGGGCGCTTATTCCGTAAACAAGAAAAAGCAACTGCTTGTCTTGACTAAAGACGTGGCCAAGCAAGATGTATGCATTTTTGAAAACGGCAAGTATTCCTGGGAACCGTCGAAAAAGGTTGTTGAGCCCGACACTTTCAAATACGAATTCTTTGGTGATACGTTAGCATTCTTTGAAGTTGTGGGTGGTGAAACGAGTGAATATGGAATCATGTATGTCGGAGGCCAGAGAGGTGAGCTCGAAGGAACGTGGGTAAATACGGATTGCGAATACACAACCTATAGAAAAGAAACAAAATGTTATGATAATGGATTCAAAAAATACGCTCTAGAATTCTCTAATGGAAAATACGCCCAAAAGATTGATTATTACTTTGACGATTACCTCAAGGATTCCGAAAAGACGAGCTTTGTAGATAACTTTATAAATCAGATCTATGAAGCTATGGTCGGTTGGTATCCTGGCATAAGTTTTCCCGGTATTTTTTATTCCCATGGTACCGACGAAAATGAATATACGATTAAAAGATACGGTATCAAGGTTCTTGAAAGTTCGGATTCAAGCCAGACTTTTACCGTCCGTAAAAAAACTTACACTTTCAAGGTCAATCAGGCGGAACAGAGTCTTGGTGCAACAGGCGAAATATTGATGGAAGTCAATGTTGAAGTGACCGATGGTAAGACAACTTGCGTTGGTGATTATCATTTAAGGGAAGTGGGGAAAGACCAGTGCAGCGCTAAATACGAAGATGACTATATGGTCGATTATGATTATGCTGATGGAGGTCATATGTTTAAGGATAGGACTCTTTACCTGCTTGATAATATCGATGAATTTGATAAGTGCCTTATGGGAATCGCAGAAGACTTGCCTGAACGTGATCCAGATTACGGTCATGAGAAAGATTCCGAAAAGAAACGGAAATAAAAATTTCAATAAAGGTCCTCGGCTCAGATTGCGGCTGAGGACTTTTTTTTGTAAAAAACATTTAGCCACATTTTGCGAAAAAATATTGGTCTTTCGAAATCGAATGTGCTAGTTTGAAAGAGACACAAGGAGGACATCATGAAAAACAAATTGTTCATTCTGATTGCTGTGATTGCGGTGGTTGGCGTCTTGCTGTGTGTTGTTTTATGCGGCGGCGGAGACCATGAAAAACCCGCAGATGGTAAAGCTACTGGCGTCGATGAACCGGATAGCCGTATAGAAGTCGCGGGCGGTAGCGACAAAATCGAAACCATGGAAATGTCTGCGGTGTACATGATGGATGCGTCTTCGGATTTTTCAGAAGTGACTTCGGAACCTTCGGCGGTATATTCGAAAAGTGTAGATAAAGTAATGAAAAGCGTGGCCGGGCTCGAAACCTCCGGAAAAGCGGTTCTTGGCGGAAGGCGAGGGCTCGCCAAAAGAAAAGGTGTTGCGGCGGCGCGAGCAGATATGGAGATTGTGACTTCCGAGCCGAAATCTTCGATTAAAGTTTTGGATCGTCATGAACATGTCGATGTTGGAGGTTCCAATGAACGCAAGTCGGGCCTGCTTACGGCTGGTGAATGGAATGATTTGGAACATTGGTCTTTTTGGGATGGAATCATCAACGACAACGAATTTAGCGGGAAGACGAATTACTGGAAATTTTTCCCGAAAAAACTTGTAGCGGTAAAAGTGGTAGATGCGAATAATGTTGGTGTTGCGAATGCGTCCGTGATACTCATTAACGGCAAGAACGTTGAATTTACCACCAGGACAGATAATGCAGGCCATGCCTATTGCTGGATTGGCTTGACTGACGGCGATGCCAATGACACACAAGTAAAGAACCTCACGTTGATTGTCGGCGGTTCCGTTGTCAAGGCGCAACCCGCGATTACTTCCAAAGGTGACAAACAACTTAACATGAATGTTGTTGCCCTCAAGAATCCTAGACGTGCAAGAGCTAAAGCCGATGTCGCATTTATCGTCGATGCTACAGGTTCGATGAAAGACGAAATCAATTTCCTCAAATCTGATCTCAGCTACATCATCGATCATGCCAGTTCCGAAAGCAAAATACCGTTGCGTACGGGGACTGTGTTTTACCGTGACGAAGGTGATGTGTTTCTCACTCGTCACCATGACTTTTCTGAAAACGTGTCCGAAATCCAGAAATATGTTTCCGAGCAAGATGCAGATGACGGTGGCGATTACCCCGAAGCCGTACACTCCGCGCTTGAAACTGCGTTGCAAAAACTTTCTTGGGACGAGTCTGCACGAGCTCGCATTGCGTTCCTCATTCTCGATGCGCCCGCTCACCACGAAGATGGCGTCATTAAAAGCTTGCAGAAGTCTATCAAGCTCTTTGCTAAAAACGGCATCAAAGTGATTCCGGTGGCGGCAAGCGGTGTGGATAAGGATACTGAATTTATGCTGAGGTTCTTTGACCTAGCGACGGGCGGAACGTACGTGTTCCTCACCGACGACAGCGGCATAGGAAATTCGCATATCAAGGCATCTGTCGGCGACCACAAAGTGGAAAAACTTGCTGACTTGATGGTAAGATTAATTAAGAAATACGTAGAGTAAGGAGGTAAAAATACTTTTAATAGGTTGTTTGAATGGAATGTGCATGGCATGAAAAATGCGGTGTGAAAACAGCGACGTGAAAACTGCGCTGGCACCATAAATAAATTTTATTCTCTGGCTTTGGAGGGAGCCGGGGATTTTTTTAATTGGGGGGTGGTTTGCTAGGTGTTGAAATGAGCGAGATTTCGTACAGCAAAAAGAACGATAGAATCGAGTGCGTGCGTTACAAGGATTGGCGCAAGTCGTACCCACCGCACACGCATACGGGCCACTTGACCGTCGGCTATATTGAAGATGGCCGCGTTTGCATTGTGCTGAACGGCGAGGCGAAAATTTATGGTGCGGGGGACAAGTTCCAGATTCCTCCGAATATGTTGCATGAAATCAAGACTGTCGATGATGAATGCTATTCGATGGCGGTGCTGTGTATCGCGTTAGATGCTAGCGAGATTGCGAAGGAAAGCGCAAGTGGAAATGCTGACGGGGAGTGCGCGCAGGATTATGAAAGTTCTGTCGCGCGACTAGATGAATTGCGCAAAAGTATTTTGGAAAATCCCGAGAACATTTACTTGATAGAACAGATGGCGCACGATGCGTGCATCAGTCCGTTCCACATGATACGCGAATTCAAAAAAGCCTTCGGACTTACACCGCATCAGTTCCAGATGCAGTGCAAAGTCCGCAAGGCGCAAAAACTGCTTGCCGAGAAGTCCGCATCCGAAGTGATATTTGACGCCGGATTTTACGACCAAAGTCACATGGACCGCTGCTTCAAAAAAGTTGTAGGCCTGAGCCCGAAAGAATATAAACGCGCCGTGAAAACGACGATGGGTTCCGATTGAATCGGAATACTTTATTCTAATACATACTGAAATTGATTTTTGCATTTTTAGTATGTAAAAAAAGATGTAAAAACGTTGAAAAATGCATGAAAAGTACTTTGAAGTGTTATTTTCCCTCAAAAAAATTGAAAAAAGGGTCGATTTAGATTGAATTTTACATACTAACTTCCCTAAAAAGAGTCATTAGTATGTAAGGTGAAATTGATAGTTGTGAGGATTACATACTAAATGTGGTGAATCGCCTTTTTAGTATGTAATTAACAAAGCGCTGGCATGAACTTCGCGAACAGATAAAGCCCCTGGGCGCCTGCGTCTACCTGATGCGGGACCTTCGCCGGCATAATCGAGATGACGCCCGGAGCGTATTCGAGTTTGGCCCCGTCATTTATGCATACGCCGCTGCCTGCGATGACCTCGTGCGTTTCAAGTTGCGTCTCGTGAATATGGTTCCTGATACTTTTATTCGGGGCGATGCGGACCAAGTGATAGCTGAATGTGCCTCCGGTTTCTTTCGAGGTGATAATATGCTTGAGTTCAACGCCCTCAAAAGTCGGATGCTTGTTCCAAGGAAGGTCTTTGAAAGCCTTTGCTTTACCGGGGAGTCTGAGTTCGCCGTTGTTGAATTTTTCGAAAAGATCGTTGCCGAGAATGGCTTTTTTCATGATTTTACTCCTATGTTAGTGTTTCGTTTGCAACCTTTGTTAACTGCTTCGCAGTTATGCCCGAAATCTACACGAAGGAGTACATGGAAAAATTGGATAAAATTGCGGAAAAAATGTATCTTTGTAGTATGGCAGAACCATCAAGTGAAAATCAAAATCTTGAATTACAAGGGGCGAAAAGAACTGACATCGAAAAGGATGCCTCTTCTGCCCGCATCAAGCGTATGCGCGGATGGCTGGGCGTGAAAAGCACTTCGTCGTTAGGCGGTTATGATGACAATGGCGGTGGCGTCGCCTATGGTGACGGGCATTCTGGGTGGAACCGATAATAAAAATTCCCGCGCTGATTAGTTTTTGAAAATTGGCAGGAAAACGTTTTTTTTGCTTGGTTTTTGTAATGGCTTGCTTTATATTTAGCATAAAGTCCTATGAGTAAATTTGCTTGTAACGAAAACGGATTGAGCAAAAAGAATCGGCTCCTCTTTGCCCTTGCGGTTGTGGTGTCGCTTTGCTTTGGCTATGGCCACTGCTGGGAGCAGGACCTGATGCTTAACGTCAACGTGCGCGATGACTATCTTGTTGTCGGTGCCCTTGGCTGGTTTCCTATCCCGAGTGTGTATTATAAGGTTCTTGATTATCCGTACGCACATCGCTATGCGGCAATCGAGAAGGATTTCGAAGAGGATCCGGGGCGTCTCCTTTGGGCGGTCTATTATCCGTTCCCCCGTTATATGTATTCGGCACTGGTCGCGACGCCGGATAGCGTCTATGTTGATGGCAAAGGCGATTTTCTCAGCATGGAGGGGGAGGGCGACTTGGGCATGATTCCGCCGAAGGATTTGAAATTGCCTGCCGAAGGGGATTCGCTTGCTACGCTTTCCCCGAATTCTATGCGAAGGATATGGCGGGGAGATGCCGCTATCGCTCCGCTTTCTGCGTTTGATGTTATTGTCAGCACATTGATTCGTGTTCGCGAGGCGTATGCTGACAGGTGGGACGCTGACAGAATTTCTTTATACATTGATGGTAGTTTCTTTAGGCAGAACAAGTTTCATGAGTTGCACCCTCTGATAATTGCGTTGAAGGAAATAGGATTCAAGTACCTCTGGGTCTATGTTGATGAACCAGATGAAGCTTTTCGCATTAGTGCAATGGAATGGGCCCATCAGGAAATTTACCGGTTGACCGGTTTAGAGCGTCCAAAGACTAATCCTAGCGATGATTTGAGGCGGGTTGAAACACGCCCAGGTATAATGGAAGAGACTGTCAGGGAGGAAATTTCGAAAAAAATCGGCGATAAGCTTTATATGGAGTTGGCTAGCAAGTTGAAGGACTATAAAGCTAAAACTTCTGGCTGGGTCAAGTTTTTGAAGGCTAACGATATCAAGGTGCGCGGCTCCCGTTCCGCCAAAGATGTCCTGGAAATCATGGACCAGCGAGAGCCGGGATTGCGTCATGTTTACAATAAGTTTTTGAAGAAGAAACCCGGATTCGAAGGCCGCGTTGTCCTGAGACTGGAAATTGCTCCGAGCGGTGAAGTTGTCCATACAGCCGTCGCATATTCCTCGACCGGCTACGAGGAGTTCGATAATGCGGTCAGTGACTATGTCGGTGGGATACCGTTTGGAGAGGTGGAGTCCGGGAACGCGAAGGTGACGATTCCGCTTACGTTCGGATTTTCCATTCTATAGTAAATAGCTGTTTTTTTTGAAAAAATGTGCAATTTTCTCGAAAACTGGACCGGAAAATGTGTGACAAATATACCGATTTATTTTGCAGAATACTTTGCCTGTTTTTCAGCAACGCAAGGCGTTATAGTAAGCTTTAAGCCCATCGCATTGAGCACGCGCATAACAGTATCAAATCGTGGATGGGCGTCTTCTTTTAGAGCCTTGTAGAGACTTTCGCGATTTAAACCCGCCCTTTTAGCAATCTTCGCCATTCCAGCAGATCGTGCCGCATAACCGAGGGCCCGTTGCCACAGTACGGGGTCATTTGCCGCAAGAGATTCCTCCAGAAAGAGTTTTACAACCTCTTCTGAATCCAGAAGATCCGCAATATCCAAATCAGAAACTTCAGCATCACTTTTTTTCATTTTTCAACTCCTTCGCCTTTTCAATATCCTTTTGTTGTGTTGATTTATCACCGCCTGCCAGTAAAAGTACAACGACCTCATTTTCCTTCGCGTAATAGATGCGATACCTTGGCCCATAATGAATTCGCATCTCGTATATACCATCACCAATAAACTTGAAATCGCCAAAATTTCCTTGTTCTGTTTGCAAAATTCTAAAGGCGATTTTCTTCTGCGCACCAACATCCTTTAGTCGTTTATACCATTTGAAAAAATATTCCGTCTTCTTAATCTGAAACATTCTCCCTCCTACAATGTAGCCAATCGGCTACAACTTGTCAATACCACGGAAAATTTTTCGCAAATTGAGTAAATTTGCGGCATTTTGATACCGGATATTGGGGAGGAATAGTGATTGTCGACTGATTTTAGCCTAGATAAAGTCGACTTATTCTGCTTGCTCATATACAACCTCACTCCGTTTACACGCTATAAAAAAAACGGACTACTGCACAAAAGAAGGAACTTGCGAAAGCAAGGATGGAGAAAATCCAGAAGACGTTTGCCGATGACAGGGGCTGGACAAGCGAGCAGGAAATGATTTCTGATTTAGCCAGGTTCAGACGTTCTAGGAAGAAAGGCTGAATCTTACATATTTCACCACGTCACGACCTTATTCACGACTTCGCGCTGTTCGCTTGCAGTCTGGCGCAAATAAATACGAGTAGTTTCGATATGTTCGTGCCCCATAAGGTCGGCAAGCAAAGCGATGTCGTTTCGCTTTTCCAAAAAGTTCTTAGCAAAGCGGTGGCGAAACGAATGAGGATAAACAACGGCTTCGTCTAGGCCATATTTCTTTGCGAACGTTTTCAGTTGCGAGGCAATTCCCCGCGGGGTAATTTGCTTGCCAAAACGATTCAAGAAAAGGTATCCACTCGACCGTCCATCCTTCGCAAGCCATTTCAAAGCTTCTTTTTGCAAAGTTTCCGGTATGTAGAGCCGCCGCAACTTTCCACCCTTTCCGTAGATGTCGAAATATCCGCACTCTACATGTTCTACCTTGAGTTTCACCAGCTCGCCCACGCGGGCGCCCGTCGCCGACAGGAACCACACCACAAAATACCACTTGGTTTGACCATCTTGCAATAGACTCGTCTTCAAAAATTTATAATCGGCATTGCTGATGACATTTTCAAGAAAACTCTTTTGCTGTACCTTGACATTCTTGACTCGAAGTTTCGATTTGCCTGCGTAATCTAAATATTTATTGATGCCCTGAATTCGCAAATTAACGGTCTTGGGCTTGAAATTTTCCAGAAGAAAGCTCTTGTAATCAGCTAGCGATTTACGACCGAACTGTCCGAAATGCGACTTGAAGAAGTCCGCTGTCCAGCAATACGAATCCATCGTATTGACAGCAAGGTTCTGCCCTTCCAGATACTGGTAAAACGAAGGTCTTTCTGCAAGGTAGAAAACGAAACAATCCATCGCAAGTATCTCCTCTCCTTATTGAAAAAGGTCTGCTGCCGTCACACATCCTTGAACACAGGATTCATATTTCCCTTTAGCCAATCCAAAGGGGGTAATCATGGTCAGGTGCAAAGTCTTGTTCGTTCGCACATTCTCTCTAAAAATATCACGTCGTTCTTTAAGCCAATCTGCATAATCTTTTTTGATTTCAAACGGTCGATCGCAATACTTGATTTCGCATAAGTCAATCACCCTATCGCTCCGATCAATAACCAAATCTATCTGTGCGCCGTTCTCTCCTTTTTTAGTCCATGAGCAAACATCACTTGCAATCCCTGATATGCCCAAAGCTTTTTTTATTTGGTTTATATGGTGTATGCAAACCTGTTCATAAGCGTAACCTTGCCAAGCATTGCGTTTGCCATCGGGCAAATGACTCCAGGCATTTTCATCCATGCCGTTATAATTCTTGACAAACCGCACAAAGAACAGTGTGAACATGTCCGTCAGCTGGTATAACGCTTCGTTTCTTCTTTTTCCGAAAGATTGATAATGCCGAATAAAATCGCATTTTTCCAAGTTATCAAGAACTATCGAGAAAAAACCATTGTCCAAAAGTTTAAGATTCGACATCATCTCGCTACGAGTCATGCCAATCATTTTTGACGATAAAAGTTCCACAACTTTCTTGTATGCTTGTGCCTCGCTATAAAGCGAGTTAAAAAGGAAGTCATATTCCGTTTTTAACACCGCGTTACGCTTAAAAAACAGGTTGTCTATATTTTGCCGCAAACTTAAAGAGGGGCTCAACAGAGACAAATAATAAGGAACTCCTCCCAATACCATGTAAGTCTCGATAATTTCCATATCGGACCAGTCAAAGCCCATATAAGTCAAGTATTGACTTGTTTCGTGCAAGGTGAACGGAGAAAGGCAAATCGGCATTGTCACACGATTGTGCAAACCGCCCTTATCACCTAGCAGTTTATTAATCATCCAGGTTGTGGCGCTGCCACAAACAATCAGCTTTAGTCGATTGCAATCAGAACCCCAGCTGTTCCAAAACATTTCAAGAGCCTTTAGGAAATTCGATTTGGGAGTATCGAGCCAAGGCAATTCATCAATAAAAACGACAAACCGTTCCTTTTTTAAGGATTGCAGATACTCTTGAAGCTGATCAAAAGCCTCAAACCAATCTTTAGGCGTGTTCCTTCTCTGTTTACTGTATTTCAGTAATTGCTTTTGCCAATTTTTCAATTGTTCAGAACGAGAGACCTGATAGACTCCAGTCGTATAAAAATCAAACGAGCTTTCAAAGAACTGCTTTACCAGAAAAGTCTTGCCGATTCTCCTGCGACCATATATCGCGACAAACTCAGCTCTTTCACTATCCACACACCTTTGGAGAACTTTTTTCTCCTCATGGCGCCCGATAATTGAGCGAATTTCGCCAAAAATGCCCGATTGCACTGCGGAAAGTGTACTTTTCACCCCACTTTCCGCCATGTAATAAGCACTTTTTTCGCAAATTGAGCAAATTTGCGGCATTTTGATACTAGAAATTAGGGAAAAATAGAGTTTGCCGGCTGATTTTGATGCGGTAAAAGTCGACACATTCTGCTTGCTCATATACTACCTCACTCCGTTTACATGCTATAAAAAACGGACTACTGCACAAATATACACTAATTTAAAAATTTGTCAAGAGGTTTGTTTATTTTATTGAAAATAATTTTGAAGGCATAACCCCCATTATGAGAAGATGGGTTTAGACGAAAGACGAGAGACGAAAGACGA
>CAMKLO010000069.1 GCA_946413655.1 uncultured Fibrobacter sp. | reverse complement strand
CAGCCCCTACCGTATCCACAACAACAGGCTTTTCAACCACAACTGGTTTCTCAGCCCCTACCGTATCCACAACAACAGGCTTTTCAACCACAACTGGTTTCTCAGCAACTATCGAATCTTTGACATCAGCCACGAGAGTATCAGTATCCTCTTTGACCGTATAACGGGCAATGTTCGAAATTCTGAACTGGTCAAAAGAACCCGACGTCGTCATTGCTTCGTATTGCCCAGGCCCTTCCATGCAGCAACTGGACTTATAACCAATCACGACAAGGTTTTCGAACGGAATTCCACGCTGTGCCGGAACATACCCTTTCGTATGTTCCCAACGATCGACCAATTCGCCATTGACCCACACACTCATGTAGCCGTCGCCCCACTGACCGGCAATCAAGTTCCAATCGTCCTTGAGCTCAACTGCACCCTTAACAAAGAAATGCTGATTGTGATGATTTTTCTGGAAATAGATTTCGCCATTCTTGTAGAAGAAATGGATTCTCGCACCATCGTTTCCAATAAGTGTTCTTGCCTTCTTATCGTAAAAGTCTTCATTCGGACGGAACCAGAACTCGACAGTACCCACACTCATGGAGTCAATCAAATTTACGCCGAGCGGAGCGACTTGGCCATCGTCCAGTTTGAGCGCTTTACCGCAAACGCCATCAATCAGTTCGCCCTCGTCAAAGAGGGATTCCAACTCGTCGAGGTAACGAGTGTTCTCATCCATCTTAAGAGCGGGGGCAGCACATTGATTATTGAAATGCGTAGAAGAATTAACAACAGGAGCTTTGCCTTTTTGAGAAAGGGAATCAAAGTAAGTCGCGATACTACCGCTTTCATTGATTCTGGCCCACATTTGCTTGGAATCATTTTTTATAACCACGGTGTCACCTTTGTAATCCGAGGCACCGGAGCCCAAATCCGATTCAGAACATCCCAAAAGGAACGCTCCCATCGTTACTACGGTGGCAGAAAGCAGCTTTAAAACCTTTTTATGCATTTTCTCTCCTTTTTAACACTAAAAATTAATATAACAAAATGTATTCCCAAAAACAATATTTCAGCCCCCAAAAAAACAGTTGCCGTGCATTATTCAAAACAAAAATTGTATCTTTATGTTACATAAAATCCTTTTGTAATTTTTTTTATATTCTAGGAACACGAATAGAATGAACAACACCGAAAAAACGGACTTGAAAATAGCTATTGATGCCCGCATGGTCAGTCGTTCAGGTATAGGCACCTGCATTCAACACTGGCTCAAGGACGTTGGGTACAGCATAGCCCTCGGTGTACCAAAAGACCTAGAACCATACGACAACATTCCAAAACACATTTCATTTATCAGTAGTATTTACGGATACAAAGAACAACTGAAATTTCCGTATCGTGCGTTATACCGCGAAAAGCCCGATGTTCTGCACATTCCGCACTGCAACGTACCGTTATTTTACCGTGGAAAAATGATGGTGACGATTCACGACTTGACCCATTTGGTTTATCCCCAATTTTTACCGTTCAAACTCGTCCACCTCTACTTCAAATTCATCTTTTGGTTCGTAAGCAAGCGAGCCGACCAGATTATAACGGTGTCAGAAAGCACCAAGCGCGATCTTTTACGTTTCTGCAAAACGGACGAATCTAAAATAACAGTCATCCCGCTTGGAGTCGGTAGCGAATTTGTCAAAAAAACATCAAGCGAAATCGAATACCTTTACGAAAAATTCGGCATTCCCCGCAACAAAAAAATTTTGCTCTATGTCGGGAATTTGCTTCCCCATAAGAATTTGAACAAACTTTTGGAAGGTTTCGCACAAATGAAAGGTCGTGAAAACTGCCGCCTTGTACTTGTTGGCAAAACTTTTGACGGTCGTACCAAAGCAACTTATGAAAAAGACCTTGGAATCGAGGATATCACGATTCATACAGGGATGATTTCGCAGGAAGACCTGGTCAGTTTTTACAATCTAGCCGACCTTTTTGTGTTGCCGTCGCTCTATGAAGGTTTTGGTCTGCCCGTGCTAGAAGCGTTAGCCTGCGGAACCCCCGTAGTCTGTTCCAACACATCGTCTCTCCCCGAAGTCGGCGGAAACGTGGCCAAATACTTCGACCCTAACGATGCATCAAGTATCGCACATGCACTCGAAAATTCCATTGACGACAAAGGCAAATACGACGCAGAAATCAAGGAATGGGTCAGCCGTTTTACCTGGAAAGCCTGCTCAGAAAAAATAAAGCAAGTCGCAATAAAGACGGCTTGCTCTGGCAAATAATTTATATAAAACTGATTACAGCCTATTTCTTGAGTTTCGTCAAGAAACCGTACTGGAACGGAATAAAGTAGGAATGGCTTAACAAATTCGGCATGAACTTCAACTGTTTGCGGATACCCACAATGCGTTCCACTTCAAGCCCGTTTTCCTTGGCAAAGCGGACAAAGCTTTTCTTGGTCCAGAACGTCTTGTGGTTAATATCGAGAACACCAAGCGCATGTTCGCCTTCGTCCGGTTTAAAGTAGCGGAAATCCCTCGTAATAATAATCTTGAGGAGATTTTCAATACAGATAAAATTGGGAAGCGACACAAGAATATGACCATCCGGATTCAAGTGGTTCTTGCAAAAAGTAATCAAATCCACCGGATCGTTCACATGTTCCAAAACATCGCACATGACCACCAAGTCAAACTTGCGGTCTTCGGTATATTGCTCATAGAATCCGTGATGATATTCGTTAAATCCTCCCGGAACCTTGTCAATCGTCTGTGCATCAGTACGCTCTTCGGGTTCGATGGCGACCTTGTAGGAATCCTGGGGATAAATAACATAATTCATTCCGGCGCCAGCCCCAATTTCAAGAACGCTCTTGGCGTCTTTGGGAACAAGCGTAGCTACATCATAACGAATCTTATTGCGATACATAAAAACCTTTTTTCTTAAATATAAATTTTTCACATGCAAAAATACTATTATTGTAATGCATGGCAACCAATAACACAGGCAAGAAGCTTTTTATCAAGCGAATTATCCAGCTTCTCGTAAGCATTGGTGGGTTCGCTTATATCTTCTATAGAATTCCGCTGAACGAAGTCATCAACAACTGGAACGTCAGCATGACCCCCTGGATTATAGCGATGCTAATTGCGGCGACACTTGTCATGGTCATACAAGCGAACCGCTGGAAGGGACTTTCAGTACAGGGCCCGGAGATTCCGTTCAAGACGTACTACGCCTACACCGCTATGGGGTATTTCTTCAACAACCTGCTTCCGACCGGTTTCGGAGGCGATGCGGTAAAGTCGCTCGCCTTCGGCAAAAAGTTCAACCAGACAAGTCAATCAGTTTCGGCAGTGCTGCTCGCCCGCATCCAGGGACTCCTGGCCATGTTCCTTTGCTTTTTCATTGCGCTCCCCTTTGCGCTGAACAAAGCGGAAATTCCCCTCGTCTATACGGTTACCATGACGGCAGCCCTTCTTGCCTGCATGGTTTTTATCCTGCTCTGCCTTTTTTCGGACAAGTTCCCGATTCCCCATTTTGTCACGGATAAACTTACGTTCATACCGAAGATGCAAAAGAGCCTTTCGATTTACAGGCTATACAAAAAGCAGCTTCTACTTTCGTCGCTGGACTCCCTGTGGATTCAGTTATTGACGTTGTTTATCGCTTTCTCATATTTCAAGGCGGTCGGAGTCGATATCGATATCAGTATTCTGGTCGTGTTCACCAGCATTACCACCGTCGTGTCGATGCTCCCGATTTCGCTGAACGGCATCGGCGTCCGTGAAGGGATTCAAGTCGCCTTGTTCACGGGCATTCTCGGAATCCCAGCCCCGGTCGTGCTGGCCGCAGGCCTGCTGGGCTATATTCCGTTGCTTTTCCAGGCGGCCCAAGGCGCAATCGTGCTTATCGCCCGCAAAAAATAGTCATCCGCAAGCACCTTATTCATGCCCGCCACCGAGCACATGTCATGCCCGCCACCGAGCGGGCATCTCCTTTTTATACAAAAAAAGCCCCGCCGGAGCGGGGACTTTCAAGTTTCGCTTTTCGAAGAATTATTCTTCGGCGAGGGCTTCCTTGTATTCATCGACTGTCGCGATGTACTCGTCAATCATGTCCTGCTTGGAATCCAAGTGGGCCAAAATCTTTTCGAGGTGTTCCTTGGAGAACACGGTCTTGAGCTGGCGGGAAGCGTGACCCTTGTAGCCCCATTCCTTGAGGATTTCGTCAGTCACCACGAAAGAATCGTCCAGCGAGACAAAACGCATCGGGCCATAGACAGCCCAGTTGTGTTCCATCTGCATGCATTCCGGTTCTTCCATTTCAGGGTTTGCCATGTAACGCTGCACGTGGCGGGTGCGCACATCCTTGATCTTGTCAATACGCATGTAACCCATGATGAGGTACTTGTTGCGCATTTCGGAATCGCTCAAACCTTCATAGCGGGTACCGAACAGGATGTAGCGGCTCTTGCTCTTCACAATCGTGTTGATAGCCTTCACATTATAGCAGCTCATCAAACCATAAGTACTAGTTTCGTAGTTCGGTTCGTAAAGAAAGCCCTTTTCATTTTCGTTCAGCTGGTCGCGGACGGGCATTTCGGACTGGTGGCTAGTTTCCACATAAAGCAGACTCCCCGCCATGTTGCCGCGGTAGTCTTGCCAACCTTCAAGATTGATCTGTGTTTTTGGCATTTTAAAAATCCACTCAATAGTTAAAAGTTCGAAATTAAAAAGAATACAAGCGGACCGAGTACGGTTCGTCAGTAACAAGCATCAAAATACAATTTACAGATTAAAAAGTCAACGACTCCGCCGAAATATCTTCCATTCCAAAGCGAAAAGCGCCTTTTTTGAAAAATTCTGCGGTATCTGTAGTCAAATATTTAACATTTCCACCCTTCGAAAGCCGTTTTTCCATGTCCACATGCCGACGAAGATAATCGAGAGTCTTGTCGGCGACAATATCGCCCTGGACAATCAGTCGGACATGGGGTGGAAGTGCGGCCCGAATTTCGCCTTCGAGAAGCGGATAATGCGTACAGGCCAACAAAACCGTATCGATTTCGGGGTCTGCCGCCAGAAGCTGTTCGACGTCCTTTTTCACAAAAAAGCGTGAACCCTCGGTTCCGCGCTCGCCGTACTCCACGAGCGGGACCCACATCGGGCAGGCATGCTGGGTCACATGCAGGTTCGGGAAAAAGTGACTGATTTCGAGGACGTAACTGTTCGAGGACACCGTCCCCGCCGTTGCGAAAATGCCGATATGTCCCGTTTTCGAGAACTTGCCGATTTCTTCGGCGGTCGGCCGGACAATGCCAAGCACGCGGCGGTCCGGGAACTCGACCGGGAGCACCTGCTGCTGGATGCTGCGGAGTGCCTTTGCCGAAGCGGTATTACAGGCGAGAATCACCAGCGGGCACCCGCGGCGGAACAGTTCGCGCACCGACTGGAGCGTGTAGCGGTAAATCGTTTCGAAACTGCGGGAGCCATACGGAGCACGAGCGTTATCGCCCAGATACAGGTAATCGTACTGCGGAAGCGTGCGTCGGAGCTTCTGCAAAATCGTGAGCCCGCCAAAGCCGGAATCAAAGACGCCTATCATACGCTTCTTCCATCTTGCCGCGGACGTACGGGAGCAGTTCATGGCGCGGGTCCATTTCATCGCCACCATGTGTTTTCTTAAACTCGACCGTATCTATCGGTTCAAGAATCTTCATGTTCACAGGATGGTGCTTGGAATCCTTGCGGTGTTCCCAAAGCTGGTCGGAACCCTTTGTAACAATAGGCAAAATGATGGCGTTCGCATCGACGGCCAGCCTAAAGCAACCGCTCTTGAAAGCGACCATGCCATCGCGCTTGCTGCGAGTGCCTTCCGGGAAAATGAAAAGCCTCAGCATCTTGCCCGACTGGATAGCCTTTTGAATAGCCGCAGCTCCACCGCCTTTTTCCCTATCGATAAAGACACAACCCAGCTTATGCATCCAGAAATTCAAAATCGGGATGCGCTGCAACTGAGTCTTGGCGATAAACCCCACAGTACGCTGCAAGGCAAGGAACGCGAGCGGAATATCCAAGTACGAGCGATGATTGCCCATCACGAACACCGGGCGGGTCCAATCGACTTTTGCGAGTTGCGCCTGGTCTTCAATAGTCAAATCGACACGCAAGACCTTCATGCAGAACCGGGAAAAGTACTGCACCTTTTCTTCAATCCAAGAATCTAAGTCTTTGCGACGGAACATATAGACAAAGGCAATTTTTACAATATACCTGAGCATAAAGAAAAAGATTCTCGCCGCGGCATATATCCTAAATAAAGTAACAGGCATATTTATATCGACCTTTGAAGTTTCCTTGGGCAGAAAGCGAGACCGTTTGAATTTCGCGAGTCGCCCTTTCCAATACCTATGTTTGCAATATAGTAAAACCAAAAAAGATTCTGCCCGCGTGACCCCGACATAGAACAATCTACGCTCCTCATCCAGCTGTTTTTTGCGCTGTGCGTGGCTACCCGAGCAAGCCCCCGGCGTAAGCCCCTCGGACATTCCCGCGTAATAGACCACCGCATACTGGAGCCCCTTGGATGCATGAACCGTTTCGACGTGGATTCCGTCTTCGAGAACTTCGCCGCCGTTTATGCCACCAACGGTTTCCGCGCCAGCCACTACTGAACCGTCCACCACATCCCCCGCAATCGGGAGGCGGGCATCGCGAAGGGCCTCCTCATAGTATAGGCGTTGCCTATTATAACGCACGAGAACAGCAAAATTTTTCCATTGCAAGTCGTAGCTTTCTCGGAGCAGCTTGATGGATTCGATAATTTTCTGCATTTCTTCGACCGGGTCTTCGCTCACCCAAATTTCGGGTTCCCGGTTTTCCTTGAAAATGGGCGAGCCGCCGGAACCGTTCATATTGCCAGCACGCAAGACTTTCCGCAAATGGATGGGCTTGTTTTCGAAAATACGGTTCGAAAAATGCAGGATGTTTGCCACCGAGCGGTAATTCCATTCCAGACGGATTAGCGAACTTTCCTTGAAGTCATCGCGGAAGCGGTTAATATTTCCTATGTCGGCGCCACGGAATCCGTAAATAGCCTGGTCGTCATCGCCAACGACAAAAAGCGATTTGCGTTCACCGAGCAACGCCTTGACAAGCCGATACTGCGACGGGTTGATGTCCTGGTATTCATCCACGAGAATTTCCGTCCATTGATTCTGGAAATACGCGCGTACTTCATCATGATTTTCGAGCAAATGAATTGCCTGATAAATAAGGTCTTCAAAAACGACTTGTCCAGATTCCAAAACGCGATTACGCAAGGATTCTAGCTTTTTCAGGAGCTTCGCAGGATGCGTATCTGAAAAAAGTTCTTCGCGCGAAAAGTGGAATTTTCGACCACCGACTTTTGCAAGTTCCTGCATAAAGGACTTGTCCGCCGACTCCGTCGGCACCGGCATTTTCTTGAACCCGACAAGTTCGTATGCAGGGCAAGAACTGTAAGCCTCCGCTGTCATCCCCGATTTATTCTTAGTGGACACTTGCAATTTATTGCTTATGTGTCCACAATGCTCGGAACGGGGAGGGGATCTCCTTTCCTCACTTGTCATCCCCGATTTAGTCGGGGATCTCCATCCCGTATCTTGTTTAACAGGCACTTTCGACTTGAGGATAAACAGCGCAAGCGAATGGAACGTGCATAGCCGCACGCCTGCATCGGGGAACAGTTTTTGCACACGTTCCCGCATTTCGGTAGCCGCCTTCGCCGTAAACGTAAGCGCCAAAATTTTCTCCGGCTGAACTCCCGACAAAATTCGGTACTGGATTCGCTTGGTCAAAACCGAAGTTTTTCCCGAGCCCGCCCCCGCTAAAATCAAAAGTTGTCCGTTTTTCTCGTGATCATGCAGCACCGCCGCACGCTGGTCAGAATTCAACCCCTTCAAAAGATTTTCTACATCCATGTTTTTTGCGCCCCTTAAGCGCGAGGTTCATATAGCAAACGGATATAGATAACGGATATAAGAAATTATGGTTCCTATCGCATCGGCCTTACGGCCTTGCTTCAAGATGGCCATTTGTTTGTTCCGGCGTTGACGGCACGGGCTTCTGCCCCATCAAGAAGACGACAGCACCGAACAAGCTCAATATTAAACTTACAAAATAGGCGAGCAACTGAATCACCACCGATTCAAGTCCAGGCACTCCAGCCCGTGCAAAAAGCGATTGCGCCAAAAATTCACGCGGACCAAACCCGCCGATCGAAATCGGGAGTGCGCTCACAATCGCAACAAGCGGAATGTAATAGAAGTACCACGACATCGAGAGGTTTACGCCGACAGCAATCCCGCAGAAAAAGTGGACGAAGATGCGCAACGACTGCGTCACCATCGAAAGGCAGATGATGTTTATCCAAAGCTTTTTCGAGCGGAATTTCTGGAAACGCTCAAACATGCGGAGTAATCGCGTCTCGATTTTTTCGGGCAAAATTTTTGCAGCGAGGTCGCAAAAGAACTTGCCTATGCGACGACTCAACAATGCGGCAAACAACACACAGAAACCCATAAAAATCCAGACAGACGGCCATATAAACGCACGCTGATCGGCATCATGCACAAAGAACAACGCACCGACCGCTAGAGCAAATAACGTAATAAAGAAAAGTCCAAACAAGCGGTCGAACACCGTCGCCGTAAAACCAGCGCCAACAGTATCCTGCCCACCTTGCATGCGGATATCATAAACCTTTTTGACATCGCCGCCGACATTCCCCGGCATAAAGTTGTTAAAGAACAACCCCACATGATAAAGCTTGAGGAGCTTGCCGTACTTCATGCGGACGCCCTGTTTTTCAAGCAACAGTTTCCACTGAAAACAAGCCGTAAAGTTCGAAACCGCAAGGCAAAGCAACGCAAGGAAAAGCGGAGATACACTATTTTTCTGGAACAAGCTATAGAGGTCGCCGACATCCCATTCCGGGTCGTTCACAATGTTACAATAGACAAAGTAAGCGGGAACAATCGTCACCACCAGCTTTAAGCAAAAAATAATCAAAGATTTGAGCTTCGGATTCATCTTCATTTTCGTACGCTCCCCTCAACCGTACGTTGCAACAACTCTAGAGTTTCACGAGCAGAATTTTCCCAACTGAACGATTCGGCATAGCGCTTGGCATTTTGACCGAGCGTTTCGCGGAGTTCGACATCGCCATAAACTTTTTCCATCGCAGTGGCACAAGCGGCAGCATCTCCCGACGGGAAGAGTATTCCAGTTTCGCCGTCACGGACGCTGTCGCGCAGGCCAGGCACATCAGAGGCAATCGTCGTCTTGCAGAGCTGCGCCGCTTCCATCACGGTAAGTCCCCAGCCTTCCTTAAAGCTTGTCTGCAACAACGCCAGCGATGACGTAATCAGTTCGTACTTGCGAGCGGACGGAACATACCCCGTCAATTCCACCTTGCCATCCAGACCGTGAGCACTAATCCATGCGGGGAGCTTTTTCAAGACGGGACCGTCGCCCACAATTTTCAGCTGCGCTTCAGGATGCTTTTTCGAAAAAATTTCAAACGCCTCAAGCGCCGTCCAAATGCCCTTGTAACGGTGAACACGAGAAAGCCAAAGGAAATAAGGTTCCGGCTCATTTTCTCTACTTGACTGCGCGGCGGTTTCACAACACGAACCTTCGTTGAACTGCGCGGCAACCGGAGGCATTTCCGAACCGTTGTAAATCACGGAAATCCGGCCTTCATTCACGCCGATTTCGGCAAGTTCCTTTTTAGTACTCGGGCTTACCACGACAAAAGGCTGCGTGCGGTAAAAGAACGGAATAATCCGTTCAAAGAACCAGACTCCAAACGCCACCGGAAAAGCGGCCTCCGCAAAAATCGACTTACGCCACAAGTGGTGCATTTGCACCAAAAGCGGTTTGCGAACGAACCAATGCGCAAAGACCGGCAACTTGTTCAAATCTTCAACGACAACATCAAAGTTGAATTCGCGGTCAAGCTTTTTCAAGTTCAATGCAACCGTGAATTGGAACATCAAATCGCCACCCTTGCGGATGACCTGAATTCCATCGACAACCTCGCGCTCCTTCGCGCCTGGAAACGTCGTCGTAAACAGGACGACCTTGTGTCCCATTTCTACAATTTTCGAAAAGATGCGATGCAGGTGCTTTTCGGCACCACCCGCGGCCGGATGCATGCGATCCCGATAATTTACGACGAGAATTTTCAAGCAAACACCTAAGGTTTACGCCCGATAACGCCAATGCAAAGTTGTGTGTAATGCATCACCGGCACGGACTGAAGCGAGTCCAAAATTTTGTCCTTAAACTTTTGATAAGCGGTCCCGTCAAGTGGATACTTCGGGAGTTCAACACCGAACTTGAAGCCGAGTTCGCGAAGGATTCTATAGAAAAGGTTCGGGCGCATCCAGTCACCATACTGGTAAACGCATTCAAAGCCTGCATCCCGCATGAGTTGCTTGAGTTGCCCCATCGTGAACTGCTTTTCCCAACCCGCAAACCACTTGTCCATCGCAATCAAGATATGCTTGATAATCGTATATGGATGAACCGTCTGCGGCACGTCGCAAAGGCAGCAACCGCCATGCTTTACAATGCGGAAGTTCTCCTGCAAAAGCGGGAGCGAATCCTTGAAATGTTCAGCCAAGCCCTGATGGAAAACCAAGTCAAAAGTGTTGTCCGGGAACGGTGACTTGAACGCATCGCCACGCACCAGGTGCAAATTCTTGAGATTTTCGCTTTCGCGGAGAGAATTGACGATTTTCAGGCTATTTTCGGCGTAATCGAGAACATAGACATCGGCGCCCAAACGAGCGAGTTCGGCACTGTCGCGACCGGTACCGGCACCGACCTCCAAAACCTTCAAGCCTTCGAGCTTAAAATTCTTCTTGATAGCTTCTATAATAGACGGCGAAGACGGATAGACCTTGTCCATGTCGTTCTTGCGCTGCCAAAAACGGTTCCAAACAGATTGATCGGGTTCTTTAATCGACATAACGAGGAAAATATACGAAAAAATGAGAGTAGGAACATTCCAAAATGAAACACCAATAGCCAAGAACGACAAAACGAAACAACCCCCTTTACGTTTCCTTCCTTCTTTCAACACACTAACGCCGGCCTAGTTGTCACGTTTTGAAAAATTTGTTATATTTTTACGACAGATTTTGCAATTTTTCAACAAAAACCTGAGGTTAAACTTGATTTAAAACACGTAAAAAGGCTATTTAACGTCCTATTTGTAAAAAATTTGGAAAATTTTACACAATTGGCACGCAACTTGCTTTAAAAAAGCGATATTATAAGGGCAAGGTTTTTAAAATGCATATTGATTCTACCGATACTACTCTCAAAAGATACTTAGAAGACATCCGTCGTACCGCACCCCTCTCCCGCGAAGAAGAACAGATTCTTTTCCAGAAAGCAAAAGAAGGCGACAAAATCGCCCGTAAAAAACTGATTTCTGCAAACATGCGTTTTGTGCTCAAAGTGGCTATCCAGTACCGTGGTTGCCCGATTCCGCTGCCGGACCTGGTCAGCGAAGGCGCTATGGGACTTGTCCGCGCAATTGAATCCTTCGAACACACCCGTGGTCTTAAATTCATCAGTTATGGCGTCTGGTGGATCAAGGCTTACATTACTCGTGCTATTAACGAACAGGGCAACCTCATCCGTTTGCCGGCAAACCAGCACCTCCGCGTGCGCAAGGCTTTGCACGAGCAGTCCCGCGGTAAGGAAATTAACGAAGAAATCCGCGAACTTATCCAGATTGGTCAGCGCGGCGTTTCGTTCGACAGCCCGCTCAAGGCTGATTCCAAAGCTACATACGCCGAAGTCCTCCCGGATAGCGGCGCATCGAACCCGGAAGCCGACTCCGAAATCCAGAGCGTCGAAGCTCTCGCTCGCGACCTCATGGAACAGCTCCCGGAACGCGAAGCCAAGGTCATCACCGGTATTTTCGGCATCAACCAGGAAGCTCCGCAGACACTGCGCGAAGTGGGCGAATCCATGAACATCTCCCACGAACGTGTGCGTCAGCTGCGCGACCAGGCTCTCCGCCGCATCCGCAAGTACAACAGTAAGGACTTCTTGCAAGAAAAGAAAGACGCGTTCCTCGCGGCGATTAATAAGTAGCAAGCCGAGAGTTGCGACCATGTTTACATGGTCATAACCGAGGCGAAGCACTTATGTATGCGAAGCATCAATAAATAGCCGCTCAACGACGCAGGGGGCTCCGCCCCCTGGACCCAAGTTTACCCGACGACCATTTCATAATGGTCGCCGTTTTTTACGCAGGGGGCTCCGCCCCCTGGACCCCTATTCCAAATGCAAGAAAGAAACTAACAAGTAGCGAGCCGAGAGTCGCGCACAAACCAAAAACAAACTTGTCATGCGCCACCGAGCACTTTGCTCACTTAGCTCTTTAGAGCTTACGTGAGCATGGTCCGCGTATGGGGAGGGCATCTCCTTTTTATAGCGGAAGCGCTACTGGCATGCGTTAAGCACGTCCGTGACGATGCTATCCATGAAAATCCAACCGCGGCCGACGAGCTTCAAGAATCCACCTTCAAGCGTTGCAAAGCCTTTTTTGACCCACGGCTCATAGCCATCCGGCGAAACAACGGCTCCTTCAGCCGCAAGTTTATTCAAATCCAGCCCAGAACGTTGCCGTAGCGAAAGCCACACGCGCTCCGTCAAGATGTCGTCCTTGTCCAAATCGTCGTATGTCAGCGACGCGTCTGGCGAGCCCGCATTCACGTAATCACGCCAGCGAGGGTACATTTCCGGAGCACAGAAACGACGACCGTCAAAAAAGCTATGCGCACCCGGCCCAAAGCCAATGTACCCGCCGCGATTCCAGTAGTTCATGTTATGCAAGCTCTCGTCGCCCGGTTGTGCAAAATTCGAAACTTCGTAACGCAGGAAACCTTTTTTCTCCAGAATCTCAACGCCACCGAGATACATCGGCTCATACAAGCTATCATCAATTTTTTCTTCGCCACGAGATATGCGACCGCCCAAAAGCGTCCGCTCGCCCACGTTCAAGCCGTAAAAGCTCAAATGACCCAGCGGGAAATCCGACAAACGGTCAACATCGCTCAAGAAAGAATCCACCGACTGCCCCGGCAAATCGAACATCAAATCCGCAGAAACCCTCGCCTGCGAAAGCGAAGTGAGCAAGTGAAGCGCTTCAAAGCCTCGTTCCACCGTATGCCTGCGGCCTATGCGGTCCAGCAACGTTTGCGAAAAGGTCTGGAGTCCGAGGCTAAAGCGGCGAACCCCGCACGAAAGCGCGGCCTGTACAGATTCTTCAGTACACGATTCCGGATTGAATTCCATCGAAACTTCGTCCAGTTCACGAACGCGCACGCCACATGTCTCGAGTACTGCAAAAATACGTTCAAGGCACGCTTCCGGCAAAATTGAGGGAGTCCCGCCGCCAAGATAAAGCGTCCGCGCTTGCGAGAGCGCCCCCTTATGAACCTCGTCAAAGACATGAATTTCACGCTCCAGCAAGCCCGCATACTCTTCAAACAGCCGAGCATTCGCAGGCATCACGCGAAAGTCGCAATAATCGCAAATTTTCGCACAAAACGGGACGTGAATGTAAATACCGAACATAGACCGTATTTTTCTTTTCTAGCAAAAAATAAAATATTTTTGATTAATTCACCCACATTCCCCTTGACAAGCCTAAAAAATAAAACTATAATTGGTTCACCTCGCGGGAATAGCTCAGTTGGTAGAGCACGACCTTGCCAAGGTCGGGGTCGAGGGTCCGAGTCCCTTTTCCCGCTCTAAAACAAAGAAGACGTCCTAACGACGTCTTTTTTGTTTTATACTGAAATTGACTGGACACGAGACCCCTTGGGGTCGAGGGTGCGACTAAATTCTTTCGTGGGCGAAGCCCGTGGAAAGAATTTAGGACTTTGAGCGCAAGCGAAAAGCCCGTAAGGGTGGCAAGCCAGCCTTGCGTAAGCAAGGAGACTGGCGCAGCCATCAATCCCGTCCCCGCTCTAAAAAAGAAAAACCACCTACCAAGGTGGTTTTCTTTTTTTTATGTCGTAATCTGGACGAGGACCCGAGAAGAGGGGCCGACTAAATTCTTTCGTGGGCGAAGCCCGTGGAAAGAATTTAGGAATTATCGCGTAGCGATAAGCCCGTAAGGGTGGCAAGCCAGCCTTGCGTAAGCAAGGAGACTGGCGCAGCCATCAATCCCTTTTCCAATCTTCCGTCTCCGCTCCAAAAAAATCATTATTTTTCCCCTTCCCCTTTACAACATGAAAGTTTATTTCTATAATTGGGGCACCCCGCGGGAATAGCTCAGTTGGTAGAGCACGACCTTGCCAAGGTCGGGGTCGAGGGTCCGAGTCCCTTTTCCCGCTCTAAAAAAGAAAACCACCTACAAAGATGGTTTTCTTTTTTTTTGCATCGTAATCTGGACGAGGACCCGAGAAGAGGGGCCGACTAAACAACAAGATGCACGAAGTGCGTACGAGTTGTTTAGGAATTATCGCATAGCGATAAGCCCGTAAGGGTGAGGAGCTAGCCGGACGCAAGGCCGGAGACTAGC
>CAMKLO010000068.1 GCA_946413655.1 uncultured Fibrobacter sp. | reverse complement strand
TCACCATCAGCATCCCGCGCGAAGGCTCCCCGCGCAAGCTTATCGCCGATTGCGGCTCCAACAGCGGCCGTGACATGGACAAGGCAAGGACCTTTGGCTTCACCTACGTCGATGGCGAAACAGTAAACGTCCCCGCAGTCAAGGAATACCCGCTCGTGCTCGAATGCAAAGTTGTCTATAAACAGCTACAGGACGAAAAAGCCATCGCTCCTGATGACCTCGAAAAATTCTACCCGAAAGACAAGCTCGGGAAGCGCGACATCCACATGGCCTATACCGCGGAAATCACGAAAGCATATATCCTTTAGGCACGAGCCTCTCTCTTTTTACAAATAGCAACAGCCTGTTTCTTGATTTTGCGCTAGAGCATTGATATATTTGAGCCATAAACAAAAGGAGTTTAAATGCAGACCAACGAAATTCTCAAGAACATCCGCGAAAAGTATAACCTCACTCAGGAACAATTTGCAGAACGCGTGAACGTAACGCGCCAAGCCGTTAGCCGCTGGGAAACCGGCGAAACGCAGCCGAACACTGAAATGCTCAAGGTGCTTTCTCGCGAATTCAACGTTTCCATCAACACGCTGCTCGGTGCCCCGCGCCAACTTTTTTGTCAGTGCTGCGGCATGCCGCTTGGCGACGATGCGATGATAAGCCGCGAAATCGACGGTAACTTCAATGAAGATTACTGCAAGTGGTGCTATGCAGATGGAAAATTTGCCTACACAAACAAGGATACATTGCTAGACTTTTTGCTTTCGCACATGCCGAATCCCGACAACACACCCGATGCAGAAAGACGCAAGTTCTTCGACTCACACCTCTCGCAGTTGAAACATTGGAGACAATAAACAATTTCACAGTATAAAAAGTCATTCGAAAGATCGGATGACTTTATTTTTTTACCTGTAATAAAACGAAAAAAAACAAATTTTGTATTTTGATAAGCAAAAAATTATTATTGTTTAATAAACACAAAAAGGAGCATTGATAATGAAAACACGTATTCCTGAATCAATCATTCTTGCCATAGCCATCGTGGTATTTGGTATTTTGGTCTATTTCGGCATCGATAAGGCTAGTGACCGCGGTCGCGTTGTCCATGTGCGCGGTCTCGCCGAAATGGAAGTTCCTGCAGACAAGGTTTTCTGGAACATCAGCTACGGACTTCTCGGAAACGACATGAAAGAACTCTTCAAGGAAATTGCGAAGAACAATAACACCATCAAGCAGTTCCTCGTCGATAACGGCATACCCGCTAACGAAATTACGTTCAACGTACCAAGCATAAATGACAACGAAGCAAACACATACAGTTCAAACCACTCTCGTTTCCGTTACTCTAGCCATTCCAACCTCACCATTGCAACGGACAAAGTCGATGCAGTTCGCAATCTCCAACAAAAAATGGTCAACTTGATAGACATGGGTATCGTCATCAACAACAACTACGCCTCATACGAATTTACGGGCCTCAACAATATCAAGCCGCAAATGATCGAAAATGCGACCAAAAACGCTCGTGCTGCAGCAGAAAAATTCGCAAAAGATTCCGAAAGTAAACTTGGCAAAATTAGAAACGCATCGCAAGGTGTATTTTCCATCGACTACCGTGACGAAAACACGCCACACATCAAAAAAGTACGTGTTGTAACAACCGTCGATTTTGCACTTGAAGACTAAGAACAGCCCAAAGCAACACAGTTTTGTTCATTCAAGCCACCTCGTTTTGAGGTGGTTTTGTTATATTAAGGGCATGGAATGGAACGAACAGCAAAAAAAAGAACCCCGTTTGATTGATATCCCTATCGCCCACGACCTGCGCGGCAACCTGAGCGTTGTCGAAGGTGGCGAACTTATTCCCTTTGATATCAAACGAGTCTATTACCTGTACGATGTTCCCGGCGGAACAACTCGCGGGGGCCACGCCCATCGCAAGCTCCGCCAGCTGATTATCGCTGCCAGCGGTAGCTTTGACGTGGTTTTAGACGATGGCAAGACGCGTTCGAAATATTCCCTAAACCGTTCTTACCACGGGCTTTACATCCCGACAATGCACTGGCGCGAAATCGAGAATTTCTCTTCGGGTGCAGTCTGCATGGTACTTGCATCGGAACACTACGATGAATCCGATTACATCTACGAGTACGAGGATTTTTTAAAGGAAGTTACTTCTCGAATCTGACGTTCACGCAAGGGAGCGCGCCGAAAGACTCCTTGAAACGGTAGAGATTTTCGTTCAAGTACGCACCGCCATTTTCAGTCGATATTCCCCACGAGAATTTTTCGCAACCCACCTGGGCCGCCTCACGCATCGCATTTACAAACAGCGCTGTTGTGGCACTCGTTTCGCGTTTGGAATCGTCGGGAGCCAAGTATTGGAAATGATAGACTTTCGCTTGTCTGAAATAAAAGATCATCATGCCCGACAGATAGATTCCGTCTTGCCAAACGCCACGGAACAAAATTTCTTCCGGGAACCGTTTTTTAAGGTCGCGCAATTCCGCTAAAGAATGTACAGGTTTGGTATTGTAGCGAGCCTTAGAAAGCTCTAGGAAACCGTAAAATTTTTCCATTTCACTTTCAGGAATTTCGCCGTATGTCAAGTTTAATTTCTCGGATTGCCTGAAATTGTGGCGGCATTCGCGTTTGCAATTTTCCAGCGGATCCACATCTTTAGCAATAGGCGTAAAGCAACTGAGTTCTGTGTGGCGACTGTAACCCGAATGTTCTAGGGCGTAATCAAGCAAATCGGTCGGAACCGTTGCAAAAATCGGCGATGTCGGCTTGAGCTTTACATTTTTGAAATTTCGGACAATATAATCATCAATATCCTTGACGATTTCGAGAATTTTGTTGCCTGAATAAAAATCTTTGGAGATGACCGGGCCGCCGAAAGTGGATCCCTGGTGCGATACGAATTTGCCTTCAACATTACAGCCGGGAACAACGGCAACAACAATACCGCTTTTTTCCACAAAGAACGAAGCATCCGTGAATCTACCTTCAGGATGGTAGTTCAGAAACTTGCGCGTCTGCAAGAAAGTTCCGTTCATGGAATCTTCCATGACGAAGCGATCCCAGCGCGATTCCTGCTCATGGCTATAGGGCAATATTTCGTACATGTCCAACGTCTCCTCTATTCGGCCTTTTGAGTGGACTCCTGGGCGGCCATTTTTGCGGCTTTTTCGGCAGCGTGTTCCAAGCGAGCGGGCTTGCCGGCCAAATTGCGCAAGAGGCCAAACAAAGCGGAAAGTTCGTTACGCGTCGGGTGCAAGCGCTGCAAGAGCGTGTTGAGGAAGCTGTCGCGCCAAGCCTGATCATGGTATTGCCCCGTCAAGTAGCGGTCGAGGAACTTCTTGAAGCCGTCGATTTGCTGGATTGTCGCAGGCCCCGTTTCGGCAACGCCTCGCGTTGTGCGCTTCGCGCGGCCCTCGCCATTCGCGAGCGCCCCGGAACGGCAAAGCTCGTACAAGCTAATCGAAACAGCCTGACCCAAGTTCAAGCTCATGAGTCCCGGCACCGGAATTTCGCACTGATACGTGCAAGCGTTCACTTCTTCAAGCGCAAGCCCGCAAGATTCGCGACCGAACACCAGCGCAATCGTTCCATCTTCGGGGAGCATATCAGACAAGTTCTGCACCATCGTATGCTTGATGGAGCTTGCGAAAATGCGGCGGCTGTAAGCAACGGCGCAAGAGCAATCGCCAATGGCATCCTCGAACTTGTGAACGACCTTCGCGTTATCCAGAATGTCGTGGCTATTCGCAGCCGTATGGTAAGATTTGTCCAAGACCTTGTCGCGTTTCGGATAGACAATATAAAGTTCCGGCAATGCATAGCAATGCATGGCGCGAGCGACAAAACCCACATTGTGCGGGTGTTCCGGTTCAACAAGTACTACTCTAAATTTACGCATATTCAAAAACTCTTAAAAAAACTTCCTGGATCCTTCACTGCGCTACGCTTGTTCAGGATGACGCCTCATTGACCATCCACTTGAAACCCTTGCCACGGATTTCGTTTTCGATGGTTTCGCCGGGGTGGATTTCGGCACCTTTAAAGATTACGGAATGCTTGACTTTTACATCGGCAGGCAAATCAAAGCCTGGTTCCACAACAGCTTCGTTCTTGTCGCGGCCACATTCCGCCAAACGCGCTTCCACAGCCGCCATGAGACCTTCGGGCGAACCCATGTCAATCCAAGTCGCATGCAACTGCGACATATCGACAAAAGGCGCACGGCCAGCAGCAATTTCCTGTTTCCAGAATTCTCGGATGTCAAATTCGCCGTCGTGGATTCTCGCCAAAGCTTCGTCGCTGTACCACGAGATTCCGGAGAACGTTGCGGCACGACCTTCTTCGCTTCCGAAACGCCCAGCAACGCCTGCAAGGCAACCATCCGCACCCACGCGGAACGTATTCACCTTCGGGAAATCCACAGCGAGCAAAGCCGCCTCACAGCGGTTCGAGCCATCCGCCTTCCCCGCCTCATATGCGGCTCGTGCATTCCGCACAAACGCTTGCAAGTCAAAACTGCAATACGCGTCGCCGTTCATAATCAAGAGGCCACCGCGATACCCCGCCGCATAAATGCGGCGCAACGGTCCCGCCGTACCGAGGATTTCCGGCGTCTCAACCCAGACTTTTTCAAAGCCAAGGCGTTCACCTTCGCTTACAATCTGGTCAGCCAAGTAATGCGCATTGGCATGCAAGCGAACATCGCCAAGCGACTTCGCCCGTTCCATCTGGATTTCAAGAATGCTCTTGTCATAAACGCGAACCAACGGCTTCGGGATTTCGCTAGTCAAGGGCCTTAGCCTTGTGCCAAGCCCCGCCGCCAAAATCAACACGTTCAATTTATCGTCAGTTCGCGTCATAACACAGCCTTAATTATACCATCGCAGCGCTAAAGCTTGCGTTGCAAATCAGCGTTTCGCCCTGCCAGATTTCGCCTGTGTACTTATAAATGCCATGGCGAGCCATTACAAGCGTTGCCTTGAGCGTCAAGTCCTGCGGCGGAATGACCGGAGCGCGGAAGCGGCAGCTTTCGACACCCATGAAAGCCGGGCGCTTGCCTTCGACATCAGCCTTTTTGGCAATCATCGTCAAAAGAGTTGCAGCCTGAGCCATGGATTCAATCTGAATCACACCCGGAAGAACCGGATTGCCCGGGAAGTGGCCAGCAAAGAACGGTTCCGTTCCCTTCACGTGCCACACGGCAACGATAGACGGCTGGTCACCTTCGGTGATTTCCTGAATTTCATCCACAAAAGCAAACGGAGCTTTCTGAGGCAGGAGGGCATGTACTTGTTCTTCATTGTAAAGCATAGGGCAATACCTTTTCTAAGATTGTTCTGTGGCTCAAATGGCCACCGTTGATGATTTCCAGTCGAACTTTCGGGAGTGCAGGCTTCGCAAAGCAAAGGTCTCCCAGCAAGTCGAGGATTTTATGACGAGCGGGTTCGTCGGCGACTCTAAACACGGGAGACACCGCCTCCGGAGAATCATCGAGCAAAAGCCCACAAGATTCATCCACCCCGCTAAGCAAACCGGCCTTGCGGGCTTCGTCAAATTCGTTTTTCAAGATGAAAGTTCTCGCCGCAAAGACATTATACAAGTCTTCCGCCGAGTAAATGGAAACATTCGCCGCCGACCTAAAGACGCAACCGTTTTCGTTTCGCTCTAGGATGTATTCCACTTCGAACGCTTCGCTCGGCGTAATTTTAACGGAACCGTATGGTTTGGAATCATTGCGATCTGTGCGGAACAAGTCCCACATCGCATGCACTGGAGCATCGTAAAACGCAAGTTCTTCAGGCACGCCCACGTTTCGGCGGAGCGCCAAAAAAAACGAGAGCGCACTACCATCCATCAGCGGAACTTCAGCGACGCACCCCTTGCCACTATTTTCGTTGCAAGCGACATCCACCACAAAACGGCGAGTCGGCCACATCAAAAAAACAGGCGCAAGGTGTTCTGGGGACGCAAGCGTCAATGCATGAGTGCCTTCACCCGATTCATAAATTGCAGTACGGGCCACGCGGAACTTCAAATCAGTAAAGCACTTGGCGCAATCGGTGCTGTAAAAAGAATGACCGCCCACGCGCCATTCGACGCGAGGTTCCAGTTGCGGATTGTACTCCTGGACTTCAATTTTTACGTTCGCCCTGCCGAATGACAATGACGCGGAACAAAATTCCCACTCACGCGGGCATTTACGAGAATCTTTCTTCATTTAGATAACGGGAATTTATAAAAATATTGCGCTCTTGAAAGTTAAGAACTTAGAACTTAGAGCATGTTAAGCTATGGGCGCGGACCTTACGGTCCTTTGAGCTATGGGCTATGGGCATAAAACAATATTTTTAAAGCCCAAAGCGTAGCGTCCCCATAGCGAGTTTACGAGCGACCCCATACCCCACACCCTACCGCTTTCCCATCATCCGAAGTTTCACGACGGAACGGCGCCAGACATCGATTTCCTCTGCTGGGTAGCCAGCATAAACCTTTCCCGCCTTGAGGCTCTTCGTAACGCCAGCCTTCGCGGCCACACGCACGCCCTTGCCAATCGTCAAGTGTCCAGCGGATTGCACGCCTCCCGCAAATTCCACATCGTCTTCCATGATCACAGAGCCGGCAACACCAGACTGCGATGCCATGAAAATATTGTTTCCAAGCACGCAGTTGTGGGCTATTTGAACAAACGTATCAAAATGACAATCATCGCCAATCACCGTTGGCGAAACAAAGCCTGCCGCGACAACGTCATTTGCGCTAAAGCTACAGCGGTTTCCAATACGCACACCCGCCAAATGCGGAACCATCCGACGTTTGCCTTCGTACTCGTAAAATCCGAAGCCGCGCGGGCCAATCACCGCCCCCGCCTGGAACACGCAATCTTCGCCAATCGTCACACGCGGATAGACAGTCACATTGGCTTCAAGTACCGTGCCAGCGCCAATCGTAGCGCCTTTCATCACCACGCAATTCGGCCCAATGAATGCGTTCTCGCCCACCACGCCTTCGACAACCGCCGAAGCGTGGACTTGCGCCGTTGCCGCAATCTTCGTCGGTTCAAAAACTTCACGACGTTCCACAAACTCTTTCATGAACGTCACCATCGCATGGTACGGATTTTCGACCGGGCAAACAAAATGCACATTGGGCAAAAGCTCAGAACGACCGCCAACGCAATATTTTTCGTACAAACTCGGGACGAAAAGCAACCCCGCCGTAACACCAGCAAAAGCGCTAGCACTCACGCCGCCCGCATTCCCGGCAAGGCCCGTTTCCGTCTTGGCATCACCCGTCCAAAACGAGACATCGTGATTTCCAGCCTTATCCAGCGAAGAAAATCCTGTCAATTCAAAATTCAAAACGCCCTCATCCGAAGGCATTTTTAAGTTCATTTGTTTTAAAACTTCCGATAAAGGAACCGAAAGCATCATTCCTCCAACGAGAGCATACGCACTTGGCAAGCAAACTGGATTGTAACGCGATTGCCCAATTTTCCGCTTAAATCTTCTCCATCCAGTTGAATAAATTCATTGTCCGCAAGATCAAGCGTTAATGACCGAACCTTCCGGGACTTAAGCAAATACTTTTTGAGGAAGAAGCCCACAACCGGAATATTTCCCACCGCAATCGCAAGCAAAAAATTCAACATATTCGGCACACAGACAACTTCCAAATAGCCATCCGCCATATCCGACTTGAAAAATGGATTTGCGCCACTGGCAAAGCTCGGAATATTGCCGACAATGACAGTCGTATGCCCTGTCAAGTCAACATTTTCCTTAACCTTCGGCGTATTTTCAATCATCGAAAGCCAACCGCTTTTCAAATGGTAAGCTCTGTCGGCAAAAAAACGTTTAACATAATGGAGTTTATTCGCAACCACGGAATTTGACGAAATAACACCTGATGCGCGGTCCTGATTAAAATCATGTGCGATACGAGCATCAATGCCCGCCGAAAAATAGTTCGCAAGAGCGTACTTGCCATTGACCGTCCAAATATCAAACGGCCTTGATTTTGCCATCAAAAGCCTACGTACAAGATAAAGCAAGCCCTTATCGACAAACGGCTTATACAGGCCAAGCACACGAGCAAGGTCGTTACCCGTTCCCAAAGGAATCAATCCAATTTGGACTTTATCCGCAAATTCCGATGTCAGCATAATGGAAAGAACAGACGAAACCGTTCCATCGCCACCGACCGCCACAAGCGTTTCAGTCGAAGCAATGGCATCCCTAATTTGCTCTTCCATTCCCTCTTTCCGCGTAAATTCTGATTTCCACTCATCGGACTTAAAATTCATGGAATCCATAATTTCGGGCAGAAACTTATGAATAACCTTACCTTGACCACCACCACTCACCGGATTTATAAGGAAAAAGAACTTATACATTTTTTAACAGTTCGTCCTTTGCGTCCAAGTAGTGTTCAACGCCAGCCTTTACATTTTTGATTTCATCTGCAGTCAAGGTTCTAATGATTTGTGCAGGAGCCCCCATCACAAGAGAGCCTTCCGGAAAATTCTTTCCAGCAGTTACAAGTGCACCCGCACCAATAATGCAATTTTTCATGACTAGGGCGCCATCCATTATAATCGCCCCCATGCCAACAAGGACATTGTCCTCAATCGTACAACCGTGCAGCACCGCACCATGACCAATAGTCACCTCGTCGCCAATGCACACTCCGACACCCGTTGAAACATGAATGCAAACATTATCTTGGATATTCGTGCGTTTGCCGATTTTAATTTCGGCCAAATCTCCACGCAATACAGCATTGTAGAACACCGATGAATCATCACCGATGCTAACATCGCCCACCAGGCAAGCGCCTTCAGCCAAAAAGACTCTTTCACCAACCTGGGGTACTTTACCTTTATAACGAATCAGGGAACCCATATTTTTAATTTATAAATTAAATAGATTAACGAAAAACAACAATGGATAAAAAGCGTTGTTTTAACGATAGAATCTCTACTTTTCAAAGGATAAGTTCTATCTTACATCATATGAATGATACAGAATTTGTAAAAATCCAAAATATTTTCGAAAAACAAGGGCTGAACCGTTGGAAAATCGCCCAAACGAACACCAAAGAGCGCATGCAAAAGTTGAAAAAACTCCGCAACGCCATTATTCAAAAGCAACACGAATTCTACGAAGCCGTATGGCAGGATTTTCACAAACCGAAATTCGAAGCATGGCTTACCGAAATATTCCCTGCAATCGAAGAAATCGACTACACCATAAACCATCTGAAAAAATGGACAAAGGACAAAGCTGCGAGCAAAGTATTTTTCTTGCCTACGACAAAAAGCAGACTCCACTACGAGCCTAAGGGGCGAGTGCTCATTTTTTCGCCTTGGAACTATCCATTTCTTTTGTTAGTAAATCCAATCATTTCGGCCATTGCGGCAGGGAACGTCATTATCGCAAAGCCATCTCACAAAACTCCTCACGTAAGCGCCGTTCTAGCAAAACTGTTCAGAGAACTTTTTCCTGATGACGAAATCGCCATTATCGAAGGGAACGGTTCCGAAATTGGAGACAAACTCTTAGCACTTCCGTTCGACCATATTTTCTTTACAGGAAGCCCAAAAGTCGGAGCCCACATCGCAGAAATGGCAGCCAAGCAGCACGCCAGCATCACGCTCGAACTCGGTGGCAAATCTCCTGCAATTCTACTCCCCGATGTAAACATCAAAAAAATCATCAAGCAGATTGCCTGGGGTAAAACGCTCAACGCAGGCCAAACATGTATCGCTCCCGATTACGCACTTTGTCCACAAGATAAAGTCCAAGAATTTGCAGAAGCATTCGCAAACGAAATCAAACAAATGTACGGCGATACCGATGCCAAGCGGCACGAGAGTAATGACTTTGTCCACATTGTCGATAAACATGCCACAGAACGCCACGCCGCACTCATCAAAGACGCGATAGCAAAAGGGGCTACGCAAATCATCGGAGGCGTAAGCGATATCGAAAACTGCTACACACCCATCACAGTACTCACAAACGTCACGCCCGATATGGACATCATGAAAAGCGAAATCTTCGGACCGATACTTCCGATTGTCGCCTACAAGACTCTTGACGAGGCTATCCAGTTTGTCCAAAACCGTCCGAAGCCACTTGCGCTATACATTTTCGGGAAGTCAAAAAGCAACATCGACCGTGTACTGCGCGAAACCACCTCGGGCTCCACCTGCGTGAACAACACCATCATCCAGATTGAAAATTTAGACGTACCATTTGGCGGAGTCGGAATGAGCGGGACCGGCAACTACCACGGCTTTTACGGATTCAAAACATTCAGCCACGAACGCAATATCATGGTGCAAAAAGGCTTTGACGCCGTGACATTTTTTCATCCACCTTACGGAATCACTCCCGGCAACATGCGCTCCAAAATACAGAACATCGCAGAAAAAGTTCTGCGACGTTTGAAAGCGATGCAAAACGCGGCAAAGCCAAGATCATAAAAGGATCAAAGGGGCGTAGTCCCGACCTCAAAGCACCGCAGGTGCGCGCCCATTGCTCAAACCTATTTCACTTGGAATCTATCTTTAATTTCTTGCGGAATGGGGAACGGACGGCCTCGTTTCATATCCATCAGCACCCACTGCGTCTCGGATTCAAAGACAACCTTGCCGTCAGAAACGCGTTCAAAGCGACACTTACGCACGCTCATTACCTTGCTGTAGCTTGCCACCCACGTCGTTCCGCGGATTTCATCATCCAAAAAAGCTTGATTTTTATATTCTACAAACTGAGTATGAATCATCCAGCCACAACCGAGCTGGTACATAACATCGGTCGCACCAACAGAATCAGAATGTGCAATCGAAATATCCTGCACCCATTGCACCGCCCACACATTGTTCATGTGTTTGTTGTCGTCAATCATTTCGGGCGAAACCTTAAAAAGCTTTTCAAATTTCATCGGATTCGCATTTTCATCCATCACAATAGCCATTGCAAGCCTCCGTTTGTTATAAATGTAACAAAAAGTCAAGACGAAAGAACGCTTGCAAAGCAAGCTACAGACGAGAGACGAAAGATTAGCCTAGTTGGTAGGTCTTAGTTGGTAGAGCTTAGTAGGCCGTAGGCAGTAGGCAGTGAACGCATCACAGGAGTCATCCCGAGAAGCGAAGCGACGAGGGATCCAGTGAAGTTTTAGTGATTGGTGGTTAGTGGTTAGGATTGTAATAAGAACGTTCCTTTTGCATTCCTGATTACTGATCACTGTAAACTAACCACTGTTTACTAACCACTGCTTACTAATCACTGTATACTAGCCACTTAAATATTCCTGTTTACTAACCACTGCTTACTGTTTACTACCTAAACCCTAATACCTGTTACCTAATACCTTTTTTCCAAGCTCAAAGTTCTATGTACTAAACATCACAAATATTACAGTTTTTATTGTCATGAAGCGCATAACATTCCGTTTTTATGTTATTTTTCTTTGCGTTAAAAACATTAAGTGAGATCATATATGGAATGGAATGATTTTACCAGTCTGACAGCAGAAAACATGCAAGCCATTTGGGACTTCAAAACGAAAGACCCCTTTTCTATCTTAGGCATTCACCCGCTCGAAACGGACCGCGGAATAAAGACCGTCATCCGCACCTACCAGCCGCAGGCCAGTTTTGTCCGAGGCGAATCTTGTGACGGTACCGAAGAATTCGACTTTGTGAAAATCGGCAACACGGGATTTTTCGAAGCCATCCTCGACCTGGAATACAAACCATTCTTTTATAACTTAATTATCCGTCAAGAAGACGGCAACGAATACACGCTTGTCGATCCATACGCATTCATGCCCGTATTGAGCGAATTCGACAGGCACCTCATTGCCACCGGTACGCACTACGAACTCTACCGCAAGCTCGGCGCAAACCTCGTCGAACATCAGGGATTCAAGGGAGTCCACTTTGCCGTATGGGCTCCGAACGCCCACGCAGTCTCCGTTGTCGGAAACTTCAACAGCTGGGATGGCCGCCGCCACCAGATGCGCATGCTCGGTGCAAGTGGCATCTGGGAAATCTTCATTCCGAATCTTGGCGAAGGCGAACTCTACCGCTTTGAAATCCACGGCGCAGATGGTCAGCTGCATGTAAAAGTGGATCCGCTTGCAAAACTCGCCGAAGTACGCCCTGCAACAGCATCCATCACCACACATCTCGATGGTTACGAATGGGGCGACGAGCTTTACATGCAAACGCACTGGGCAACCAAGGTCTTCGGAAGCCCCATGAACATCTACGAAGTCCACGCTGGTTCCTGGCGTCGCGACCCGGCAGACCCCGACCGTTTTCTCAACTGGGACGAACTTTCCGAACGGCTCATTCCCTACCTCAAGGAAATGGGCTACACCCACGTAGAATTCTTGCCGATTGCTGAACATCCGCTCGACGAATCTTGGGGCTACCAGGTCACGGGCTACTACTCCCCCACGAGCCGCTACGGTACGCCCGACCAGTTCCGCCACTTTGTCGATCTCTGCCACCAGAACGAAATCGGCGTGATTCTCGACTGGGTGCCGGCGCACTTCCCGAAGGATGCGCACGCGCTCGGCCGCTTTGACGGCACCGCCTGCTACGAGCACGCCGATCCGCGCCAAGGCGAACACCCGCACTGGGGCACCTACATTTTCAACCTCGGCCGTAACGAAGTCAAGAACTTCCTCATTGCAAACGCCATGTACTGGCTTAAGGAATTCCACTGCGACGGCCTTCGTGTCGATGCGGTAGCATCCATGCTCTACCTCGACTACGGCAAGGGCCCCGGCCAGTGGGTCCCGAACAAGGACGGCGGCAACATCAACTACGACACAATTGAGTTCTTGAAGCACCTGAACAGCATCATGGGCCGCCTCACGCCGCACGCCATTCTCATTGCCGAAGAATCCACCAGCTTCCCCAGCATCACGCGTCCGCCAGAGCAAGGTGGCCTCGGCTTCCACTATAAGTGGAACATGGGCTGGATGAACGATTTTCTCAGCTACATTCAGCACGAACCGATTCACCGCAAGTACCACCACAACCAGCTCACCTTCAGCATGGTCTATGCTTATTCTGAAAATTTCATACAAGTTTTCAGTCACGACGAAGTGGTGCACGGCAAAGGCTCCATGCTAGGTAAGATGCCCGGCGACAACTGGCAGAAGTTCGCAAACCTGCGACTCACCTACGCTTTCCAGTACGCACACCCGGGCAAGAAACTCAACTTCATGGGCAACGAATTCGGGCAGTTCCGCGAATGGAACGAGAAGCAGTCTCTCGACTGGCACCTCATCAGCTGGGATAGCCACGGCAAAATGCTGCAAATGATGAAGGTCCTGAACCACATCTACAAGGAAAACGCCCCTCTTTGGGAAATCGACCACTATTACACTGGTTTCGAATGGATTTGGTGCGACGACGCGGACAATTCCATCGTAAGCTTTGTACGTAAAGATGACCACGGCAACATGATCCTTTGCGTATTCAACTTTACGCCAGTCGTTCGCGAGAATTATCGCTTGGGAGCCCCTGCACGTGGAGCCTGGAAAGAAATTTTCAATACTGATTCCGAAATGTTCGGTGGCTCCAACGTGGGTAACTTCGGCGAAGTCTGGACTGAAGACATTCCGTGGCAGAACAGGCAATGCAGCCTCAACATCAAGCTCCCGCCGCTCGCGGCAGTGTACTTCAAGCTGGAGAGGTAGCATTACAAGGAGTTCCTATTGAAAAACTCATTCCTTTCGATCGTTTTCGCTGTTGCAGCATTTTTCCTTGCATCCTGCGACAACCGCCCCGAAAGTCTGGCCCAAGAAGCAAAATTCTTTTCCAAGCAGTGCGATTCAGGAGATATTCCCTCCTGTTTCAAGTTTCTCTCCTTTGTAGATAGTACCGAAACATTGTCTCCTGAAGGCGTGAAGCGATTCGAAAAAGCGGGAGGTTTTGAAACAACGCCCGAAGTTCTTGCCCGGATAGCAATAGACCAAGCCAAAAAATGTGATGCCGGAGGTAAGGAAGCTATTTCTGCCTGCATCAGGTGCCTTACCATTGCAGACAAGGTTTCTAAAATGTCACCCGAAGACCAGAAACGATTCGAGGATGCCGGCGGTTTCAGCGGATATGACAAGTAATCGACCGTAAGAAAAACCTACGGCCTTTTCTTTTTCTAGAAACTATTACTCCTAGACCCAAGCAATACGGGCCTCTCGCCGGCATCTATTTCCAGCTCGAACGATAACACTAAATTCAAAAAAGAGGTCATTACAAAAGCACCCTGTCAATGACAGGGTGCTTTCACAATTGTTCTGTGTGAATGCTACGACACGAGCATCATCGAGAACACCATGACGAACAGCGCGACCGTTTCGCCCACGCCGAGCACCATGAGGTAGTTCACGAGGCCCTTGCCCGTTTCGCCAAGAGCGTTGCAAGCGTCAGCAGCGGACTTGCCCACGTACCAGGCGCTAGCCATCATGCCGATGCCACCGAAGATACCTACACCGAGGTAAGCAGCCCAGTTCCCCGGGTTTGCCTGCGACTTGTTCAAGATGTACATCATCAGAAGCATACCGTAAATGGTCTGCGCAATCGGCGCGCCCACGAAGATGAGCAGCGTAAAGAGTGCGTTTTTACCCTTTAGGTACGCCTTTTTCCAGGCGCCGATAGCCGCCATGCCGGCAGTCCCGCAGCCCAGCGCAGAACCCACTGCGGCAAGGCCAAGGGCCGCCACCGCACCGAGCTTTGCGAGCGTTAAAAGTTGTGCGTTATCCATAAGTGCAACCTCTTTCGATTAAAGCACCATCATGGAGAACACGAGCACGAACAAAGCGACCGTTTCGACAATACCGAGCACCATCAAGTAATTCACCATGCCCTTGCCGGTTTCACCGAGAGCATCGCAAGCCACAGCAGCAGACTTGCCCTGGTACCAGGCAGAAGCCATCATGCCGAGACCACCGAAGATACCGGCACCGAGGCAGCCGCCCCAGTTCGTGAAGCCCTGTTCAGCAGCCTTGCTCAAGATGAAGTTCATCAAAAGCATGCCGTAAATCGTCTGG
>CAMKLO010000067.1 GCA_946413655.1 uncultured Fibrobacter sp. | reverse complement strand
CCATTGTACAAGACTGCGTCATAGTTTTCGCCGTTCTTGCCCACGCGTGGTTCAGTCACAATGCCGTTCTGCAAACCCGATTCCGTTGGCACAAAGAAAATCTTTCCAAGCGCATTCTTCTTCTCTTCAAGGTAATTTTGCGACACAAACCAATCGCGAATCGTTTTGAAGTAAATCTTTTCGACGTTGGAATCCTGCGGAAGCAAATCGTTCAGGCGTCTTGCAATTTCGCTCACCGGCACCGGAGTTTCATCTGTCGGGTATTTCTTAATTTGTTCTTCGGTCACATGGAATTTTTCCTTCCCGGAACGTCCCGTCTCGCCAGATTCCGCACGAGCCTTACGCCTAGCCAAACGGTCATTGGCCTGGGTCACGCATTTGCCTATGTTATCCAAAATAAACTTTTGAGCATCAGCATTGCACTTTGTATAAATCGAATGATGCCCGCGAATATCCGCTTCAACTTTTGCAAAGCCAAGTTCTTCGCCACGCGGAGTCGGTAAGTTCAAGTCCTTGCCCTTTTCACCTTCTTCTTTCAAAAGAATTCCCTCTCTCGAAAGGACTTCGGCAACGTCGGCATAAACAAGCGGCATCATACCGCTACCTTGCGGAATCAAAGTGTTCAAACGGCGGACAAAGCCCGAAACAGAAACAGGCTCTTCAGAAATTTCAAACTTAGAAAGCATTTCTGGAGTAAGGACAAGTTCTTGAGTCGCCACTTCACGCACAGGACGCGGTTTAAGAACTTTTTGTGGCTTCGGTGCATTCAATTTTTCTTGCCGTTCCATATCCGGCATCACCTTTTGCTTTAAATAATCGGCCACATAGACAAGGCACTTGCTAATTCTTTCCTGGCGGCAAGCATCCGTTTCCGGTAAAGATTCCTCGGTCAGAGGATTTACACCACAAGAAAGCTTACGCAGGTACATTTCAGCTCGTTCAATAATCTTTATTTCAGCAGGCATTTTAAATAATCCTTCCTTAATCTTTTTCAGGCAAGCAATAATATAATTCTTTTAAGAACAAAAAAAATCGGTGCAGCCTAAACTGCACCGACTTTCTACATATACACCAAAAACAAACTTAAGGGCTAACCATAAGCAAAACCAAGAACAATGGCAAGTAGCGCAAAAAGTACCACTTGTTTAAGAATAGAGAAATCTTCCTTTTGCATAATTAGCCACCTTTTTGTTTCCTCTACATAAGGTAGAATTTGGGGCTTTAAATAACAAGGGATGTAAGAAAAACAACAATTTCGCCCAGTTTTATAGTGATTTTCGTCAAAAGTGATTAATATCACATTGTCATTTCGTCAATAAAACTTAAAAAAGGCATTACCGCTGCGCATGTAAAAAATCTATTTCATTATAGAGGATGCTTCTATGTTAAACATTGACGAAATTGGCGATTACAGAGATTTGCTAAAAAATTTTTTCGTTCAGAAAAAATTGGAATTTCCGCTATTCTCCTATAAGATGATGGGACAAAAACTTGGGCTCGAAACAAGCCAGGTTTTCCGCATTCTCAACAAGGAATCGCACCTCCCTGCACAAAACATCCCCTTGTCCAAAAAATTACTTGGACTCAAAGGCCGAGACGGGGAGCTTTTCGAAATTCTTGTAGCTGCATCCAGAACGAAATCAAAGACGAAAAAAGACAAACTATACAAAATGGCTCTTGCATTGCAAGATGTCAGTCTCCGCAAGCTGAACTCCAACGAAATACTGTTTCTCAGCCGTTGGTGGATTCCCGTCGTGCGTGCGATTATCGAAATCAACGGTGGCAAGGCCGATATACATACGCTCGTCAAGCAGATTACACCAGCCATTTCCGAAGATCAGGTCAAGGAGGCCATACGTGTCCTGAAAGAACTCAAGATGATTACGCCTCTTGCATCCGAACGCTTCGCCGTCACAACAGTCAACTTCACATCGGCGGGAGCGTCAAAGATTACGGCCATCCGCAGTTACCAGAACCAGTTGTTAACGCTTGCCCAAAACGCCCTCGTCAACATTCCTCCTAGCGAACGCAATATATCATCTGTCCTAGCCTGTGTCGATGACGAATGCCTCGAAGACCTGGTCGAAATGACACGCGAATTCCGCAGACAAGTTCAAAAACGCGTCGCCGACGTACCCAAACCAGAGAAAGTCATTCAATTCATCTTTTCGCTGTACCCCGTCGCTGAGATTTCGGAGAAGAAACCTTCTAAAGAAAATGCGAGGATAGCATGAAAAACCTATTAGTGTTGCTATCTTGCATTTTGCTATTTGCCTGCTCCACCGATAATGAAATAGCAGGTGCAAGCACCGTTGAAACAGAAAACGCTTGCATCATCAATGTTGTCAACAACAAGGAGAAGCCGGTCTCGTACGCCGTCGCAAGAATCCGCCCGCTTTGGTACATACAAGGAACATCTTCAAATTCACAGAGCGATGTATTGGAATTCACCGCGGATTCTCTCGGCAACATCGTCATGAGCTCCGCCGATTTCGATAAAGGCTACATCGAAATTATAGACGGGAACGAAGGTGTATTCAGGGCAATCGCCGCAAGCGATTTGAAGAAGAACAAATTAACGACAATGCAACTAGAAAAACTCGGCTCCGTCAGTGGCAAAGCAGACATTCCCGAAGGCTCGGATTACGCATGGATTCAAGTCTATGGTACAGACAAACTCATCAAAACGAACGCGAAAGGCGAATTCACTTTAGATTCGCTCCCACCGGCAAGTTATCAAATTCGTGCCGTCATATCCGAAGATGAAGCCGCTATCGGCGAAGCTTCCATCATGGTGTCTGCCGGCGAAAAGAACAACATCAAGACTCTCGCCAAGCCGAACCTCGCCAATGAACAACTGGAGCAATGGGCGCATTTGCGAGTCATTCCGATAGATTCTACAATTTCGGACTGGATGCGCCCCATAGCCGAAACGACCGTCGTCTTCGTCCGTCTTGATTCCGTGAACTTCGACTTTGGCGAAGCCATGAAAAACGGCAACGACATCCGCTTTACCGACCAAGGCGGCAATCGCCTAGCCTTCAAGAAAGCGTTCTGGAGCGATTCCCTGAAGCAGGCCGAATTACAAATTCGCATCAACGGCACTTCAAGCGTCGAAAGCCTCGTCATGTATTGGGGCAAGACCGCCGCATTAGATGCAAGCAGCAACGACGTTTGGAAAGATCTCCCCGACTCGCTCGTGACCGCCATCCATTCCATCAAGATCATCGACTTCGACAGTCAAAAACTCGAAACCGCATTCAACTACGGCGATGGCTCACGGGATTGGTATTTCAACCCGCAGGATTCCAACGTAACGACGACGCCTTCTCGCGACAACGTCCAGGACGCATTCGAGTTCAACGACGAACGCCAAAGCTACGTTTTCCACTGGAAGAGCACTTCCAAGAAAAAAGGGAAATGGTCGATGATAGGCTCGCGAATAAACCGCAATCCGTCTAGCCTCGAAGGGATTGATTCCATCGTTTTCTTTGCCAAGGGTTCCGGAGAACTCGGCTTTGCCATTGAAGTTTTAAACGAGCCAACCGGCAAAACGAAATACGTTGATTACCTCGACTCCAATTGGAAACGCTTCAGCTTTACGCCAGATGATTTCGTCCCCGGAGATGGAGAATATGGGAACATGGGATGGGACTTCGTGAAGGCCCGCGTCACGACATTCTCCATCTGGATTGTTGACGATAGCGAAATGTGGATTGACGACGTTATTTTATACGGAGTCAACCGGGATAATTTTAATTAAGTAGGCAGTAGGAAGAAGAAACGTCATCCTGACCCTGTAAGGGGAAGGATCCAGTGAATTCTAGTAGTTACAGCCTATTCCTTGTCGCTAATGACCAATGACCATCGACTATCGACCAACTATTGACCATTGACCAATCGTCAAATATCCTTTCCGCTTTTGGCCAGGAATGCAAGTAACAAAAAGCATCCCGCCACAACGCCAATCAACGGAAGGTCGGGCAACTCGCGCAACGCCATTTTCAAAAAGCGAACCATCTGCGAACTGGCAAACGCGTAACCCACGCTGCACAACACAACGAACAAAGCAAAGCGTCCCCAGAACGGAATGCTCCTTGTAATCCGCTTGAAATAATTGTTGATGCTAGCGCCATAAAGCATTAAAAGTGTAGCAATAAGCCCCACCGAAATCGAGTTCAAGTGAGCTCTCAAGAAATTCGCAAACTGATGAATGTATGGTTGCATATAAAACTTATTCCTTCTCTTGTTCTCATTCCTAACTTGGTTATGCCATTCCCAACTTTACTTCGTCATTCCCGACTTGATCGGGAATCTCCCTTCCGTCACCTTAGCATTTTATCCAATTGCGATTCTACACAAGAGCGGTCCCCATCATTTATCATCATTCGAACTAGCTTTCCAGCAAACAACTCCGGAGCACAAGCGCCACGCTGATTTTCAATACGTCTCGCAGCATCACTTTCACTAAGCCCACGAGCAATCAAGCGCTGCAACCGCACATTTTCAGGCGCATCGACAATCCAGATTTCATCAAGCATCTTCAAAAGTTCCGGTGCACGCGAAAAAAGAGCCGCTTCCACAAACCGGCAATTTCTTGCAGCGTCCGTGACTTCAGCCGAATCCTTCGACGTTTCCGAATCCGCATTAAAAAAATCTTCCACAGCACAAGTCAAATGCGGATAAACTATCTGCTCCAATTTTTCACGCGATTTCGCATCAACAAAAACGCGATCAGCAATCAACGCGCTGTTCACACCCGATGGCGTCAAACACGACGGGCCAAAGTAAGCCGCAAGTTCCGCACGAAGTTCATTACAATCTCGGTAAAGCTCATGAACCTTATGGTCGGCGTCCAACACCAAGAAACCGCGCTCACGCAGCAACTCCCCCACAAAGGACTTGCCTGCACCAATGGAGCCAGTTATTCCGATCTTTACCATAAAGCCTCAGAGCATGAAAAAATTAACGTCCTAGAGAAATCAAGCAAAGTCCGATGACCACGCCCAGCATCGCCACGAACTTCATCTTGCTCTTGCGTTCCTTGAATATAAGAATTCCCGCCAAGAAACTGATGAACACGCTAGAGCGACGTAACACCGTAATAACTGAAATCAGCGCTTCCGGATGGCTCACGGCCAGAAAATAACAACGGTCCGCCACAATCAAGAGTGACGCCACCGCCAAGAACGACCAACGGTACTGGAAAGGCGTCGTTTTTTTTCGCGTCGGGTACCACGTCATCATCGTCGTCAAGAACTGCACCGCGCACATATAAATGCTGAACCAAACCTGCACCGTCAAAGGCTCGAAATTCATCCGCTGGAGAATGAGTTTATCGTAAATTCCACTGCATGCCGCAAGAATCGTTCCGAGGAGCATCGCCACAACCCAACCATTACTAAAGAAATGTCCCATCTCTTTACGGCCCGCCATACTCAGTCCGACGTACGAACAAACGCAAACAGCAATTCCCGCCCACTGCATAGTCTGAGGACGCTCCCCCAGGAACCCCACGGCAATCATAATTGTGAATAAAGGAGCAAGAGCCCGAATCGTCGTAGAAATGCTAAGAGGCATGTGGGCAATGGCACTGTACGTAAAAAGCCAACTCAGCCCAACGATAACCGCCTTTCCCATCAAAAAGAAGTGGTCGTGCAAAGTCAACGGTTCGCAATGTCCCGTCAACAAAACCGGCAACATCAAAAGTGCGTAAAAAACACTGCAAAGTAATAGAACCGGCCGAACCGCGTTATCTTGAACCGATTTTTTCTTGGCCAGATCATAAAAGCCCAAAAAGACAGCCGAAGCAAAAGCCAATAATAACCATGACATAGCGCGCCAAATTTAAAAATTGCATGCCAAACTTTAAAGGTTTTTCCTATTATTTAAACATAAAACAACCTATAAGGAGAAATAAAAATGGGTCTCAAAAACAAAGCAGCTTCACTTATTGAAGAATTCAAAGCATTCGCCTTCAAAGGCAACATCGTCGATATGGCCATCGGTATCATCATCGGTGCCGCATTCGGCAAAATCGTCAACTCATTCGTCAACGACGTCGTGATGCCAGTTGTCACCGCTCTCATCGCCAAATGCGGCGGTCAGAACGCAGGCGAAGGCATCAAGACTCTCGTCTATACGACCTCCGAAGGCATCGCCATTCCTTACGGCACCTTCATTGGCGAAGTGTTGAACTTCCTGATTGTCGCATTCGCCGTGTTCCTCTTGATGAAGAAATTCCTCGGATTCATGCAGAACATGCGCAAGAAAAAAGCCGAAGAAGCTGCTGCCGCCGCTGCCGCTCCTGCTGAACCGCCTGCACAAGAAAAGCTTCTCGCCGAAATCCGCGACTTGCTGAAGAATAAATAAGTAGTCGGTAGACAGTAGGAAGTAGACAGAAAAGCAATAGTAAAATTTTTTGTTTACTGAGGGGAAGCCACCCCTTCGAGCGGGGGTTCACCCTCCACAACGTCCCCGATGCAAAAAAACGCGCAATCCAATTGCGCGTTTTTTTTCATGCATGCCGGGGTCAGTTTCTCCACCCTGTCACCCCAGTCGGGGTGTCATGTCCGTCTCTGAACGGCCACCACCTTCTTGAAAAAAGGAGATTCCCGCTTTCGCGGGAATGACAATCATTAAATCTTCAATTCAATCATTGCGTCAGCCTTAAACGGCAAATCTTCCGCTTGCGGAGTCGCAATAATCACCTGACATTTCTTTTCACGAATCAGCGAAGCGACCGCATCACGGCGATTCACGTCCAATTCCGCAAAGATATCGTCCAACAGCAAAATCGGCTTCATCAAATATCGCGAAGCCACATCTACAGCGGCAAAGCGCATGGCAACCGCAGCCGAGCGACACTGTCCTTGCGACCCGACAGATCGCATCTCATAGCCCGAAGCGCAAAGCGCCAAGTCATCGCGGTGCGGTCCGGCCATCGTCATTCCCTGCAAGCGCTCCACATATTCCAAGTCCGCAAGTTTCCGCGCAAACGCATTCCGCAACATTTCTTCGCTCGGCACGTCCGCAGCAGTTCCAGACGCCTCAACATCCGCGGCAGCCGCAGAACCTTCAACACCCGTGGCACAACCAACATTTTCGCCGGCACTTCCCGCAGCGACATAAGCCGCCCCCGCGGAACTCTCCGCAGCAACACTCGCCACATCCGATGGAATTTCATCCATCATTTCATCCGACATCGGCTCCGCGGCATCAAGCGCATCCAGCGACTTGAGAATCGAACTTTTGTACGCACAAGTGATTTCATCGACACCGCCAGAAAGTTTGCGGTAATACCGAGTGATAATTTCGGAAACCTCTTTCGAAAGCGCAATACGCGCAGACCATAGCTTAGCGCCCAATTCAATCAGCTGTTGCGTCAGCACACGGAACAAGTCCTCGCCGCCAACAGCAGAACCGCTCTGTTTAAATTCTTTAAGCCATTTGTTACGTTGTTGTAACACACGCTTGTAGCGGCGCAACACCAGCGCATTCGCCGAAGACCTGTAACAAAGGATTTCATCGAGCCAATGTCTGCGAACCTCGGGTCCACCGCGCAAAAGTTCAATATCCGAGGGTTGCATAATCACCGCCGGACATGTCCCGAAAAAGGACGTCGGCGACTTTAACGATTCACCGTTTTCACGAACATCACATCCGCGAGAATAAACGCGCAACGCCCGCATCCGCGAACGACCTTCGTCATTAAACTCGCCACGCAAAATCATTTCATTTTGCTTCCAGGTAATCAGTTCCCGCAAGTCACGCGACCGAAACGAGAACCCCTGCGCAAGTAAATGAACAGTTTCCAGAATGGTCGTCTTACCGCAACCATTCGGACCACAAATGACGTTTATGCCAGCATCGAAGCTGCAGTCCATAGAATCAAGACTGCGTACCTTCGATATGAACACCTTCGAAATCAAGGAATGTATCCCCGCAAGCCAAGGCTGAACGGAGACCAAAGTCCCGCACTCGTTTCGTAAAGGAACGCATAGTTCACTTCTATCGGGAACTTTCTTCTGCCCACGCGGATTTCGAACTTGTAACCCGCGCCAAGCATCCAGTTCAAGTCATCCATACCCACACGGAGCGTTGCTTTAGGAACAATTTCGCATTCAAAGCCCACGCGACCCGTCCAAACATGGAGTTGCGGGTCAAACGCCAAAAGCGTATCGGCCACCTGGTAATCCAACGCTTCCATCCAAGCATAGACCGGCTTGCCCAAAATCTTGGAGCGATAGCCAAGACCAATCTGCAAAACTTTCGGGCGCACGCCTTCTGTAGAAGCAAGCGAGTTATCCTTACTCGGGTTCTTCGTCCACTTTGCAGACAAATTCTTGCTAAAACTCAAATTGCGAATGACAACAGACGAAGACCATTTTTCATTCCATTGACGGAACCAAGCCAAGTTAATCGTCACCGGACTGCGGAAGGAATCCTCCATATCAATTCCTTCGAAATACTGGGCGACATCCAAATTGTCATAGCTCATCGAAAGCGAAAGACCAAACGCATCCTGACGCGTGGCACGATAAGCAAAACCTAGATAAAACATCGAGAAGAACGGCTTTGCTGTTCCCATCGTTTCATCATCGTCATCAATCACTTTGAAATCACGGTCACCACGGTAAAGCATGGCAAAACCCACGCCCATGCGTTTTCCAATTTTGCCTTCAACACCGAAGGCTCCGCCCAAGCGGTCCAAATCGCGTTTTTCGATATTCAGCGTATATCCAAGATTTTCGCGGAAACCAAGCAAAGCGGGGTTCCAAAACGCACCCGGCATAGAAGCGGTATCCGCGGAACCTGTATTGCCACGCCCAAGTTCACGAACGCCAGCGCCCATACGCTCTACAAAACCATCAAAGCCACCGAGTTCGGACTTTTTCGTAAAAGGACCTGCCATCGAAAAATCGACAAGCGAACAAACAGCCAAAGCCGTAACTACAAGATTTTTCAAACAAATCATCTGAAGTTACCTCCAAGCGTCATCGCCTTGCCCCAACCGATATGGCCATGATTGTCCTTCACCCTGATATAATAAACTCCCATCGTGCAATCCTTGCCATGGTCATCGCGTCCGTCCCAAAAATCTTCTTTCGGGTTCGAACTGCGCGAAGCGTCCGCATTGCGAACAACATCTTTCACAATAGTACGCACCTTGCGCATATCGTAACTGAACACTTCAATCGTAATCTTCGATTCCTTGCCAAGTTTATACGAAACAAGCGCTTCGTCACCCGGCGTTATCACAGAAGGCACCATGCGAATCGAGCCCAAGTTGTTGCTAAGCTTTGCACGGTTCAGCACAACACTCCATGTCGCACCGGAATCCGCCGAAACCGAAACACCGTTGCCGTAGGTTGCAATAGCAAGCCCCGTCCGATTTTTCGAAAGCGGGAACGAGCACATCGATGTGATGATAGCCTTTCGGTCAGTCGCTCCCGTTTCGTAGCCATAAAGCCACTGGAGTTTTCCATCATCGTCTTTTTCCCAAGCGCGAGCGCCAAGAGAATCCAGCTTGAGGTAACCGCTAATAGAACCTCCGACCGCACGAACCAGTACGTAAGCCGTCTTGCCGATAAAGGCCACATCGCCTACCGTGTAATCCGCTTCGTCGTAAATATCCTTCTTCTGCACCTTGCCCGCGGTATCCAAGAAATTCACTTTGGCAAAGTCTTTTGCCTTGTCGCCATAAATCCGCCACAACCCGCCAATCACATCTTCTTTCTTTTTGTAAGCAGTTTCTGCAATAATCTGGAGCGGCTTACCGCCCATCCATATGCCAGTCACGCGAGAATCTTTCAGCGCATCCGATATTTGCTTAAGGCTACCAGAAGACATGACCCAAATGCCCTTCGCCGTAGCAAGCCAAAGGTCACCCGTTTCCGGATGCAAGCGGACATCGAATATTTCAGGATATTTTTCCAAATCCAAATCCGCATTATCCTTGAGTCTTTCCAGCTTTTTCGTCTTCAAGTTCAAGACAAATGTCGTATCTGCACTTTTCTTTCCGGATACATCGTGAACCATCACGCCCAAGGCGCCACGGGCAATCCACAAGCGCTTCGCCGTCGAATCGTATGCAAAACCGCTCATCGTATATTGCATCGGCTTGTCCAAATCGTCTGCCATCGACGGAGCATCAACAGGATTTTCAATAACGTTATTCAAATCACGTACGGTATAATACCCAGCCGGGCGCAAATAACGGTCATTTTTGTCCATCGCAAACATCGGAAGCACAAGCCCGAACTTCGAGCCCGCGTAAATCGCAGGAATTCGCCTGCGTTCGGCAAGGTCATCTTCAAAAATACCATCCTGCACTGCAGTCAACGTATCCGTTTCGACTTGGGACTGCGCAGTCGATTCCGTCACCACAGTTCCCTTGTCCGCAACATTGAACTTCAACAACGTAACGCCACTATAGCTATTGTCTCTCGAAAAAGCCCACAAGGCTCCATTTTGCCCAGCCGGGCCAACGGCAAACACGTAGTTGCTGAACAATGTCTCGCCGGCAAAAGCACTGCTGCCCAAAGCTCCCGCCATCAGGAGTCCTGCCGCAAGTACAGCCGACTTTTTCATTCCGCTAAATTTCACAATCTACCTCATATCGATTTCGTCAACACCCGGAACAGGCTTGTACTTGAAATCATCGTTAGAAACATCCTTGACCACTTTCAAGTCCGTAATGTTATACCAGGACGCGTTTCCCGCCGGATCTTCCGTATAGAGACGCACTGGAGAAAAGTCCTTCTGCGAAAGCCACACATCCATCCTAGTGAATTGCCCCGCATACTTCGCAGGGTCGAGCTTCAAAGTCCAAAGTTTCTGTTTCGAAAATTCCGCCTCGCCCATTTCAAGCGCCTTGCAGTTCAAGTATTTGAACAAAAGTTCCGACGGGTGCAACGAGCTCGACAAGTCTTCGACCGCTTTTATCAATACCTGTTTCTGCTCGACATTCCACTGCCAAAGACTTTCGCCATCGCTATAGAACTTGATACCCGAAAGGTCAAGCTTGAACTTGTCCCCTTCGGTAACGACAAGACTCCCTGACTGAGTCCTGATTTCTGGGGAATCCGATTGGAACAGTTGCGCCTTGAAGCTAAGGCTCCAAGCCTTGCCCGACTTGAACCAAGCCTTGGACTTATCCAAAATCTGGTCCGCCGTCAATGCAAAAACACCTTGCACGAGCGCAAGCGACAAAAAAAGAATTATACGGGAGGAAAACTTCATATCCACCTTTATTAAAGACTTATTCAAATTTACAAAACTCATTCCAGCAAGACATAGTATATTCGTATTTTTGAGCTACTAGGCACAAAACATTGGTCTTGCAACAAAGATATTTCTATCTTTTGCACGTAAAAACCAAATAAACCTTTTTTGGAAGGATTGTATGCGTAAAATTATTTTGCCGATTGCCCTTGCCGCTACCGGTTTTGCCATGGCCGCAGACATCGAAATCAACGGAAACGTCGATTTTGACTTCGCTAGCTATTTCAACAGGGATTTTGACCCCACCAATGCCGCAAACCAGGATATCGACTTGTCCCTCACGGCAAACCTCGACGAAAACGTTTCCGTCACGGTCTATACGAACACAAGAAGCTATTTAACGAATGCTGACGGCGATGCCGAAATCCGCCACGGTCTCGCCCGTTCGACAGCGATTACCGACCTTGACAACCGCTACACGGCATTCAACTTCGACGGCGTGGAACTCCGCTGGAAGCCATTCCAGGACGTCAGCTTCGTCTTCGGCGATCTCACCTATGGCGCAGGAGCGTTCAACTACTACTTCTGGCGCGATACAGGACGTTACGCAGTCATCTCCCGCGACGAGACCCTCCGCGGTTTCGGTGTCGAAGTCGGCAACAGCAAGTTCGGCGAAGGCAAGTTCTACCTCGGTGCAACAGACGACAGCAAGAGTTCCATCGCCGCATTCGCAAGCTACGGCCTCAAGCTCTTGAACCGCCCGGACGAACACCTGACCATCACCCCGAGTGTGGACTGGGTTTTCGGTTCTGAAATCGGCCGCGGTTACGGTTACACGTTCGGTGCAGAACTCGACTACTCCAAGAGCCTCGAAGTGCTCAACTACAGTATCTACGCTGTCTATGGCCTGCATCCCTACAAGGGCCACGGAGTCCATTCCTTCCTCATTGAACCGAGCATGAACTACGGCATCTTCAACTTTGGCATGAACTACTTCTACGCCATCGTCGATAAGGAATACGCCGCAGCAGCGCAGATTTTCACAGACGACCAGATGCTCTTCGCCATGGAACCGAGCTTCAACATCACAAAGAAGTTCACTCTCGGCGTCAGCTTCGAATACCACGATCCGGATTCCGAAATCGAAAAGGACGAATTCGAATTCCTCGGCATGAACTTCTACGTTTATCCGACCCTCAACACGAATCTCGTATTCTGGTTCGGCTATAACTTCAGCAAGAACAAGAACCCGGTCGTCGGCAAGACCAAGTTCGCCCTCGGCATGAGCGCCCACGCGGAATTCTAGTTAGTGGACAGTAGGAAGTAGGCAGTAAACAGTTATTGCAATAGAAACTGCACGATTGTCATTCCCGCGAAGGCGGGAATCTCCATTTAGCAAAAGTACCCCGGACTCTGTTCCGGGGCTTTTTTGTAGCCAAGTTAATCATCTTGAGCAAAGCAACTACCCCACACCTCATACCCCAAAGGCCAGCAAGGGGGTGCAGCTCCATCCAGTCAATTGCTGTTTAACCGCACTGGATGCTTCGGCTTCGCCTCAGCATGACGAGAAAAAAAAGAACCCGCTGCGTTATGCAGCGAGCTCTCGACATTCGTTCTTTAAGTCCGACTCGAATTAGTGACCGAGGAACTTGCGGCCGATACCGAAATTGTCCTTGTATTCGATGTAGTCCGGAACAAAGCCACCCGGGAAGGAGAAGCTGATATTCACAGAGCACTGGAATTCGTTCATCAACTTGCCCTTGCCCTTGAACTTCTTCTGCTTCTTTTCAATCTTTTCGTCACCCTTCTTGCCCACGAGAACTTCGGCTTCGCACCAACCCGTATCGCCCTTGGCAAAGACTTCCTTGCCATCGGTAGAAACGAGCTTGATGAGGGACGGATCAAGTTCGGTGTTGTTACCCGTCGAAGCCCAGAACTGGAGTTCGCCGGAGAGGGAGGTCTTGGTCATCTTGATGGTCGGCATGGCCATCACGTAGCCCCACTTGTCAACACGCTGCTTGCCGCTCAAGTCCGGAATGTTTTCACCGAAGATGAGGAAGTAACCGCGAGTCGTCTTACGGCTCTTGTTCAAAGCAGCCTGGATATCAGCATTGTTCGGCGCCATTTCTGCCATGCGGAGGAGCAAGTATTCGCTCACGACCGGATCTTCTTCGGAAGTGGCTTCTTGCAAGTTGCGTGCCACATAGAGTTTTTCCGTTTCGGCACGGATGCTCTTCACGGCGGATTCGGCTACATGACGGGTCTTGGCGACCGATTCTGCGGAGTCAATCTTTGCAAACGCATTGATGATCGTCGCATAGTCAACACCTTCCTGAGCGGCCTGGCGCTTACCGATTTCGGCAAGAGTCTTGACGTATTCTTCGATAGTGGCGTCTTCCTTCACTTGCGGAACGTTGATAGCCGCCTTTTCGAAATAATTGTTGATGAGGTCGCTGTTCAAGTCTTTCTTGGATTCAGCATCACCCGCACGCACAAGAGCCAGGGTGAAATTGTCAAAGAATTCTTCGGACATTTTGCCCTTCTTCTTTGCTTCAAGATAAGAATTGATGGCGTTACGGAAACGGCCTTCTTTGAGGTGTTCGTCACCGCGTTTTTCGTTAGTACCCTTACAGCCGGTAAGCGAGATAGCCACAGCGGCTGCCAAAGCAGCAATGAAAATCTTCTTCATTTTGTATCCTTCAGATGAAGTTATGTTAAAAACGTTGAAAAGGACTCTTTATCACGTTAAAAAATAAAATACACCCTTTCAGTTGAAATTTAAATAAATAAATTTATACATACTTACTTTTGTAGGTAAATTTTTATTTGGAGTGCTAAAAAATCAATGAATATACTCGTCGTAACTCCAGAAGCGGGGAACTGGAAGGTACCAAGTCCACTTGCGACCGCAGTAAACTGCATGACACAGGCTTTTGCCGATGCCGGTTCTACGGTCATGACCTGTTCTCCCTTCTATAAAGACCATATTATCGATTCCGACAAGTATCATTGTGTTTACAAGGGCGTAGAAGCTTTACAGAACAAGCCCTTCGAGGTCTGGCACTCCGACGACGACCCGCTCCATACCTATATATATAATGAGGAATATTTCGGTCGTCCCTATATTTATGGGCCTCCGCATTCGCTCCCCTATAGCGACAACCATCTCAGGTTCGCCCTGCTAGCCTCGGCAGCGCTCACATACAGCACCCAAAGCGACATCAAGTTCCAGGCCATCCTTGGGCATGAATGGGGTGGAGCCCTCGCCGGCGCACTCTGCCACACAGTCTATCAAGAAACATTCCACAACATCCCGTTTTTCTTCAACATCCACAATATTACCTACGACTTCCATGTACAGCCCAGCGAAATCGAAAAAATCGGTCTCCCGCCCAAGGACTTCAACATGGACGGCTACGAATTCTGGGGCAAGGTGAGCCTCCTCAAAGCTGGCGTCCTGTACGCAAGCAAAGTGCTTTTCCCGTCGTCCGGCTATCGCGACGCCATGCTCAACACGAACCTCCCCGGCGGACTCAGCGGGTTCCTCAATAGGAACAGCGACAAGCTCCTCGGCATCCAGTTCGGCGTGAACTACAATTTCTGGGACTTCAACGGCAAAGCGAAACTCCCCATCAAAGAAGCGAAACGCGCCGCCAAGGCGAGCCTCGGTCGCCAGTTCGACATGGACCTTTCGCAGAAGCTGATTATCTACAGCCATGCGGACATGGAATCGGGCAACACCTCCGAGACGCTTGCGACAATTCTTTCGGACATCGCCAAGCAGAACGCCCTCATCATCGTGGGCATTTCGCCAGAGCACCCCGAATGGAACTACTACCAGGAAGTTTCGCACCAGTACGGCAACTACGTCCGCGTCCTCCAGTTCGACTCCGAAGAAGCGAACAACAGAGAAAAACTGCGCGACACACTCGCCGCATCTGACATTTTGTTCGCAGCCAACCTGCAGGAGCCGTCTGCCTCGATTATCCTCAAGGCCATGGCCGCAGGAACGCTCCCGCTCACCGGCAGAAACGTCGGCATCGCAAGCATGCTCACCGACTACACCCTCGAAACCGCAGGTGAAGCAAACGCGTTCCTCGTCGATGACGCGAACGCCCCGCACCAGATGTTGCGCCGCATCAAGGACGCGATTAATGTATATAACACAGAAGTCGCCGATTGGGACAAATGCGTTGTGAACGCTTATAGCGGGTTCCACTACGAATGGGCCAAAACAATTTCAAAATATTTACTAATTTTGGGCGAGCTGGGGCTTTAGCTCAATCGGTTAGAGCGTCGGACT
>CAMKLO010000066.1 GCA_946413655.1 uncultured Fibrobacter sp. | reverse complement strand
ATATCAATAGACACAATGGCAACACGTATTACGGGATAGCCAAACTCTCGGACGGAACAACGAAGCCTACAGTAGTGTACTACTTGCCTGGAGCGTATCACAGATACGGTGTTGAGTATGAAATTAAAGCAAAGTTCATGTAAAGCGAATTCAAACATTATTCAATATCCAATATATTCTGGGTGATTCTTTTTCAACCGCGAGAGGTTATTCAAATATTTCTACACTATTAAATGCATCCTGAGTATCACGGACAGGAATGCGGACGAAATCCCAGGATTTGATTCAACATTTCTGATTTTTTCAACGTCTAACCGCTTGCGAACCCGCATAAAAAAAGTAAGTCTTATAGGGGCTCTTTAGGAGCTGAGGTAAAACCTATGGTTGCGTTGATGAAACTTGCCATGAGGTATTGACTTTCCTTGTGAAAAATGGTATATTATGGGTATAAGAATTGGCCTGTGAAGCGAGAACCGTGATTCGTTTGAGTGGAGCAGGTAGCCGGGTGTTTGTCACGGAAAAACATACCGCTTCCATTTACTTCCTGAAAATACAAGTTCCTTTACCCACGGTGTGGGTGTTTTGTCTTATAGGGGCTCTTTAGGAGCTGAGAGAAAACTTCAAAAGTGGTATGTGCAAATTTTGCACATTGCTCTTTCAAAGTTTAAGCCGACAACAATTGCTTTTAACGGGGCGTTGCGGCCTTTGACCACTTAGTGCTTCAGCACTTATGTGGGCATGGCCACCTTTAGGTGGTGTGCCCCCGCTCGAAGGGGTAGCGGCCCTTCGGCAAGCTCAGGGACCTTGGTCCGCTGAGAATGCCGAAGGAAGCGAGGGGAAGGCTTTCCCCCACCACTATAAAACAAATTCCTAGATTCTTCGACTCCGCTATGTTTCGCTCAAGATAACACGCTTCAAATTGCATTTTCTAACCACCAACTACTAACCACTAACCACTATTTTTTCTATCTTTCGTCCCGAAAAATTATCTTCAAGGATACAACAATGAAACGTACTCATAACTGCGGCCAGCTTCGCAAGGAAGATGTTGGCCAAATCGTAACTCTCGCCGGTTGGGTGGATCGCCGCCGTGACCATGGTGGTGTGATTTTCGTTGACCTCCGCGACAAGTATGGCAAGACCCAGATCGTCTTCAACCCGGACTACAATGCCGACGTGATGAAGACCGCCGAACAGCTCCGCAACGAATACGTAATTTATGTGACCGGCAAGGTCTATGCCCGCGAAGAAGGCAACACGAACGAAAAACTCGCCACGGGTGAAATCGAAGTCAAGGCCGACAAGCTCGAAATCTTGAACGCCGCCCTCACCTCTCCCTTGGCCATCAACGACCCGAACGAAGAGTGCAAGGAAAACGACGACCTCCGCTTGCAGTACCGCTATTTGGACCTCCGCCGTCCGTGGATCCAGAAGAAGCTCCTCCTCAAGAGCCGCTTCCTCAAGGCCGTGTACGACTTCTTCTACGCCAACGGTTTTGAAAACATCGAAACCCCGTGCCTTTGCAAATCGACACCGGAAGGCGCACGTGACTACCTCGTGCCGTCCCGCGTGAACCCGGGCAAGTTCTACGCCCTCCCGCAGTCTCCGCAGCAGTACAAGCAGCTCTTGATGATTGCCGGCATGGACCGCTACTTCCAGATTGCCAAGTGCTTCCGCGACGAAGACCTCCGCGCCGACCGTCAGCCGGAATTCACGCAGATCGACGTCGAAATGTCCTTTGTGAACCAGGACGAAGTCATGGAAATGTTCGACAAGTTCGTGACTGAAGTTTTGGGCAAGGTTTGGAACTTCGAACCGCCGCGCCACATCCGCCGTATGAAGTGGGCAGAAGCCATGCTCAAGTACGGTTCCGATAAGCCGGACCTCCGCTTCGACCTCGAAATTCACGATGTTTCCGAAATCGGTGCAAAGTCCAACTTTGGCGTGTTCAAGAACTGCGTTGCCGCCGGTGGCAAGATCCGCGGTATCGCTGCCAAGGGTTGCGTGGACTTCACCCGCAAGCAGATCGACGAACTCACCGCCTACGTGGGCAAGTACGGTTCCAAGGGCCTCGTGTGGATGCGCGTCAAGGAAAATGACGAAGTGGAAACTCAGGTCGGCAAGTTCTTTACAACTGAACAGCTCAACGAACTCCGTGACGCTGTCGGCGCCAAGTGCGGCGACATGATGTTCTTCATCGCAGGTCCGGAAAAGATTGCAGCAACGGCTATGGGCCAGCTTCGCTTGGAAGTCGCCCGTATCAAGGGTCTTCGCGATCCGAAGAAGCGTGAATTTGTGTGGATTACCGAATTCCCGATGTTCGAATACAGCGACACCGAAGGCCGCTACATGGCCATGCACCACCCGTTCACCAACCCGCTTCCGGAACACCTGGACATGATGCTCGGTGGCAACCTCAAGGATTGCAACGCCGAAGCTTATGACCTTGTTCTTAACGGTGTGGAAATCGGCGGTGGTTCTATCCGTATTCACAACCCGGAAGTTCAGGAAAAGGTGTTCCGCTTGCTCGGTCTCACCGAAGAACAGGTGAAGACCAAGTTCGGCTTCTTCGTCGATGCATTCAAGTACGGCGCTCCTCCGCACGGTGGTCTCGCCTTCGGTCTCGACCGCGTTGTCGCTACCATGGAAGGTGAAGAATCTATCCGTGACTACATCGCGTTCCCGAAGAACACGAGCGCTTCTAGCCCGATGGACCAGTGCCCGAGCGAAGTGGACCTCCAGCAGTTGCAGGACATCCACATCTCCGTGCAGATGCCGAAAACCAAGTAACAGCAAGCTGAGAGTCGCGGTGAAATGAATTTCGCCATGACCGAGGCTCAAGTTACTGCACTCGTAAGAGTGCAACTAAGGCGAGTGCCGCGCCAGGCTGCTTGCAGACTGGCATGGTTGAGCCGCTTGGGTTGCGCTCGATAGAGCGCCACGGTGCTGATAAAAAGTAAGGCGATTGTCATGCCCGATTTAATCGGGCATCTCCTTAAAAAAGGACGGGTTCTAACCCGCCTTTTTTGCATGTAATAAGAATGGAGATTCCCGCTCAGTGGCGGGAATGACAGTTTCGCGATTGTCACGACATTCAAAAGGAAAAGAACCGTCGGTATTGCTACCGGCGGTTCTTTGATTGTTGGAGATGAGGAGTCCTTTTTATAAGTTCTTTTTCTGTATTTTGTTCTCATCGGCATTACCGCAAGGTTTCAAATGGCGGTAAACAGCGGGATGCCCCGAAATGCTGTCGATGGAAAGAAAACGGGAGTATTCGGATACAGCAACACCGAACGATTCCGATTGCCCAGTAAATAAGCTATTAATGTATCCCATATCGTTCTCCTATATTTTCAAATTCTTGAGATACTGGGAAAGTTCCATGTTCGCGGAGTAATCCACAGGACATTCAATAATGCTTGGCACATCCTGACAGAACGCTTCGCGCAAGGTATCCTGCAAGTCTTCGGTGCGTTCGATGCGATAGCCTTTCAAGTGCATGGATTCTGCATACTTGACATAATCCGGATTCGTGAATTCGACAGCATAACTATCACCATAACGTTCCTCCTGTTTCCACTTGATGAGTCCATAGCCGCCATCGGTAAAAATCAGCGTCACGAACGGGATGTGTTCGCGGTAAGCCGTTTCAAGTTCCTGACTGTTCATCATAAAACCGCCGTCACCTGTGACCGCCAAGACCTTTTTCTTAGGGTTCAAAAGCTTTGCTGCAATCGCACCGGGCACCGCAATTCCCATGGTCGCAAAACCGTTTGAGATGATACAGGTGTTCGGATGGTAACAATTATATTGTCGCGCAATCCACATCTTGTGTGCCCCCACATCCGAGAGCAAAATATCGTCTTCGCCCATGACCTGCCGAATGTCGTAAAGCACCTTCTGGGGCATAGGCGGAAAACTATTGTCGTGGTCGTAGCGGGAATGATCGGCAACCATCATTTCGCGAATGCGCAACGCCCATTCCGAAGCCTTGGTGTTGGGGCATAGCCTGCACAATTCATTCAGCGAAGCCGAAATATCGCCAATGACTTCCACATCGGGCTGATAAAACTTGTTCACATGGTTCGGAGACTCGTCGATATGAATAATTTTCTTGTTGCCTTCAGGATTCCACTTTACGGGAGCGTATTCTACGACATCGTAACCTACCGCAATCACAAGGTCCGCGTGATCCATCACGTAGTTCTGGTAATCCTTCTGCGGAATACCGATACACCGCATCGAATACGGGTTGTCACAAGGAATCACGCCCTTCGCCATCATGGTCGTCACCACGGGAACCTTCGCCAAAGACGCGAATGCAGTCAACGCATTTGAAGCGTGGTTCCGCACGGCAGAATGCCCCGCCAATATCACGGGACGTTCGGCATTTGCAAAAACTTTTGCAGCAGCCTGAATCGCGCCATTACTTGCATATTCCGTATTTTCACGATGGTGCTTTAGTGGAGTCTGTGCAACTTCGCCTTCCACTTCCATAGCGGCAATATTGCACGGCAAGTCGATAAGGCAAGCACCGGGCTTTTCCATTTCGGCATATTTGAACGCAATACGAACAATTTCATTCACCGTATCAGGGCGAACCACTTGCTTACTGCGCTTGGTAATCGGCGTAAACATGTTCACCAAGTCCAAATATTGGTGGCTCGTCAAGTGCATACGTTCTGTACCCACCTGTCCCGTAATGGCGATCAACGGAGCGCCATCGGTGTTCGCATCGGCAACACCTGTGACAAGGTTTGTTGCGCCTGGGCCAAGAGTCGAAAGGCAGACACCCGCCTTCCCCGTCAAACGCCCATAAACATCGGCCATAAAAGCAGCCCCCTGTTCATGGCGCACCGTAATGAACTTGATGGACGACTTTTTAATAGCTTCCATCAGTTCCAAAGTTTCTTCACCAGGAATTCCAAAAATAAACTTGACGCCTTCACTTTCTAAGGACTTGATCAAAACTTCAGCAGTGTTCATAATTCTAAATGTCTCCGCAAACATTTCGCAAAAATCGTGCCAAAAAGTGATTATGCCGTAAAAAAGCCAAATTTTGAAAGAAACAGGGCTTTGGAGAGCATTTTTAGGGCGATTTTTGGATTTTGTCAAACACAAAACCATCAATTATACAATTAATGGAATACTCCTTTACACAACAATTTCCGTAATAGTTACAAGAAACGTAATGAATATATTATAAAAACACGCGATTTTAAGCCATATTGGTCTTGGCACATTTTTTGCAAACAAAAGAAATATGGAATGTGTAAAGACAGATGATACTTTTATCAAGTCCATTTCGGCATTGTCGAAAGTGGAGTTCGAGCACCGCTGTAGGCGTTTGCATAACGTTCTCGATGAGAACGATCTTTCGTCGAGCATGGGAGGCAACCACAAAGGTACAGACCCCATCCCTCTCTTGATTACGGCTGAAGAATGGAAAACGCTAGAAGCAGGCGTTGCGCAAAGGGCAAGGCTTTTCAATGCACTCGCAAACGACATTTACGGAGAACAACGTCTTTGGAAAAATGGGAAATTGCCTGCAGCGCTGTTATTTGCAAACCCCGACTTTTTACAGGTCGTCTGGAACGTGCATCCGGTTGGCGGCATCTTTGTGAACTTGACATCGACCGATGTCGCAAGACTCAAAGACGGATCTTTCGTGGCGATATCGGACCATTTGCAAGTACCCGACGGCTTGGGACGAGCTCTCGAGAACCGCATTGGCGTAAGCCGCGCTTTCCCGGAACTTTTCCGCAGCATGCAAACGGAACGGTTGGCAGGATTTTTCAAAAAACTGATGGATGGCCTAAACGCCATGCATAAAAACATAGGAGGTGAAGGTGAAACCAGCAAGGTGGTACTTTTGGCATCGAGTCCAGACAATCCGCGTCGCGCAGAAGACGCAGTAATTGCCCGTTACCTGGGAATTCCGCTAGTCGAAAACGATGACCTCGCAATTCGCAACATGCAGGTGTACATGAAGACGCTTATGGGACTCAAAAAGATTGGAACCATTTTCCGTCGAGTGGAAGACGGCATGTGCGACCCGCTGGAGTTGCGAATTGACAGCGGAGAAGGAGCCGTTGGCTTAATCAGTTCCGTCCGCGCAGGAAACGTCGCCATTGCAAACTTTCTCGGAACTGGCGTTCTGGAAACGCCCATGTTCAAGATGTTTTTGCCGGAAATTTGCCGCGAACTCTTGGGTGAAGAACTGTTATTACGCGATGTGGAAACGCTTTGGCTCGGGAATGCAACCGATGCGGAGCGCGTGTTGGCGGAACCTGAAAAATGGATTTTCAAGAAAGCTTTCCGCGATGAAGGAAATTTCAAGGAGGTTGAACCTAAAGCTTTCGCAACCATGACGAATACGGCACAGCTAGCCTTGTTACAAGCGGTCGACAGCGCGCCCGACCAATGGGTAGCAGAAAGATCCATGGAGGTTTCGACCGTCTATGCATACCGAGGAGAGTTCACACCGGCAGTTTCGCTGATGCGGTTCTTTGCGGTCAATACAACGAAAGGAACATCGGTGATGCCGGGAGGTCTTGGAATATTCAAGTTCACGGAGTCCAACGCCACAAGCGCCGCGAGCGTTCCAACGGGCTGCACCGTTAGCGAAGAACTAGGCGAAAAAGACATCTGGGTTCTCTCGGAGAATCCCGTAGCGAACTTTTCATTGCTCGCTCCAGCAGGTCAGGCAATTACGCCGTCGAGAGCTGGAGGCGATTTGCCTAGTCGTGCGGCCGAGAACTTGTTCCGGCTGGGGCGTGCATTGTCATCATCAAACATGATGGCCCGTATTGCAAGAGGTATCGCGGTGAGGCTCTCGGACGAGTCCTGGATGGACATGCCGGAACTGCCGTGGATACTGAAGGCGGGGCTTACAGACGAATCGCAGTCGAGGCTCGCGCAAGATCCTGAAAACGCACTCCGTTACTTTATCTTGCGTAAGGACAACAAGAACGGCATGCAATGTGTGCTGACGGAAATTCGAGAACTCGGCATGCAGTTGCGAGACCGCATTTCGGAGGATTTATGGCTTTACTTGAACGGATTTGGCATTGCAGAAGTGCCGGCAGGCACAGGTGCGGCAGCGCTGTTGCCCTACCTAAAGGAGGTCCTGTCGGACAGCGCTGCAGTGGCCGGGCTTGCAGCAGACTCCATGACGCGCGGCCACGAATGGCGCTTCTTGGAACTCGGTCGTGAAATCGAGTGCGCCATCCGCACCTTGCGACTGGTCAAAAGCCTGCTTTATACAGCCCCCACCGACGAGATGACGAACTTGCGCTTGCTACAGGCGGTTCTCGAAATCGGCGATGGGCTCATGACATACCACCGCCGCTATGGAGGACGTTTGCAAGTTGTCCCCGTCATCGACTTGCTATTGTCAGACGAATCCAACCCGCGAAGCGTCGCCTATCAGGTGGCAAAACTGCGAAAAGCAGCAAAACACTTGCCCGGAAACGACCAGAGCGAAACGACATTCTCGCCACTGGACCGCGAACTGATGCGCGTGCTCGCCGAGCTCCGCCTCGCAAACATAGAACAACTTGCAGAAACTATTGAGAACAAAAGGGAGAACCTCATAAAACTCGTAGATGCACAGATAAACTCTATTGAACGGATTGCCGAAATCGTAAACAGGCTCTACTTAAGCCACGCCCCGCGCGCAGGAGTTTTCCACGCGACAACCACGGATGTGTCGGAGGTTTAAGATGCCCATTTATCAAGTTGACCACGAGACCGTTTACGACTACCGCCTCCCCGTTCTTTACAGCAACCACCTCGCCCACATGCTCCCGCGAACCGTCAGCCGACAGAATTGGATCAGCCACAGCATCAAAGTGGACCCGAATCCAACAATACAGCAGGAACGCCTTGACATTTTCGGGAACAGGGTGTTGGCATTCAGCATCGAGCAGGAGCATACGCTCTTTAGATTCAAGACGACAGGCATCGTAGATGTTCAGGAAGAAAAACCGCCAAAACAAGGTGAAACAATGAAATGGGAAGATGTCACAAAACTTCTGGAACGCCCGACAAGCGACGAAACGCTAGACGCCGCGATGTACGCCTACGCCTCCCCTTTCGCCAAATTTGACGAATCGGTCCGCAATTACGCGCTCGAAAGCTTTGAGCAGGATCGCCCCATTTTTGACGCCGCCTACGAGCTCATGACGCGAATCTACACGGACTGCAAGTACACGCCAGGAGTGACGAGAATCGGGGCACAGCCGCAAGAAATCTTGCGCGGGCGAAAAGGCGTCTGCCAGGACTTCGCGCACCTGATGATCGGCTGCATGCGTTCGCTGCATTTGCCTTGCCGTTACGTGAGCGGTTACCTCCGCACGCACCCCTGCGAAGGGCAACCAAAACTTGTCGGAGCCGACGCGACCCACGCTTGGGTCAGCACCTACATTCCCGGCCACGGCTGGGTAGAACTGGACCCCACCAACAATGTGCTTGGAGGTAACGAGCACATCATACTCGCCTGGGGTAGAGACTTCGGAGACGTAAGCCCGTTAAAGGGAGTCATCACCGGAGGTGGCGAGCATACCTTGAAAGTGTCCGTGAACGTGGATGTGAAGGAGTAATGGAGTTACTAGTTCTGAGTTACTAGTTACGTAGGAGACCTCGACGCCGTTAAAAATCTTGATTTACTCGAACAATGTGTCATCCTGAGCGGAAGGCGAAGCCTGTAGTCGAAGGATCCAAAGCAATCTTTAGTAACTACAAACTATTAACTAGTAACCATAAACGAACCCGAAGGACGAATAAGATCCTATCGCCACGGCGTGGCTCCAGGATGACAACAAAGAAAAAGCGACCCCGGCACGATAGCCGGAATTGACAGAGAACATTTAACATAAAAGCATAAGGAAACACAACATGCGATTTGGAAACTACGATACCGAAGGCTTTTACGATGAGCTTTGCCTCCCGGATGGGACTCCCCGCCCGGCAGCAGAGCCGTTGTTTACGAAAATCAACGAACTTCCCGAAGGAGAACTGCAACTCCGTCAGATCATTGCGGAATCTGCGTTTTATGACAACGGAATTACATTTGCGGTTTACGGCAACAAGGACGGTAAAGACAAAATCATCCCCTTTGACGTCATCCCGCGTATTGTAAGTGCCACCGACTGGAAGCACCTCGAAGCAGGCCTCAAACAGCGTACAGAAGCGCTGAACTGCTTTTTGACGGACATCTACAACGATCGCAAGATTTTGCGAGACAAAGTCGTCTCCGAAAGTCTCATCAACACCTGCACCGCATACCGCCCGCAAATGGAAGGCTTTGTGCCGCCCAAGGGTATCTGGGCTCACATTACAGGCACAGACTTGGTGCGCGATACCGATGGCACTTTCTATGTACTCGAAGACAACATGCGTTGCCCGAGTGGAGTCTCGTACGTGTTGCAGAACCGCCAGATTCTCAAGAGAACCTTCCCGCAGGTATTCTCCAACTGCTCCATTCGCCCCGTAGATGAGTATTGCACCCGTCTGCGTCATGCATTGGAATACTTGGCCGATTCTACAGCATCGCCTAAAGTCGTTGTGTTAACGCCCGGCATCTACAATTCGGCATACTACGAACATTCCTATTTGGCACAGCAAATGGGCGTGGACCTCGTGACAGGCAACGACCTCGTAGTGCAAGACAAGAAAGTCTACGCCCGCACAACGCGCGGCCTCAAGCAGGTTCACGTAATTTACCGCCGTGTCGACGATGAATTCTTGGATCCGAAGGTTTTCCGCCCGGATTCTTGCCTCGGCGTGCCCGGACTGATTGAGGCCTACAAGGCAGGTAACGTAGCGCTTGCAAACGCGCCCGGTTGCGGTGTTGCCGACGACAAGGCGATTTACACGTATGTGCCGCAGATTATCAAGTACTACCTCGGCGAAGAGGCAATCATCCCGAACGTGCCGACATTCGTTTGCGAAAACCCAAAGCACATGCAGCATGTGTTAGACCACATCGAAAACATGGTCGTCAAGGCCGCCAGCGAATCCGGTGGCTACGGCATGCTCGTCGGTCCAAAATCGACGAAGGAAGAATGCGAGGCTTTCAAGAGCAAGATCATCGCCAACCCGCGTAACTACATTGCACAGCCCATGATTTCGCTCAGCCGCGTGCCTTGCATTGTCGACGGCGGTTTCGAAGGTCGCCATGTGGATTTACGCCCCTACATTGTACAAGGTCGCGAGACCTACATCCTCCCCGGCGGTCTCACACGCGTGGCACTCCGCAAGGGTTCCATCGTGGTAAACAGCTCGCAGGGAGGCGGATGCAAGGATACCTGGGTCATTGCCGAAAACGAAAAGGCTCCAGAACTCGGACAAGCTAAACTCTGGATGGAACAACAGCAGCAACAACAGTAGACCGTAGGAAGTTAGAAGCAGGAAATAGAATATGTTAAGTAGAGTCGCAAATTCCATTTATTGGCTTGCCCGCTATATTGAACGCGCCGAGAACGTCGCGCGAAGCATCGACGTGAACCTCCAACTCCAACTGGACTTGCCCGGCGAAGAACGCCCCTGGGAACCTGTAATTCAGATTGCCGGCAACGCAGACGAATTCTTCAAAAAATACGCCCACGTTTCCATCGAAAACGCGCTCATGTTTTTGACGTTCGACAAGGAAAATCCGAACAGCATCATTTCGTGCGTAGCTGCCGCCCGCGAAAACGCCCGCTGCGTCCGCGAAAGGATTTCTTCGGAACTGTGGGTTGCCATCAACCAGTTTTACCTGAAACTGAACGACCCCGAGATGCCAAAAGAAGCGTTGGCGGGTCCACACGCCTTTTACAACAGCGTCAAAGAATTCAGCCAGCTCACTGCAGGCATTATTCAGGGCACAATGAATCACGATGTCGCCTGGAACTTCACACACCTCGGCACATTACTCGAACGCGCCGACCAGACTTCTCGTATTCTCGATGTCAAGTACTACATCTTGCTCCCTGACGTGAGCATGGTGGGCATGGCGCTCGATACCGTGCAGTGGAACGCCGTTCTGAAAAGCGTCGGTGCGTACGAAATGTTCCATCGCCGCAATTCGAACGTGACACCGCATAATGTCGCGGAATTTCTCCTGCTCTCCGAAGACTTTCCGCGTTCCTTGCGCTTCTGCCTAGAAAAAGCGGAGCAGTGTCTCAAGAACATCGCCTACCCCGTTAAAAGCAAAGCGGAATCAATCCGCCTCTTGGGAAAGTTGCGTTCCGACATCGCCTTTACCACCATCGAAGAAATCATCGATCAAGGGCTTCACGAGCATATCGAACAAGTCCAGATTCGCTTAAACGAACTCGGCAATCAAATATGGAAAGATTTCTTCTGCTAAAAGTTTCCATTCACACTCAATAAAAAGTCACAATGGCGGGTTCCGGCCCGCCATTTCTTTTGTCTTTTAGGCATTTTGTAAAAGCAACCAGTTATAACGTGATATAAAACACATTTTTGCAAGCGTTCCGTCATGCGGAGCGCTTTTTTTGAGCCCTTTCGTAACGGTTCTTTTACAGAATTGACAATTTTCACAACACTTTTAAAAAAAAAACAACAAATATGGATAAATATGAAAAAAACGACTTATATTCCATAAAAGAGTGTGGGGGTTATTTTTTTCTTCAAGGGATGAGAGATGAAAAAAAAACACCTTGTTTGGATGCTCGCATTTGCGAGTGCTTATTTATGCAGTTGCTCTGACGATAACGCCACAGCTCCTTTTGGGAATGCGGCTCAAATTACCGAGAGTTCAACCTCAACGGATCCTCTAGATGACCCGAACAATTCAGGCATTTTGCCTCCTTTAGACGAATCTTCTGCGTCCACCGTAAACCCAGCCGATTCTAGTAAGCAAGTTTCACCTTCGACGGGCAAATCGAGCGTTGCCGCGACCTCCAAGAGTTCTTCCTCGACAGCATCGACTACGCCCAACCCATCAAGTTCCGCAAACGCACCAAAGAGCAGTTCGACGCCATCGCAACAAATTCCGGCAGCAAAGTCGTCCAGTTCCAAAGCCAATTCGAACGCCTCCATGACCGCAAACTCCTCTAGCGGCCTAAAGGAATACGAAGACAACCACAAGCCCAAGGAATCAGTACTCCCGAAAGCGGGCTTCTACAAGAATTTGACCATTGAACCGCTTACCCCGAAAAAAGGCGGCCAAATTCACTGCACATTCGACGGCTCGTTCCCCACGGCAAGTTCTGAACAAATTACCGCAGCAAAGCAAATCACCGCAAACACGGTCATTCGCTGTTCTGAATTCGTGAACGGCCAAGCTGTCGATACCACGACACAGACCTACTTCATCAACGAAAGCGTATCGATGCCGGTTGTTGCCATTACAGTCAATCACCATGACATGTTCGACTCTACAGACGGTCTCTATGCCACTGGCAACCTCACTGGCGGTGCTGGCGGCATGGGAGGCATGGGCGGTATGTGGGATATGGGCGGCGGCAACGTAACCGACGACAATAACCCCAAATGCACGGAACCCTGCAAGGGAGCCAATTTCTGGAAAGATACTGAACTCCCCGCACACGTGGAATACTTCGAAAAAGGCAGCTCCACCACCGAAAAGACTTGGGAAATCGATGCAGGAATTTCCATCATCGGCAACTGGAGCCGCTACAAGCCCAAAAAGAGTGTCGCCATCAAGATGGACAACGACGACTACGGCGACAAAGTGCTGAAATACTCTTTCTTCAAGACGCGCCCCGAAGCTAAGAAAATCAAGAGCTTCAACCTGCGCAACAACGGCAACCGCTTCTGGACGGACTATATCGGCGACGCCATGATGACCGCCCTCATGGAAGGGACCGAAGTCGATTACCAGCGCAGTCTGCAAGTGGTTGTGTTCTACAACGGCGAATACTTCGGCGTCCACGACTTGCGCGAACGACTGAACAGAAGTTTTGTCGAAACAAACTACGGCATTGATTCCAAATCCATCAACATGGTCAAGAACTGTAGCGAAGGAAGCGATTGCCAAAACGGTTGGGCCGCAAGCGGCACCAATGGGGCCTCCACGACCGAATTCACCCAAATGGTGAGTTCCGTTACAGGCGGAAACTTTGCAGGCGAAAACAACCAGAATTACGAACAGATTAAAAGCAAACTAAACATCAATAGCTTTGCACAGTATATGTTCGCCGAAATGTATCTCCATAACGGAGACTGGCCCAACAACAACGTACGTGCTTGGGGCGGCAATGGAGTACCGTTCAAATTCGTTATATTCGATACCGACCATGGATTCGGATTTTCTCCCGGCATTAGCGGCTTCGATGTAGAAAACCAGAACATGTTCAACTGGGTTCTCGGTCAAGACATGGGTAGCCAACAAGGTGGAAACAACGGCGATTTCCCTGGTATGGGAGGTGGATTCCCCGGTGGCATGGGCGGCGGATTCGGCATGGGTGGCGGATTCGGCATGGGCGGAGGCGCATCTTCTACCGTCGGCAACATGCTGAAAAAGCTCCTTGAAAATCCGGATTTCAAACGGCTCTTCATCAACAATGCCTGCATCCTTCTCAATAGCTACCTGACCTACGAAAAAGTGCAAGCGATGGTGCAAAAAATGATGTCAACAATTCCGTCTGCAGAACAGCAGCGCGACCAGCAAAAATGGCCGAGGAATCAAAGCAAGTTCACGTGGGATCCAAGCGGAAGCAAGCTTACTGCCTATGCCCGGAACCGCAGCGAAACTATCAAGAAAGAAATGGTTGAACGATTCGGCCTAGAAAACGAAGTCTCCATGACTGTCGCCGCAAGCGGAAGCGGAACCGTTCTCGTTGACGGCATGAAACTGCCAAGCAAGAACTATCAGGGCAAATTCTTTAGCAATAACGATTTGATGTTGACAGCCGTTCCCGAAAGCGGAGGCGTATTTACGGGCTGGTCGGATGGTTCCACCGAAAACCCGCACAAGGTCAAAGTTAGCGCGGGTCAAACGATTACTGCAAATTTCAAGTAAAATTCAACCAATGCAATGTTCCCTGCGGAAAACCCGCAGGGACTTTTTTATATTGTGGGCATGTCCAGAGCCGCCAAAAGACGCAGAAAAATGATGATGGAGAGTCAACCTCTCCCACCCTCCGAAGGAGGGCCGACATATTCCGCCCAAAAATTTTCACTAAGAAACAAGGCTCTAATTATTTTATTCGGACTAGAAGTTTGTTTCATTATAACATTTTTCGTTCTAAAAGCAAAAACAAATTCGTTCCATCTCGGCTATATCATCGACGATGCCTTCTTGGACAAACTTGTAGAGCGTGAACAATACAAAACATTGCTTAGAATTTCAATAGCCTTCTTTATAAGCTTTGGACTTGGCATTATTTTACACATCCTTAAATTGCTGCCACCAAAAAAAGGCAACGAAGAACCTACTTTAAACAAATTCATTATTGAATTTATTCTTCTAGGACTACTCGCCATTGGCGTTTCTATTCCGCAAGTTATCGAACTCCCTGCAAGGTTCACAGAAAAGCCGACACTTCAAAAAGAAATCCTTATCAGAAAAGACACATGGTCATCAAGATCTGGGATGCATTACGACCTTATTTTCAGCAGTAAATCGAGTATAACGGTCAGCAAACGCACTTATACAGCAGCGCATACCGGAACCGAATATTACACGGTTTATCAAGGGTCGTTTCTTATATATTATTTTCCGACAGATAAATACTCTTTGAAGAAAGATTAGAAAGTATCTCTGACAAATTTTGTAGATTGACAATATGCCATTTTCACAGGAATATCTCAATGATTACGAGAAAAAAATTCGCCAGCTTCCGCTGGAAGAATTGCTCGATATTCTTGATCTGATTCGAGATGATCCTTTCAAAGCGGACGACTCTCCAGAACGGGTGAAGATTGTCGAGAGAAGAATTCGAGAACTAGACTCGAACTATATTAACGAGCAAGATAAAGACCCCATCAGTTTGATTCCAACTGAAGAATTAAACAATAGATTAGAAGTAGAATTTAAAAAGAAGCCTCATCCTAAATCAACTGTTATTCAGATTATTGGTTTTGTATCGGCCTTGTTTGGATTTTTGTTTATTCCTGCAAGAAATGAAAACGGCCTATCGTTCGGGATGCCTTTTATGTCTATAGGTCTTTTATGTTTGGCATATGCCGGTATAATCGACAAGCGTGTCCATGTACGTGGAGGAGTTATCCATAAAACAGCCCATCCCGTAGCCTTCTGGTGTATGATAGTTATGGAAATCATCGGAGCATTATTTGGAATTGTAGAAATAATCAGCAAGGTATTCAGCTAAAAGTAGAAATACAATCAATACAGTTGTATCATTTGACGAAGTAAAAAGCAATTTTATTGGAGTAATGAATAGTTATATTAAAAACATATCCCCCAAACAACAAAAATCTCCGTAGCAATGTGCTGCGGAGATTTTTTTATGCATCGCGAGGAGTTTTGAGTAGCCAGATGGCTGCGCCGGCTTCGGCAACATCGATGCTTACGCATCGAGGAGTAGCCAGATGGCTGCGCCGGCTTCGGTTTCGTACCCCGACTTCAACATCGGGGTAGCCAGATGGCCAAAACACTCATTTCATTTCGTGTTTTGCCCTTCGGGCTTGCTTGAGCTTCGCTCAAGTCAAGGCTTAAAACCGGCTGCGTTCGCTTCGCTCTCGCCGGTTTTAATGTTCTTGCTGCTATTCGGCTACATCGATGCTTACGCATCGAGGGGTAGCCAGATGGCTGCGCCGGCTTCGGTTTCGCTACGCTCACTTCCCGGCTTGCCCTTCGGGCTTCACCTTCGGTGAAGCTGATCTGGCT
>CAMKLO010000065.1 GCA_946413655.1 uncultured Fibrobacter sp. | reverse complement strand
CCTTCCCTTGTCGAAAGCGATGCCTTGCGTTAAGCAAGGCATTGCATTAAACCGCACCCTGCCACTTCATGGCATCGGCAACCTTGAGGAAGCCAGCGATGTTTGCACCCATCACGAGGTTGCCCTTCTGGCCGTACTTGACAGCGGCAGAGGAAGCAGCGGCGTAGATGCTCTTCATGATGCCTTCGAGCTTCTTGTCCACTTCTTCGAAGGTCCAGGAGAGACGTTCGGAGTTCTGAGACATTTCGAGGCCGGAGGTAGCAACGCCACCAGCGTTAGCAGCCTTGGCCGGTCCAAAGAGAACGCCAGCCTTCTGGAAAGCTTCGATAGCTTCCGGAGTAGACGGCATGTTAGCACCTTCAGCAACAGCCTTCACGCCGTTAGCGATAAGGGCCTTGGCACCTTCGAGGTCGAGTTCGTTCTGAGTTGCGCACGGAAGAGCGATGTCGCACTTGACCGTCCAAACGCCCTTAGAACCTTCGTGGTATTCAGAACCCGGAACGAGCTTGGCGTATTCGCTGATACGAGCGCGCTTCACGTTCTTGAGGTCGAGAACGACGTCGAGGTTGATGCCGTTCGGGTCGTAGATGTAGCCGTTGGAGTCGGACATGGTAACGACCTTGCCACCGAGCTGAGTAGCCTTCTGGCAAGCGAACTGAGCAACGTTACCGGAACCGGAAATCACGACAGTCTTGCCTTCGAAGGAGTCGTTAGCGAGGTCCTTGAGCATTTCGCGAGTGAAGTAGCAGAGGCCGTAACCGGTAGCTTCGGTACGAGCGAGAGAACCACCGTAGGAGAGGCCCTTACCCGTGAGAACGCCGACAAATTCGTTGCGGATGCGCTTGTACTGACCGAACATGTAACCGATTTCGCGAGCGCCAGTACCCTGGTCACCAGCCGGAACGTCCGTGTCAGCACCGACGTGCTTGCAGAGTTCAGTCATGAAGGACTGGCAGAAACGCATCACTTCGTTGTCGCTCTTGCCCTTAGGATCGAAGTCGGAACCGCCCTTGCCGCCGCCCATGGGGAGCGTGGTCAAGCTGTTCTTGAAGATCTGTTCGAAGCCGAGGAACTTCAGCATGGAAAGCGTAACTTCGTTACGGAGACGGATACCGCCCTTGTACGGGCCGATGGCGGAGTTGAACTGCACGCGGTAGCCACGGTTCACCTGAACGTTACCCTTGTCATCGAGCCAAGGCACGCGGAAAGTGATCACGCGTTCCGGTTCGACGAGGCGGTCGATCACGCCGTTGGTTTCCCAAGACTTGTCCTGTTCGAGGACGGGGTCGAGGGATTCGAGGAATTCGCGGACAGCCTGGTGGAAGAGGGCCTGGTCCGGATCACGGGCGACGACCTTTTCATAAACCTTCTGAAGGTAAGCATTCTTAATTGCCATTTTTTATATCTCCGTTGAGAATTTTGATTGTTAATGTTTTTAACGGTTGTAAAGATAGTAAAGGGTGTTAAAAAAAGTGGAAAAGGAGTAAAAATCTTCAATTTCTTACATTTTTGTAAGTTAGTTTTTTATCAGTTTTGTCAATTGCTTTTTTCCGTTAAAAAACGAGGGTTACAAAATCAATTACTTACATTTTTGTAAGTCTCACATTTCCAAACAAATAAGTAAATATTATTTTACAATTTAAACAACGTTTTTCGTCCCCATTTACGAAAAAAGACTACTGAACAGCAAAGCTGCAAGTAGTCAAAGCGGATAAAAGCTAACAAGACGAACAATGCACAAAAGATTGCTTTTGCATAATCGAACCAACGTACTTTGTGCATGCACAAAGCCGGGATGACATATAAATAACGGAGAAGATTAAAGTCTAACTAGATCGCAACTAAGGTTCCAATAAAACGCTACAAGAATTACAACCGAGATCCGGTTGTGGTGGGGACGGCGGATTTGACGAACTTGGCGAATCCTGAAGAAGGCGGTCCTGTAGTTCGAATTGGACGACTTCCATCTGAGGAGCTACGTAATCTTTTTTCAATTCAATATCGTTTTTCATAAGCGAATATTAGTTTTTGAGTTTATTGATTAAAATTTAATAAAACTGACCCCGTGACGGAGCACGGGGTGACAATGTAAAAAGGCCATCACTGGATCCTGCTCCTTCGAACCTAACTCCACTAAGGGGCTGAAGCCCCAAGTCTCGTATATCGCTCTGCTCAGGATGACGAATGACGGGGTGACAGCGCTAAATTAAATTTCCATGAACGTCTTGAGGTCGTCCATACGGCGCTTGGCGTATTCAAAGCCCATGTTATAAGTTTCATCAAGCTCGTTACGGTCTGTCGCAAAAAGGTCGCAAACTTCCTTTTCAGGGCGGAAAATCATGACCTTTCCCTTCTTTTCAAGTTTTTCCATTTCGGCAAACATCTTCTCGTAACGCTTGTAACGCAACATCAACGCCCTGAAGAAATCAGGGTATTTGCGCTTGAACATCGGGTTCAATATCACGCGGTACTTGCGGAAGTCCGTCACGATTTCGCCAGGATAATGTGTCGAGACAACGACCACCTTGTCACAGCCCTTTTCTAGCGCACGCTGGTACGGAATCGGGGATGTCACGCAGCCATCCGCATAATGCTTGCCGTCAATCTGGACCATCGGAAAAAGCATCGGCAATGCACTGCTCGCGTTCACGATGTCAAGCAAACGCTTTTCGCTCATGTACTCCTGGAAAAATTCCGAACGCCCCGTTTCCAGGCACGTGAGCCCGAATTCGCATTCCACACCCGAACCGAAAAACAGATGGAAATCGAAAGGCATATCGCCGTACGCGGCGTCATAATGCAATGCGTAGCATTCTTTCTGGATACCGTCAAAAATGCGGTGGGCCTTATCCATCCCCTTTTGAATCTTGGTCGGCTGGATAATGTAACGGAAACGACCGCGTTGACGAGTGATGTAATTCATCGCCGCATGGCAACCGGCACTCACAGCGCAGTAATACGAAAAATCAATGTTTTCGTCAAGCCAAGCGTCCAACACGCCTGCTGAAAATATGGTCTGACGCGACCCACCCTCTAAAGCCAAGCCAATCTTCACGACTTGTTCTCCTCGGGGATAATTTCTTCCGGCGTTTCGGCTGCAACAGGAAGAACCTTGCCTGTCGTTCCCAAAGCCTGCTGCTTGAGATTCCAGACTTTCTGGCGGAAATATTCGCTACGTTCAGCAAGATGCTTGGAAGACGGGATTCCCTTCACACGTTCAATCGTTTCAGGTTCATCCACAATAATCTGCGTGCGATGACCAATCTTGTAAACACCATCGATGCCCAAAGAAAGAACAGGAGCACCCGTGCTGCGGGCAAGGAATGCAAAGCCCGTCTTGAATTCGTTCAACAGGCCGTCATAGCGGCACTTGCCTTCGGGGAAGATAATGACGGAATTGCCCTTTTCGAGTTCCTTCTTTGCAATCAAGGCCCATTCGGTATCGAGGTTGAACCGGTCACAGGGGATCACGTTCTTGAACCGCTTGAGCGCCCAACTGAAATGCGGGTCCTCTATCTGGTCCTTGGCGACAACGATGCTGCGCTTATGGAAAAACAGGGACTGCACCATCAACGGGTCAAGCATGCTCGTGTGATTTGCAATAATCACCATCGGTTGCGAGAGGTCCGTCGATTTGACCGAGTTCCCTAAAAAAGTCATCTTAGGACGATAGACCACCAACAAGTATGTACGCACCCCGTAAACAACCGCGAGGAGAACCAACTTCCAGAACAAATTAACTATTATATTTTTCGTTTTTTCAATCATCCGCAAACGTGTTTTTCTTCAAGAAGATTCCCGATTAAATCGGGAATGACAGTGCAAACTTGTACTTTACTTGCCCAAGTTTTCTTTGGGAATTGACGTAAACGTGAGGGAACCCTTCGCATGGAGGTTGCCGTTCACCTTGACGACGCAGTCAAAGCCGACGATAATTCCGCCGCCCTTCGTCTTGTTGACGGTAATTTCGAGCTGGTCGCCGGGAATCACAGGCTTCACAAACTTGAATCCGTCGATTTTGAGAAGAACATAAAGGTTCTTTTCGAGGTCCTCGGCCGGCTTTTCAATCACAAGCGAGCATAGCTGGGCACAGGCTTCGCAAATGAGGACGCCCGGCATAATCGGGGTACCCGGGAAGTGGCCCATGAAGTACGGTTCGTTCACGGAGACGTTCTTGACGCCCGTCGCAGATTCGTTCGGCACAAGTTCCGTGACCTTTTCGATCATCTGGAACGGCGGACGCTGGGCAATCTTTTCGCTGATTTGGTAAATATTCATCACAGGGAAAGGCCTCCATCCAAAACGATAACCTGGCCCGTCACGTAGGCGAACTGGTCAGAAACAAGAGCAGAAACGACGTTGGCCACTTCGTCGGCTGTTGCAAAGCGCTTGAGAGGCACCTTTTCGAGGTAGCCCTTGCGAGTTTCTTCAGGGATGGCTTCGATCATTTCGGTAGCGACAAAACCCGGAGCGACAGCGTTCACGCGGATGCCGTAGCCGCCGAGTTCCTTCGCGAGCGTCTGCGTGAGGGAGTTCACGGCGCCCTTGGTGGCGCTATAGACGGCCTGGCCGGCGAGAGCGAACTTGGAAGAGACAGAAGACATGTTGACGATGACACCGGACTTCTGCTTGAACATCTTGACCGCGACCTGCTGGGCACAGTAAAAGTAGCCCTTCACATTCAAGTCGAAGCACTTGTCGAGCGTATCCGGGTTCATCATGAGGAGGTATTCGTCACGGACGATGCCCGCATTGTTCACGAGCACGTCGATACGGCCGTAGGTCTTGAAAACATCGCGGACCATCGCCTTGACTTCGGCAAGCACGGCCACGTTAGCCTTGTAAATCATGCCGTCGCCACCTTCGGACTTGATTTGGTCCAAAGTCTGCTGGGCTGCCGCATCAGAGCTGGAGTAGTTTACGACGACCGTGTAGCCGTCACGAGCGAGACGCAGGGCGCAAGCCTTGCCAATCCCTTTAGAAGAACCAGTAACGATTGCAACTTTCATTATAAATTCTCCTCTACAAATTTATTTTCCGAGAATGACGGCACTGTAGGAACCGCCCGTAGCAAAGGAAGTCACCAAAATTTTCTTGAAGCCGCTTGTCGCGACCTTCTTCTTGGAGACGCCACCGTTTGCGATAAAGTAGGCGTTTTCTTCGGCAAGTTCACCGCTGAGCATGAGAGCAGCCTCGGCAGCGGCAAGCGTTGCAGAAGCGGCACGGCCCTCGCCCACGCGTTCCTTCACCTGGAAGAGCGGGAGGCTAGCGAGCTTATCGCCAAACACGCGGGCATAAGCAGCCCTTTCAATATCGTCGAGCGTCTTGAAGCCGTTCGCAAAACCGCAGACGGCATCGATTTCGTCGATGCTGACGCCAGCGTTCTTGAGAGCATCGTTGATAGCCATGTCAAGAGCTTCGCCAGAACCACTGATGTGGCCAAATTTCACGTTTTTACGGCCGTTGCCGTAACCGAGGGCGTAGCAATAGACCTTTGCGCCACGGGCCTTGGCATAATCTTCCGTTTCAAGAATCACGGAAACGGAACCGTCACCCACCACAAAACCGTTGGAATCCGAATAAGGTTCCACGACCTTGTCCGCAGCGACGTTCAGCTTTTGGCAAAGTTCCGTAATGATAGGAATGTTTTCGTCCGTACCCGTCGCCATCATGGCGTCTTCCTGGCCGTCATGGATAACGTTCATGGAATAGCCGATGCTGTCGAGACCGGAGAGCGGGCCCGTCGTGATGGTCACGCCGTAACCCTTGATGCCAGAAAGGATGGAGAGGTATCCACCGGCGGCATTATAAACAGTATGGGGGAACTTGAAGGCGCTGCCACCCGCATTGCCTTCTTCGGTAATGAGTTCCTGAAAATCGTATGTGGCACCGAGACCGCCTTCGCTTGTACCCACGATGATACCGATCTGCTTGGCGTTATCTTCGGTGACCGTAAAGTTTGCATCCTTGAGGGCGCGCATGCCGGACACGGTCTGGAGCTGTCCCAGATTGTCGAGCTTGCGGTAGAACGCCATCTTGATGCCGAGTTCCTTGTAGTCGTCGTTGGTGACGGTGGAGCATATGGAAGCGGTTTCCGGGAGTTTCCCGCTCTTGACGGATTCAAGATAAGCTTCCTTGCTGTTACCGATCGGGCTCACGATACCGATACCCGTCACGGCGATTTTCTTGTCCTTGGCGACCAAGCTCTGCACATCGCCCGGATTCTTGCTGAACACGATGCTCGCATTCGTGCCGCCGAAGGCGACGTTGTTGCTCATGACGCATTCGAGTTCCTTAGAACGCGGGGTGTTTTGCACGTAGTCCATCTGGCCGACTTTTTCCTTGAGGGCCACGGAATCCTCGGCAGAATAGTGGAGCGTCGGGAGGACGGTGTTCGTCGTGAGGGCCTTGATGCTGAACACGGCTTCGATTGCACCGGCGGCACCGAGGCAGTGACCCGTCATGACCTTTGTCGAACTGACACTCAAGGTCGGGTTTTCTTCGCCAAAGAACTTGAGGAAGGCGTTGATTTCGGCATTGTCGTTCTTGCCCGTACCCGTACCGTGGGCGTTCAAGTAACCGATGTCGGATTTCTTGATCCCGGAATTCTTGACGGCGCGGTTCATCGCTTCGAGGAGGCAGATGCCGTCTTCACGGGGAGCCGTAATGTGGTGCGCGTCGCTTGTGACACCGGCACCGAGCACTTCGCAGTAACGCTTGGCGTTGCGCTTTTCAGCATGTTCCAGAGATTCGACAATCACGATGCCGGCACCTTCACCGAGGGTGATGCCGTTGCAGTGGTTGAACGGAGAGCAACCGTTTTCGTCCAAGGCATGGAGCGAAAGGAAGCCGGAATACGGAACAGAAGCAAAGGAGTCGGAACCGCCAGCGATAACGACATCGGCTCGGCCTGCACGGATAAGGTCGCAGGCCAGCGCAATGGAAATCGTACCGGCAGCGCAAGCGTTACCCACGTTCGTCACGATGCCACCGGCATGGCAGGATTCTGCCACCTGGGAGGCAATTGCGGCAATGGGCATCTTCGGAATTTCGTTGGCATCCTTACCGCCACGGTGGTATTTTTCGATGCTGAGGACTCCACCCACGCAGCTACCAATAATGACGCTTACGCGGCTACTGTCGGCAAAGTCACCGAGACCTGCATCGTTCAGGGCTTCTTTCATAGCCTTGATGCAGAGCTTGGAGGCGCGGTCCTTTTCGTCCGGACATTCGATATCGTCCAATGTATCACAATGCACTTCGGCAGCCAAGTCCGCATAGCAGTTCTTGGTATCGAGAGATGTTGTCTTGTGAATACCGGAGACAGAATTCAGGGCGTTTTTCCAGGTTTCTTCAACATTATTGCCTACGGCACAAATGACGCCAAGGCCCGAAACAACACAACGACGGTTATTAGATGTCATAGATTTTCCAAACAATTCTCGAACAACAAAAAAGAACTCAATTAAGCCTTGTTCTTTTCAATGAAGGCGGCGATAGTATCGATGCTCTGGAAGTTTTCTTTTGCAACACCAGTCATGGAAACGCCAAAGTTGTCATCGACGAAGGAAATGATTTCAAGGGAATCCACGGAGTCAAGACCGATTTCTTCGCCAAAAAGCGGAGTATCGTAGTTCAGGACATCGCCATCTACGCCGAGATCGGACATAAAGAATGCCTTGAGTTTGCTCTTGATTTCTTCGTTAGCCATATTATTGTATCCTCTTTTGATAAAATTTTAGCACAAAGATAGAAAAATATTTTTTTCATAAATTGACGATTTAACAAAAAAAGTATAAAATGCAAAATAAAGGGATAAAAGGACCATTCCGAAAAAAAAGTCCTCAAACGTATTGTAAACTCTTTCAAAAAGTATGTTTTCTATAATATTTAAATACCATATTCAGTAACATTATTTGCTAAATTTGAGCCCATGATTTCATACGTATTTCCCGGTCAGGGCTCTCAGTTCCCAGGAATGGGCAAAGATTTATTCGATACGAACGCCGATGTAAAGTCGATGTTCCTCAAGGCAAACGAAATTCTCGGTTTTGACATTACCGACGTGATGTTCAACGGCACCGCAGAAGACCTCAAGCAGACGAAAGTCACGCAGCCGGCAGTGTTCCTGCTTTCTGTAGCGATGGCTAAGGTCCAGGGCGGAAAGCCGGACATGGCAGCAGGGCATTCCCTCGGCGAATTTTCCGCACTTACGGCTACGGGCGCAATCACGTTCGAAGCAGGCCTCAAGCTCGTTGCAAAGCGTGCCGAAGCCATGCAGAAGGCTTGCGAACTGCGTCCGGGCACAATGGCAGCCGTTCTCGGCGGCGCTGACGAACTCGTCGAAGAAGCTTGCGCCCAGGTCAAGGACGCAGCAGTTGTTCCGGCAAACTTCAACAGCCCGGGACAGGTCGTGATTTCTGGCGAAAAAGCCGGCATTGACGAAGTTGCCGCCTACCTCACCGGCAAGGTGAAGCGCGTCGTCCCGCTGCAGGTCGGTGGTGCATTCCACTCCCCGCTCATGGAAAGCGCCCGCGCAGAACTTGCAAAGGCTATCGAAGAAACCGAATTTTCGACTCCGGTCTGCCCCGTCTATCAGAACGTGGATGCCAAGCCGCACACGGACCCGAACGAAATTAAGGCCAATCTGCTCACTCAGCTCACCTCCCCCGTCCGCTGGACACAGACGGTCAAGAACATGATTGCAGACGGTGCCACCGAATTTAAAGAACTTGGCCCCGGCGAAGTTTTGACGAACCTAATCAAGCGCATCCAGAAATAAGGACGCTATATATAATATACAGGAATTTTATGTGGGATAAATCGTATCTAGAAAAGTTGAGCGAACGCAACGCCAAGGCTCAGGCCGGTGGCGGCGCCGCTCGCATCGAAAAGCAGCATTCTCAGGGCAAGCTCACCGCTCATGAACGCCTCGAAATCCTTTTTGACAAGGGAACGTTCAAGGAAATCGGTGCCATGCGCCTTTCCCAGAGCATCGAGCTCCCGGAATCCAAGCGCATTTACGGTGACGGTGTCGTGACCGGTTACGGTAAAATCAATGGCCGCCCGGTGTATGCATGCTCCCAGGACTTCACGGTCAGCGGCGGCTCTCTCGGTTCCGCCCACGCCAAGAAGATTTGCCACGTGATGGACCTCGCCCTTGATTCCATGGTGCCGTTCATCAGCATCAACGATGGCGGTGGCGCCCGTATCGAAGAAGGCGTTAGCTCTCTCGACGGTTACAGCGGCATTTTCGCACGTAACACTTGGGCGAGCGGCGTGATTCCGCAGATTTCCGTGATTCTCGGACCGTGCGCCGGTGGCGCCTGCTACTCCCCCGCAATTACAGACTTTATCTTCATGACCGAAAAGACGAGCCAGATGTTCATCACGGGCCCGGCTGTCGTGAAGGCTGTGACTGCTGAAGTCGTGACTCCGGACCAGCTCGGTGGCGCAGGAGTTCATTCCTCCAAGTCCGGCGTTGCACACTTTGTCTATAAAGACGACAAGGAATGCCTCGAAGGTGTGCGTAACTTGCTCAAGTACCTCCCGCAGAGCAACGTCGATAAGTCCGTTGCCCAGGCAGGCACGGTTGTTGACAAGTCGAACGATATCGAAGAAATCATTCCGGACAACTTCAAGAGAGCCTACGACGTTCGCGACGTGCTCAACTGCTTTGCCGACAAGGATTCCTTCCTCGAAATCCAGCCGGAATTTGCAAAGAACGTTGTCATCGGCTTTATCCGCCTCGACGGTAACGTGATTGGCGTTGTCGCTAACCAGCCGAAGTACCTCGCGGGCTCCTTGGACGTCGATGCGAGCGACAAGGCCGCACGTTTTGTACGCTTCTGCGACAGCTTCAACATTCCTATCCTTACGCTCGAAGACGTTCCGGGTTACATGCCGGGCACGAAGCAGGAACACAACGGCATTATCCGCCACGGCGCAAAGCTTTTGTTCGCTTACGCCGAAGCCACGGTGCCGCGTGTGACACTTATTCTGCGCAAGGCTTACGGTGGCGCCTACATCGCCATGAACAGCAAGAACCTCGGTGCAGACTGCGTATTCGCCCTCCCGATTGCACAAATCGCCGTGATGGGAGCCGAAGGCGCCGTTGACATTCTCCACAGAAAGGAAATCGCGGCGGCGGCTGAACCGGCAAAGGTTCGCGAGCAGTTCATCGCTCAATACGAAGACAAGTACTTGAACCCGTATATCGCCGCTGGCAACGGATTCATTGACGAAGTCATCGAGCCGAAGAGCGTCCGCGACCGTCTTGTTTCTGCGTTTGAAAACCTGAAGAACAAGAAGAAGGCTATTCTCTGGAAGAAACACGGAAATATTCCGCTGTAATGCGCTCAGCCTTCGGCTGGCGAGTTACTAGTTAGTAGTTACTAGATACTAGCTTATTGCAAATTAAAATGTCCCGGTTCCGTTGCTGGAATCGGGATTTTTTTCAAATTTATTTTTTCTGACTATATATATTTATAAGAATTTCAAGATTTTCGCAAAAGTACATAAACCCAAAAGAATCAAAATATTAATCATAATCAGTTTCCTTTTTTATCAAATATAATCTAAAAAACAAAAAAAGGTGATGCCCGAACAAGTCGGGCATGACAAGAAAAAAAGCTGTGAAAGATTTCGTTAAGCGAGGGTTTTCACGAGGGATTCGTGCAAGAGTCCGTTGCTGAAAATAACTTGTTCAGAATCGACGAACTGCATGGGAGAACCGTCGATGTGCGTTGATTTGCCGCCCGCCTCTTCCACAAGAAGTGCGATGGCCGCAATATCCCACGGATAGCTCATGGTCATCACGAAGCAATCAATGCGACCGCATGCGGTGAAACTGCCTTCAATCACAGCAGAGCCCAGGCACTTCACGCGCTCGAAGGTTTCGGCTTCACGTGCAAAATTGTGAGAGTTCTGCGCATTGATTTTTGCGGCATCGCCCACGTTGAAATCGCCATTCGAAACAATGGCATGCATCGGATTAGATTCGCGACTCACATGAATCGGCTTGCCGTTCATAAAGGCGCCCTGCCCCTTCACTGCAGTATAGAGTTCGCCGAGTTTGGGTAAATTCACGACAGCGACAAGCGGTTTTCCTTCGAAATGTAGAGCAATCGAAATGCCCCACAGCGGAATGCCGCGGCTAAAGTTCACCGTTCCATCGACCGGGTCGATAATCCAGCGGTAGCGCGGGTCGGAGCCTTCGATGACACCCGCTTCTTCAGTGCGAACGGAATGTGTCGGAAACGCTTCGCGGAGTCCATCGACTATGAGCTTTTCGCTACCGACATCGGCAACCGTCACCACGTCTTTAGCAGATTTGTAACGGACATCGCCCAAGTTATTCTGAAGTTCAAGACAAAGTTCGCCCGCCTTGCGGGCAAGTGATTCTGCGACTTTCAAAAATTCATCTGTATTCATTTTTCACTTTTTCAATTCAAGGCGATTCCGGCATAAAGCCTGGACAGGCTCGGGCCGGGATGACAATGTAAATAGAACCTCACTGGATCCATCATTTCGCTGCGCTCCATTCAGGATGACGCCCGCCACTTCTATCGTCTTTCGTCCCAAAACCAAGTCCGGGATTACAACCAATCGAAGGCAGTTCTTCCATCTAAAGGGCAAAGCCTCTCGTCTATTTTTTGTACGCGCAGCAACGGAAGCCTATGGTCGAAGACTTGTAGAACGAAGCGACCTCACGGTAATACGTTTTTTCACCAGTCAAGAACACGGCTTCTTTACGGGAAGGCTTATACGTAAGCCCGTTCGCAATAGATTTCAACCACTCCTTGCCTCCTTTCTTGTATTCGGAGTAGAACGAGTAGTCCGTACCGACAACCTTTCCATTTGCATCCAGTACATCGTAGAACTGGAGCGTATCCTTGAAGTCCTTTTTCGTGAGGATTTCGAACAAAGTTCTAGAAGTATCAGCAGCATAGACTGTATCGACTTTGGTTCCTTCGCGGTAGAGATAAACAGTATCCTGCGTATAGGCCGGTCGCGTGTAGTACGGGAATGCGCGGTTTGTACAGAACGCTATGGATTCGTGATCGACACCTTCATACACCTTATAGCTAGCGCCTTTCAACACGGCAACGGTGTCTTCGGAACGACCCATCACCCACTCCTGGTACTGTCCCGGCAAATCTCTCACGCCCATCGGATTCATGCAATAGGGACTACGCTTTGCAACGTCAGCAGCCTTCGCAGAATCGTTCGTGCTCACATTGCAGTCGTTGAACAAGTCGGTCTCTTCAAGTACGCCATACGAGAGCGAACCACCAGACAAGCAGACCAGCTCCCAATCGCGTTCCTTGCAGAGGGAAACCTCAAAACCGCTGGCCGAAACTTCGCTACAGGCAGCCACAGCTTCGGAATGCAACACATTCGTCATGAACTTTCCGTTGGCATCGCGATGCTCGAACCGTTCCATGCAGAACGACGAAGTATCCGAAGTGGAAACCGCGACAAAGCCTTCCGGGCATTTAAGACTATCGGCAAGCGTCCCTGGCGAAACAAAAATGGAATCCGTCAGCGCAACAGAATAATACTTTGACTTGTCGATAGCCCTGATTCGGAGAATCAACGTATCGCCCGGCGCCACCCAGCGAATCGTGTCCGACACAAAGCTCCCCAGGCCGGAGATGTTCTGATTAAAATTGCCGTCATCATCCCGATCAAAACGAATCTTGTAGCTATCTTCGACACCCGTATAGGTATATTCATGCCAGGACTTGTCTAGCTTATTGTAATATTCAATGACATAGCGCGACACGATTTCATAGCAGTCCTTATCATTGCAGCCCTTCGGGATGACTAGCTCCGAATCGGCAACGATGCCATGGTCGAACTTGAACGGATCGACGCTACGGCTCCAGAAAATGGCAAGCCTGTTGTTGCTGTCCAGTTTTGCAAACCCAGGGAACAGCGAATCTTCGACCGTAAAAATTTTCTTCGGCATGAGCGGGGCGATGGAATCCGTCGTCTCGACATACTTGCACGCATCGACCGCAATTTTAGTATCCGCTTCGGAACCGGTATGGTTGCCCGCCATATCCCAGGCAGAAATGGCTACGGTATATTTATACTTCTTTGTATTGGATTGTGTGCGAAGCCCTTCGACATACAAGCGGAAACGATTCTTGAAAATGCTATTGGGGTCATAGCCTTCCCCATCCAAAACAACTAGATGGAGATAGTTCTTGACTTTGTGAGGAACGTCTTCTTCGAGCTTTACGGAATGGTCGTCTTTAACAAGCATCGCATGACGCTTGTAATATTTATAGCCTTTGTTATCGACACCCGCCGGAGAAATAAGCGTCACCTCAAGATCACGGATATCCTCATCGGGATCCTCGGACCAAAGACGGATATTATAACCATAAATCGCCCCGGACTCTAGCCCCGGCGTATTCAAATCGGCCCTGTCCGTCGGGCGGTACCATTCAAACATCGCACCCGTTGACCAAACAGAATCCTTGAGCGGTTCGACAGAAGATGGCGGCTGGTTATCGCCGAAACGCAAGAACAGACGTTGCACCGCCCCCGGATCTCCACCATCGGAATATTCGCAGAACATCACCACCTGGAGACTGTCATAACCTTTCTCGATATATTTCTTCGCGGAATCCGTCAAGTCGAGCGTATCGAAGTCGCTGCCATTCGGAACATACTCGTAAAAGTCCGCCTGAGCAATCTGCTTGTCGCTCACGGACAGTGTCGCCGTATCTACGACGAGCGTATCAAGCCAAACGCGCAAACCGGAGTAATCTTCGGTGCGAATCGGGAGACGGTACCGGATTTTGAAGCAAGTGGAACTGTCCTTTGCATCCGCAGAGCACGTATTCAAGATGGAATATTCGGAGATTTCCCTGTCAAACATGTATTCAGTGCCCTCGTCGTCGTCAGAACAGGCGAAGAGGAACAGAGCAAAGACCGATAAGAGATAAATTTTAAAAAAGCGCATAGAGTTCACGCAATTAATTTAGAAAAAAAGGAGTTACGAGATTTGAGTTACTAGTTACTAGAGATTGCAATATCAACAATTCCTTCAAAAAAAGAAAACCGGGCGCTTATGCGTCCGGCCTTCAAATTCGTTCAAAGCGTAATTAGTTGGCTTCTTCCGGATAAACGGAGACCTTCTGGCGCTTTGCATCGAGACGTTCAAACTTCACCTTGCCGTCAACGAGCGAGAACAAGGTAAAATCCCTGCCCATACCAACGTTGTTGCCCTTGTGGAAGTGAGAGCCGCGCTGACGAACGATGATGTTGCCAGCCTTGACGGTTTCGCCCGCGTACTTCTTGACACCAAGATACTTGGCGTTACTGTCGCGGCCGTTACGTACTGAACCTTGACCTTTCTTATGTGCCATGGATTAAGCCTCCTTAGCCTTACGCAAAGAGTTCTTCTTGACCTTGGCCGGCTTCGGAAGTCCCTGAGCGATCTTTTCCTTGCGAGTGAGCGGCTTGTTCTGAACCTTCTGCTTAGCAAGGGCAGCCACGCGAGCGCGGTTGCGGGTAATAACTTGAGGGTCAACGACTGCAGATTCAGCGCCGGAGCGGAGTTCCGTGACGAGCACCTCGGTATAGCCCTGACGATGGCCGTTACGACGTTCGTAACGGGTACGACGCTTCTTCTTGAACACGATGATGGTGTCATACTTGCCGTGGGCAAGGACTTCGACCTTCACGGAGGCGTCATTCAGGACAGGGGTGCCGACTTGCACTTCTTTTCCTGCGAAAAGAAGAACGGACTTGAGCTCCAGTTCAGAACCAACAGCGGCGTCGATTGTCGGGAGCTTGTAAGCCTTGCCGAGTTCGACTTTATACTGGAAACCACCTGTTTCAACAATAGAATACATTTTGTAATCCTTTTTAGGTTGCTATTGGAGTCCCAAATTTAGTAATAGTGCACAGAAAATCAAAGGGGATTAGGGGTAAAAATGAGGAAAAAATGCTTTTTCGAAATGTAACTGGATCCTTCGACTTCGTCTCAGGATGACGAGAGAGCCTGCTTAGGATGACTTGAACAAGACTAAAATGGCAAAATCTGGAGCATTTTCTAAGGACTAACAACTAACAACCAATGGCTAATTTGCTAAATTATCGCTGAATTTTATAAAGGATTCTCCGAATGAGCAAAATTATTAGCCTTGATGGCGACTGGCAGATGATCTGGGACACAGAAGACACAGGCATCTCCAATCGTTGGTATGCAACGTATCCTGACAAAACACAGACTGTTAGCGTTCCCCACATCTGGGAAAAAGCATTTGACAAGCTTTTGATGGCCCAGGACTGCGCGTTCTATTTCAAGAGATTCACGATTGACGACGAAAAGCAAGTCACCAAACGCATTTTCTTGCGATTTGAAAAGGTTGCGACACACGCCACAATCTGGCTCAACGGTAAACTCCTCGGCGACCACTTTGGCGCCTACACCTCCTTTGTCGTCGAAACGCAAAAAGCAATCAAGCTCGGCGAAGAAAACATTCTCTGCATCCGTGTCGCGAACATGGGCGCAACGAACAGCCGCATCGACTTCGGTCGCGAAAGCAAGGAAGGCGCAAACGACCGCTACGCCCATCCGGGCGAAATGCCGGTTGGCCTCCCCTGGTCACAGTATCCGTATGGCGGTATCTGCGGACACGTCGATTTGATTCTCGGAAACGCTGCGTTCATCTCTGACATCCACGTCGAACCGGACATGGACCAGGAACGCGTCTCTGTCGAAGCATTCTTCAACAACCCGCGCGGTTACCAATCCAGGCTCCGCATCCTCATGAAGAACCCGAACGGCGACGTTTTCGAATACTTCAAGGACATCAAACTCGAAAAGGAAAACGCCACCCAGAAGTTCTTGCTTGGCATCAAGGACTGGAAGAAGGACAAGTGCGTCTGGAGTCCAGAACGTCCGAACCTTTTCGCGATTGAAATGCAGCTCGAAATCAAGGGCGCCAAGGGCAAGGCCCCTGAATACACCTTCCCTGTTGTTAAAACATTCGGCTTCCGCAAGTTCGACTGTCTCAAGGGCGACTACTACGTTAACGATTCCATCGTGAAGCTCATGGGCGTGAGCTACAACCAGCAGTGGAGCGAAGGCGGTCTTTGGACCGACCAGAACCCGGCTCTCGAAAAGGATTTGAACGCAGTGAAGGCGGCGGGCTTCAATGTCATCCGCTCTTGCGGCGCTCCGCTCAGCAGTGCGGCTCTCGACATTTGCGACAAGATTGGCCTTTTCGTATTCCAGGAATTCCCGATCCATACGATGCGTTCTACCGCTCAGGGTCTCGAAATCACGAAGAAGCTCATCAACGACATGGTGCGTGACCAGCACAACCACCCGTGCATTGCCGCATGGATTCTCGGTTCCGAAAACGGCACGTTCATGCTCCAGAACGGTAACAAGCTCTTGAACGCGATTAGCCCGATCGACACTTGCCGCCCGGCTATCAGTAACTTCAACAGCATTTACCTCGACAACGAATCGAACTTCCACAAGGATACGGGCAAAATTATCCCGGTCTCCATCGACAGAATCTCGCAGTACGCCACGATGCGCATCAACCCGCGCGAAAACCCGAGTGCAGCCTACACGCACTACCTTGCCCACATGTTCGACAAGGAAGATGTAGAACTTGCGGTTCCCGACACTGGTCTTGGCGACAGCCACTTCCAGGACGAAGAAGAACCTATTTTGAACGACATCG
>CAMKLO010000064.1 GCA_946413655.1 uncultured Fibrobacter sp. | reverse complement strand
CATTCGTCATCCTGACCCTGTAAGGGGAAGGATCCATTAAGGTTAAAAGTGGCGGGCATTGCCCGCCATTTTTCTTTTACTTCAAGTTGTACTTTTCCTTGATGACGATGCGCTCTTCTTCGGAAAGGCTCTTGAGATACGAACGCCAGCCGGGGCAGAAGTTGATATGGAACCGCCAGAAGCGCCCGATGAGGGACTTGGGATTCTTGTCGTATTGGGCTCTAAATTTGCAATTTGCACAGGCCATAGCGTAGCTCCTTTTTTATAAACATAAAAAATCCCTGCATAAAATATGCAGAGATTAAAACTTTAGACGAAATTTATCGGAGTGTGGATGCTAGGCGTCCGTGCCCCGTAGCGTACAAGTCGTACGTGAGGGGCGCGGCAACGAAGCAGACGCCTCCGAGAAACGAGTGTTGACGCCTTCGGCGTCCGCCCTACGGCTCAAAAATAAAAGAGAAGTCCTTTGGACTTCTCTTTTGCTTTATTCGCCTTGTAGGCTATTACTTAACCTTGATGGCGCCGCGTTCGAGCTTAATCGTGAAGTTCGTGACATCACAGACTTCGGACGGACCCCAGTACTGGATCGGACCCGGATAGGTGTAGGATTCAGTCTTGGCCCAGACTTCGCGGTTCTTGGCGAAGAACTTGAACGGAGCACCGTCGAGTTCAACGAGAGCCTTCTGGATAACCGGCTTGTCGGCACCGTGACGACGTTCGATGTTCATCATCATGGTGATAGGAATGCCACCGGCAGTCCACTTTTCGATGCCCTTCGTGAGGTCACGGACAGAGCTCATGTAGCCGTTCATCTTGTTGAAGGCGAGCACGGAGGCGGTAAAGCCGAGGCTGTAGCAGTAGTCGGCATCGAAGTTCGACGGAGCGGCGCAACGGCCTTCGTAACCGAAGAAGTGGTTGAGGGCGGAGAATTTGCCCTTGAAGTTCTTGCGGCTCTTGAGTTCGGCCTTGACCATGGCGATGATGAGCTTTTCAGTTTCGATGAGAGAAACCTGCACGTTGCCGTGGCTGTCGCGTTCGAGCATCAGCTGGTCCTGAACGAAGGACGGGAGGCTCTTGAGCACTTCGGCAGAAGACTTGGAAACCCACTGGCAGAGCTTTTCAACCTTGGCAGCGGTGTCGAGGCCTTCGACTTCCTTTTCGTGGTGGGCGAGGGCTTCGGAGAGTTCGGAGATGAGCACGCCCACATCCGGGATGAATTCGAGGAGGCCTTCCGGAATCAGGCAGACGCCGAAGTTCTTGCCGTCAGCAGCACGGGCAGCGACGATGTCTGCAACGTACTTGATGACCTGCTTCAGCTTCATCTTCTTGGCCTTGACTTCTTCAGAAATCAAGCAGATGTTCGGGTGGGTCTGGAGAGCGGCTTCCAAAGCGATGTGAGAAGCGCTACGGCCCATGAGCTTGATGAAGTGCCAGTACTTCTGGGCGGAGTTGGCATCGCGCATGATGTTGCCGATGAGTTCGGAGTAGGTCTTCACGGCGGTGTCGAAACCGAAGGAGGTTTCGATGTATTCGTTCTTGAGGTCGCCGTCGATGGTCTTCGGGCAGCCGCAAACCACGCAGGTAGCGCCGTTGGCCTGGAAGTATTCACCGAGAACAGCAGCGTTGGTGTTGGAGTCGTCACCACCGATAATCACGATAGCGTCGAGCTTCTGGGCCTTGGCAACGGCCATGCACTTCTTGAACTGTTCTTCAGTTTCGAGCTTGGTACGGCCGGACTGGATGATGTCGAATCCACCAGTGTTGCGGTAGGAGTCCATGATCTTTTCGTTGATCACGATGAACTTGCCGTTTTCGAGGCCGGACGGACCGCCGAGGAAGCCGAGGAGCTTGGAATTCTTGCTGATGCTCTTGATACCGTCGAAGATACCCGCGATCACGTTGTGTCCACCAGGAGCCTGGCCACCGGAGAGCACCACACCCACGTTGAGAGCCTTGCCGGCAGCAGCCTTGGTGGCCTTCTTCATGCCGATGTACGGTGCGCCGTAGGTGTTCGGGAACAGGGCCTTGATCTTGGCCTGGTCTCGGACGGACTCGGTGGGCTTGCCCTTCACGAGAGCAACTTTGAGAGCGCCGTCGCGGAGAGCGGCGGGGAGTTTCGGCTGGTAGGCCTTGCGGGCCTTGCCGAGGACGGACAGATTGTCAGCCATTATTTATTCCTTTTGAGTTTGCCTAGTGATTGTCGCATAGGCAGGGTTAAAAAATTACGACTCCTAATATAGAAAAATAGAGCTTAGAGCTAAGAAATTAGAGCTTAGAAATTACAAAAAAAGATGATTTTAGACTCCAACGGGGATTTTTCTTTTTGATATTGTGTTTTTTTTGAAGTGTGATATTCATCAAATCAACGTACGGAATTATTAAAAAAACATTCCGAAATTCAAAATATTTTGCTATATATGCAGCGCGTAATAAAAAAGTAAAGAACCGCTACTTTTTCAATTACTGTAAAAAATAGAGGTGTGTGAATGAATGTTTTAATTTGGGGAGCCGACACAATTCTAGGGCATGGGCTATTCTCCACGCTTAAGGACATCAAAGACGGTGTCTTTTCCCCTGCTAATATCGAGATTGGTGAAATTTTTGCCTGCGATGCAAATTCAAAACCCGCAGACATCGATGAAGCTTGTGCACACGCAGACTTTGTCTTTAACATGTCTTACGGAAGTAATTCCGACAAACTCATCGAAAGCCTCGACATCCATAACAACACATGTCCAGTTCTATTGAGCAATTCTGTCGCCGATGCCAAACTGTTCCACGAATACGCTAAAAATAACGACGTAACTATTTTGGAATGGTCGCCCAATTACGACATGGAACTTTTGAGCATAGAAGCCCAGGTCTATGACATGATTGGTGCGCTCCAATGCGCATGATGCGTTACTAGTTACTAGTTATTAGTCAAAGTCTTTCTAATGTAACGTCTCATCCGGAACAAGCGTAACGTAGTGAAAAATCCAAAAATTTAACTGGATACTTCGCTCTTCGAACTCAGTATGACGTTAGGAATCAAACATTAACTCGTTAGGAATGGCGCCTTCCATGCAGAGGAGCCTTCTTTTTAAGCCCACACCAAGAGCATAGCCGCTTAAACGGCCACGGCTGTCAATCACACGGTGGCAGGGGATGACCACCTGTATCGGATTTCGATGCAAAACATTCCCGACAGCGCGAACCGCTTGTGGATGGCCAACAGCTTCGGCCACTTGTTTGTATGTCCACGTTTTTCCATACGGAATATTCCGCGTAACCTCAAGAACTTTTTTTTGAAAATCGGTTCCATAAATTTTTACAGGAATCGAAAACTCACAAATTTTACCGGCAAGGTACAAATTAAGTTCGTTGATAGCCTTACGGTATGCGTTGCGTGTGCGACTGAGAACACCCGATTCCGAATCAGGACTTGCATAAGCGCAAGCCCGTAAACTGCTTGGTGAAACCGCTTTTGCCACATCCGACGAATCCTGAAATCTTAAGCCACAAAGCTTAGAACCTTCGAAGATAAAGGTCCATTCGCCCCAGACATTCCGGTGGCTTATCTTTGCGAATTTCGGGTCGTCGAATCTCATACCATGCGATACATCTCCTAGCGCAAGGGGTATTCCTTGTACTCCTTGACGCCGAATTCTTCCTTGAGATAGTCCCAGCGCACAAGGCGGTTTTTCCAGTAGTATTTGCGGTACAAGCGACGTGCGACACGACTCGTTAGTTCGTACGGAATCGTGTGATGGTCATCGGCGACGCTTTCCATTGAAATGCGGAAATCGAGTTCGCCGTTCACAACGTCAACAGTTTCGCCAACCTGGACATCCGGGATATGGCTGACATCAACCATCGTCGCATCCATGCAGACGCGCCCAAGAATCGGGCAGAGCTGGCCGCGGATAAAGACGAACCCCTTGTTGTATTCGCCGCGGAGGTAGCCGTCGCCGTAACCGATAGCAATGGTCGCAATGCGAGTCACCTGCTGTGCCGCCCAGTAGCCGCCGTAGCTCACCGTTTCGCCGGGTTTCACGTCGTGCACGTGGCGGATCGTCGATTTAATCTTCATGACAGGCTTGATGGGCCATGGGGAAGGAGCCGCCCCCATGCAGTTGTAGCCGTAAAGAGCGAGGCCTGGGCGCACCATGTCAAAGTGACTTTCGGGGTGCGTGAGCGTACCTGCCGAGCTGGAGCAGTGGCAAATGGCGGGGCGGAGTCCGTCGGCATCCAAGACATCCACGAGTCGAGAAAAACGTTGGATTTGAATTTCTGTTTTCGGATTCCCCGGCATGTCGGCTGTAGCAAGGTGCGTGAACATTCCCTCGAACTTGAGGTGCTTGAGAGAAAGAGCCGCACGGATGTTGTTGAAGTCTTCTGCATCAAAGCCGTAGCGGTTCATGCCCGTGTCAATCGCGAGATGCGCCTTGCAGGTCGTACCGGTTTCGCCAAGGAACTGGTCAAAAGCCATCGCGGTGCGAAGATCCGTTATCGCCGCCGTCAGCTGGAATTCGACAAAGTAGGCGAAGTCCGCCGGAGTGCAGGGACCAAGCACGAGAATCGGCAAGTCCATGCCGTACTGACGGAGCAGCATGCCTTCGCTGATGTGGGCGACTCCCAAATAGTCAGCGCCACCAAACTTGGCGGCAAAAGAACAGGCGAGGCTGCCATGGCCGTAAGAGTCCGCCTTGACAGGGAGTAAAATCTTTGTCGAAGCCGGAATCTGGCTTCTGATAAAACGAATATTGTTGCAGAGGGCGTCTAGGTTGATTTCAATCCAGTTCGGGCGAGCAATCTTATTTAAGTCAGGAGGAGTAGATAAAAGTTTCATGATATTGGAAATATAGGTAACTTTTAAGAAAAAGAGCCACGATAACCCCAAAATAAGGCTTTAAAACCACAATTCAATCTAAGTTGGAATAAAATATACTGGGATAAGTTTTGTAAAAAACTTGAACGACGAAAAATTGCACAATTCCGCGTCATTTCAGCAACGGCGGGCATTGTCTTATTTTATCTGAGTTTACATTTCTCTCTATGAAAAAATCTTTACTTTTTATCGTATTCTAAACGCTTTTTTAATTGGTAATTTAAGGTTGTGTAAGGGTGATATTCATTCCCTAGTTCGAACAAAGAAACAAAGGAACGAATAAAGTAAATCTCTTATTGGATGGTTTTGAATTTCTGACATTGTTGCTTTTACGCTTTGACCTGGCGTTTATGATTTGCGTACCGAATTACGCAACGTATCCGCTCGATATCTTTGCGTAATACTTCGCTGAAAGGGCTTTCCACAAAAGTCCTCTCCAGAGGTTTGTTCTTTAAAAATTAACGGCTCGTCCACGAGGCGGTTAGTGAAATTTTGTCAAAAAAATTAACCCCACTTAATCTCAAATGGAGGATAACACAATGAAAACGACAAAACAAAAACAGGACGCGTTCATTGCGTCGCTGATGCCAGATTCCGACAAGAGAATGATGCGCATTGCCAGTGCATCGTTTCTTGTAGCGTTATCGCTTGGTTTCTGGGCATCGACGTATGAACGTATTATCGACAACGTAATTTTCGATACGGTGTCGCCAACAGAAATCGTCACAAAAATAACGATGGACACACCACCAAAGGAGGTAAAAAAGCCCGACATCAAACGAAAAAAATTGCCTGATGTCAAACGCAAGCATCAAGGCGGGGGAGGAAAACCGAAGGGAAGCGGTAAACGCAACGCTCCGGAAAACATGGGATTTTTAAAAGTTCTTGAATCATTGAATCCTAATGACGCAAGTCATAACGCCTTCGCCGCATTGGGCAAAAACTTCAAAAGCGACCTTGAAAAACTGAATCGAATTACAGGTTTATCGAGAAACAAGAATCACACCATTGGTGCAGAACGCCGTGGTCGGCCGGATGTCGGTTTCAATCAGGGCTACGCATCCGGAGGAAGCGGTGGCGCCGGAGACTTCTTCGAATCGCTGAAAGGCGGTGCAGGAGGACCTTTGGTGACAAAATCGATGAAAGGCAACATTAGACCGCCCCAGCCGAACGAAATCGATATGGGTTCAGCGGGTTCGTCCCGTTCCGCATCCGACATTATGAAAATCGTGCGTCAGCGGACTCCTGGACTCCGCCATATATACAACAAGCACCTGAAAAAGAAACCTGGATTCCAGGGTAAAGTCACTTTGCGGTTTACCATTGCGCCGGGTGGCGAAATCGTCCATATAACCTTGGTATCTTCAACAACTGGTTATAACGAATTCGATAATGAAATCAAGAACACGGTTGCCCGTTGGGCATTTGGCAAGGTCAAATCGGGAAATACGACTGTAACAATCCCATTTACATTTACTGAGTGACCTTTTGGAGTAGAAACGAACGAATTAGATTTTTAAATTTAAGTCGGCGATTTTATCGTCGGCTTTCTCTGTATATATTCATAGGGTATTAAAATCATGAAAGATCCTCGCATTACGCAACTTGCTGAAAACTTGATTAACAACGCCATAACGCTCAAGGCAGGCGAAAACATTTTAATAGAAACGACCGATACGCCGGACGAACTTTCGACCGAACTTATCAAAGCGGTAGCCAAAGCTGGCGGGAACGCTTTTGTTCACAATTTTAACAGCCGCGTCCGTCGCGAAATTATCCGCTCATCATCCGATGAACAAATGAAACTCTCTGCCGAACTTGCGATGGATGAAATGAAGAAAATGCAAGCGTACCTCTCCATCCGCGCCATGAACAACGCCATGGAAAACTGCGACATCGACGACAAGAAAATGCTCACGTACAGAACCATCATACAGGACGTATTGAACTACCGCGTAAACAATACGCGCTGGTGCGTGCTCCGCTGGCCGAACCCGTCGATGGCGCAGGGCGCCAAGATGAGCACTGAAGCGTTCGAAGACTTTTACTTCAAAGCCTGCCTTGCCGATTATCCGAAAATGCAACGCGCCGCACAAGCCTTGGTGGACCTCATGAACAAAACGGACAAAGTGCGTCTCGTGGCACAAGATACCGACATTACGTTCAGCATCAAGGGAATCCCCGCAGTGCCATGCTGCGGCAACATGAACATCCCGGACGGAGAAGTCTATACGGCACCGGTGCAGGGGAGTATCGAAGGCGTCATCCACTACAACACTCCGACGCTTTACGAAGGCAAACAGTTCAGCAACATCCGCCTCGTATTCAAGGAAGGTAAGATTGTCGAAGCGACTTGCGAAACCGGCGACAACAAGAGCCTGAACGCCATCTTCGATACGGACGAAGGCGCTCGCTACGTGGGGGAGTTTGCCATCGGCTTCAATCCCTTCGTGCTTTCGCCGATGTGCGACATCCTGTTCGACGAAAAAATCGCAGGCAGCATCCACTTTACGCCGGGCATGTGCTACGAAGACGCCCCGAACGGCAACAAATCCGCAATCCATTGGGATTTAGTGCTGATTATGCGCCCGGAATACGGCGGCGGAGAAATCTGGTTCGACGACAAGCTCATCCGCAAGGACGGACTTTTTGTGGTTGACGAGCTTAAATGCCTCAATCCTGAGAATCTAGGATAGCACATCATCAAAAACAACAAATTCCAAATTACGGGATGTTTCGTAACGAGGATTTAGAGGCTTGCCACCAAATCGTTCCAAACTCTAAGTCCTTTTAGCTGGTAAACTTAAATTTCAGATTTGAAATACGAAAAAAAAATTATATTCATATTACACGAAACAATAAATCGTTATAGGAAATCAAATAATGAATTTAAAAACGATGTTTGGCTTAGGCCTTATTAGTCTCGGTACCGTTTTCGCGCAGGAATACGTGGATGCTTCTGCTGATACCGGAACCTACTCTACGACAACAGCTCAATCCATGAGCGAACAAGAACTCCAGAAGCAGGAAGAACAGGCTGCAGCATCCAACGACCTCACTGCTCCAGTACCATTCGTTGCTCCGGACATTCCGAAGGAATCCAAACGCTCTTCGTTCAACAGCATTTTGCATGGCAAATCCTACAACATGAACAGCAACATGGCGGCAGCGAACAACATTACTCTCCTGCTCCGCTATCCGAACTTGTTTGCCAACCGCAAGTTCTTCTACATCGAACCCACCAATGAAATGGGCATCGTCTCTCTCGGTTCGTTCTTTACGGCATTCGACATTTCAAAAGCACCGCTTGACGACGGCCAACTCGGCAGACTTACTCTCGGTTATGCAGTACCGGGCTTCGGTTTCTATTTAAGAGCGGGTCTCGGTCGTAACAGGGTAAGCAACGACAACGCCGTCCAAAGCACGACTAACGGCGGTGACGACTGGGCTTTCGCCATCGCAAAGGGATTCATGGGCTACAACCTCGCCTTGGAAGGCGACTGGCTGACCAAGAAAAATCAGGTTCACTTGGACCCCGATGCAGGCAACGAAGTTGAACAACGCTACAACAGCCTTTCGCTCAATTTGAACCTAACGAACGCCCCTACAGCCAAGAACTTCACTTGGACAGCCGGTGTAGGTTTCCTCAATTACCTGAACGAAATCGAAGTCGAAGGGGAAGTCGATCCAGCTAGCGAACCAGATTCCTACTGGCAGATTGATCCGTACGTCCGTGGAGGCGTGTCTGTCCTTGAAAACGATAACGCCCGCGTCTTGATTGGCGTCGGCGGTATCTTCGTTTACAAGCACATGGATGATCCAAATGACGCTTTCAGCATCACGACAATTCTCCAGCCGAGCATGATGGGCGAAGTCTTCATTGGCGAAGAAAAGAACTTCATGTTCTACGGCGAAGCCGGCTACAACTGGGTCGTCTTCAGCTACAACAAGGACAACGAAACAGACGTTACCACCATGGTCGATCAAATGTTCCCCGTTGTCGCCTCTGTCGGTTTCCGTTACCAGTACAAGGATTTCCTCGCTGTTGAACTCGGCCTCGGCGACAAGCTCTTCACTGGTGCAGGCAACTTCTTCCAGGCTGACGGCACATTTATCGATTTCAGCGCCATGATACGCTTCTAATAGTTAATAGCAACAACAGTTTGCAAAAAGCGCCTCCCATTTGGGAGGCGTTCTTTGTTTTTGAAATGACTGGATGGATCCTTCACCCGTTCGGGTTCAGGATGACATACTCGGCTGTAGCCGAGGATGTCAATTACAGGCGTTCTGCAATCTGGACTGCGTTGAGGGCAGCACCCTTGCGGATCTGGTCGCCAACAATCCAGATGTTCATACCATTTTCGCAAGCGAGGTCCTTGCGGATACGGCCAACATAGACATCGTCGGTGCCCATAAGGTTGAGCGGCATCGGATAAACGTTGTTTGCCGGGTCGTCGCAAAGCTGGAGGCCTTCGCCGTTCTTAATTGCGTTCTTGACTTCTTCGACAGAAAGAGCGCGTTCCGTTTCGAAGCTGATGGCTTCGGAGTGGCAGCGGAGAGCAGAAACGCGGACGCAAGTGGCAGCGCAGCGGACGTCACTGTGCATAATCTTGCGCGTTTCGTTGAACATTTTCATTTCTTCCTTGGTGTAACCATTATCGGTAAACACGTCGATGTGCGGAATGAGGTTGTAAGCGAGCTGGTGGGCGAATTTTTTCACGGTGACCGGCTTGCCTTCGACGATTTCCTGATACTGCTGCTTGAGTTCGGCCATGCCAGTTGCACCAGCTCCGCTTGCGCTCTGGTACGAGGAAACGTGGATGGTCTTAATCTTGCTCAAGTCATTGATCGGCTTGAGGGCGACAACCATCATGATAGTCGTGCAGTTCGGGTTAGCGATGATGCCCTTGTGGAGCTTGATGTCTTCCGGGTTCACTTCCGGGACAACGAGCGGAACGTTCGGATCCATGCGGAAGAAGCTCGTGTTGTCAACAACGACAGCGCCGGCATCAACAGCAATCGGAGCGAATTCCTTGGAAACGCTTGCGCCTGCAGAAGATAGCACGAGGTCAACGTTCTTGAAAGCGTCCTTGCAAGTCAGTTCAACCTTGAGCTTTTCGCCCTTGAAACTGTATTCGCGGCCAACACTGCGTTCGGAGGCGAGAAGTTTCAGGTTCTGAAGAGGAAAGTTACGTTGTTCAAGGATCTTGAGGAGTTCCTGACCTACTGCGCCGGTGGCGCCCATGATCGCTACGTTACGAATCATAGATTTAACCTTTGTTTCTTATTGTTGAGGTTGATTGTTCATTTTAAACTTTGTATAAGCTTATTAAATTGGTCAATGTGCCCTTTGGCGTTCAACATCATCTTGCGGGCTTGCATAAATTTCTGAGTCTGTTCGCCTGGGTCTTCTTGCAGACAGGATGCGTACAATGTGTGGGCCGCAGTCCGGAGTGCTTCCGAAGCCTCGACCAGCTCAGCATGTGCATCGCGAGCTTGTAGCGGATGGAACAAGCCAATAGCCTTGCGGTTCAACGACGTTGCCTTATTGTTGAGAGCAAGCGCCTGCTGGCTTATGCTTTCACGTTTCATTTCGCTGATGTTCGGTTCCATCGGTTGGAAGGTTTCAATGGAACGGACAATGTCTAGCATCTTTCCCGTCAGTATTTCGGCCTTTTCTGCATAGCCATCAAGCCGACCCATCACTTCTGGAGTATATTCTTCATCGTCGTCGGCATCCGATTCATCGTCATCGCGTTTGCCCGTAGAAGCGCGTACTCCCGACTTCGCCTTATCACTATCGACCTTGTCGAACGACGAAATATAGTCCTCGAATTTCTTGTTCGCAGAAACAACTTCTGCAGGGGAGTACGAAGATGCGAGAACCAAAGTCGGATGTTCAAAGCACGCTGTTCCAATAAGGCCGGTCAGCATGCACATGGAAAAAAGGAGAAACGATATTCGGGTGGACCATTCCTCGCTTTGAACTAGGCAAAGCAGACCGAACAGGAACAGCAAAAAGAACGAAAGCAAAATACCACCTTCGACATTTTGTACAATGATGGTATTCTTGACGAAGTAGAACAAACAGTCTATCACAATTGTCAGTGTAGAAAGTATTGCTCCTACAACCTTCGTATTACGCCCAGGAGCCGCCGCCGTAGTGAATAACGTTACAAACGAAATTCCTAACGGCAACGCATAGATGAGTGTTATTTCAGCAATTCCCTGATTCATTTAGAAAATCGTGAATTAGAACGGAAGATCGACATCTTCTTCGGCCATGCCGGCATCGTAGGACGGAGCGCTATTCTGCTGCATACCATTAAAGCTATTCGATTGGTAACCGGTTGTCTGGCTAAAGCCACCGGCAGCCGGAGCACCGCCCTGGCCACGCGGAGTGAGAAGCTGGAACGTATCCATGTTGACGTCCGTGCTATAGCGCTTCTGTCCGTTCTGGTCAGTCCAGCTACGGTTTGTCAAAGTTCCTTCGACATAAAGGCTCATACCCTTGCGAATCCCAAGCTGTTCGACGATATCGGCGATTTTTCCCCAGCCAACAATATTGTGCCAGTCCGTCTGTTCCTTCTGTTCACCGTTATTGTCGCGGTAGCGACGAGATGTAGCAAGCGAAAAAGTGACTCGTTTGCGACCGCCGTTGGGATTGACGCGAACTTCCGGATCCTTGCCGATATTACCGATAAGCATAACCTTATTCAAATAAGCCATATTACTATCCTATTTTTTTGAATTTTCGGGAACAAAAATACAAAAGATTTTTGACAGTTTAGTGTCAAAAAATAAAAAAAGAGTCTTTTTTTGCCAAAAAGAAAGTCAACCCTTAATCATCAAATACTTTTTCGGAACATAAAACAAAAACCATACGGTTTGAGCCGTATGGTCATTGCAAAAGAAAGAATTATAAAGAGAATCAGATACGACTAGTATTCAAAATTCACGCGGTAACGCTTGTGACCGTTCGGAGAAACCTTTGCGCCCTTGGCGTTCACAAGGCCACGGCGTTCCTTGGCAACCGCCGGAGTCGTGCGGAATGCGCGAATGGCATCCGTTTCACTGGAAGAACTGGGCGGAGTCACCTGGCTGCTAGAAGAGGCGACACTCGAAGAACTCGCCGCCACGCTGCTAGATGAAACAGCCTTTGAAGAACTGGACGCGACAGAGCTAGAAGAAACCGGTGCAGGTTCGTCATCCTTGGGAACTTGGCCGTTGAAGCTTTCCTGTCCTTTGCGGGTGAGGGCAAGAATCAGCATGCCGTCTTTCGAATAAATGTTCTTGTCGGTAAGATCGACGCGGTTGCCGTCAAATGTCCAGTCGCCTTTGCCCCAGCGTGAACCATCGAACGAATCGAAATTGTCCGTCCAATCGAGCGTAAAGTCACTGCCGCCTTCGCCCTTGCCCGGCGTGTACTTATAAACCTTGACCCAGTTAATGAATTGGAAAAGCGGAAGCTTGGATTGGTCGAATTGGCCGACCCACCCCGGATCTTCCGAAGACCAAAGGTTGAATCGGAGCCCCTGTGTTCCTGTCAAAGCAGAAACCTGACCGCCTTCCGTCTTGCGGACTTCCTTGCCATCGACAGTCCAACGAACATAATTCGGAGTCCATTCGAGACCGTATGTATGGAAAGCCTGATCGGTCGCCGGACTGACCTGGTGATGCTGTTCACTGGTCTTCTGCGCACCAGCCTTACCGGTAATGATGTTGGACTGGAAACTTCCGGGATTCTTGCCGAGAACTTCGATATCCACTTCTACCCAGGGCCTTCCATCGGCGATTTCGGAACCGTTCTGGTAGAGGAACATGGAACTCACCGTCCCTGATGCTGCAGCCATCTTCATACGGGCTTCAAATTTGCCGTACTGGACTTCTTGCAGGGTATAAAGTTCTGCTCCGCTAAAATCTTTTGCACTGACATTAGTGGTGAGTGCGGCCACGGCTGCGGCTACAGCGAGAGCACCCTTGACTGCGGTTTTCTTGATATTCATTTATCCTCCAGGATATCATCTTGATAAGTATCCCACGTACCATTCATAATATAGGTTCGTAAGGCTTGTTAGCAAACGACACTAAATGAACTCAAGAAGCAAACTGTATCAACCGTTTCGCAATTAAATTAAATTAAACTATTGGCTTAAACCAAAGCGGATTGCACGCTCTCCCTGCACTCGCAGCACATAAACGCCATTTTTAAGGGCGCTTAAATCCACAGATTCACCTGCAGAAACTTTGCCAGACATCGCAGAACGACCGCGAAGGTCAACGACATTAAACTTCAGTCCCATCCCGCGAGAAACGATAAAGCTCCTGTTGCCATGCAGCATCTGGACTCTGGAGACGCTTGCCAACGTGGCGCGTTTTCCAATAGACGATGCCGCATCCGAAGTGGCTAACTTGTAAAGAAAATCGAAAACCTTTGTGCGTACCGGCTTTTCGTATTCGACTTCATCGTAAAATTCGTGATAGGCTTTATCGACAAAATAAGTTTCATGTTCAATATTTTTCGCCTTTAAAACGGAATCGATGACAAAACTACCGTAAAGGGTAGGGGTCCCGATATCCAATTTCAGCAAAGACGCCATCAACGCCATACTGTTTGGAAGCATGTTTAGAACCATGGAACTTGCGTTAGCGAGAGGACGACCCGTCTTGAAAAGAACTGTTTCGTCATCAGTTCCGTGCACGAGAAAAACCGGAGTCTTGTTTTCACCGATAATGTTCGGGTTGTGGACGGCGCCCCACAAGGCAACGACTCCGTTCGCATGAGGATCCACGCCCTGTTCACCATAAACGTTCAAACTGCCAAGATCCGGAGCATCCTTTTTCTGGATGTAAGTGGGGAAGTCGCTTTCCTTTGTGATATAGACATTTTCAAGGGAAAGAATCGCTCCCGCACTATTCCCGACAAGATAAATCCGGTTCGGGTCAACGCCCAAATTGTCGGCATTCTTGCGAATATAACGAACTGCAGCATTGATGTCCTGGACACCGCGATAGACGGAACGCGCAAAATCGACACTGTCAATGCTGTAAGTCAAGCCACTCCCTTCAAGCGTCACGCCCATGCGGTATTCTATGGAGACTGCCACGAAACCGCGTGCGGCAAGAGAATCGCAATAAGTGACAGTCTGCTGGTCCGTATCGTCTTTAGCACCAGCGACCATGGCCCCGCCATGACTCACAATAACGGCGGCACGCTTCTTTTCGGAATCGCCCTTCGGCGTATAGATATCCATCAGCAGCGGCTTCAGCTCCACATCCTTTTCGTTGGTGTAAAAATAGACGTATTGGTCCGTTTCTTCAAGAAGAGTTTCGGACAGCGAATGCAGAGAACTCAAGTGGGGGACGTCCTTGGCATAAGAAACGTCCTTTGCCTTCTCGACCGCAAAAAGACGATCCTTGTAACGGACCCCATCTGCATAAGACATCACCGCAAAAGCGGCAACAGCGGTAAAAACAGCAAGGACATTCTTATGATTTAAAAAACGAGAAAACATGCATCCCTCTATTCATTGTTACTAAAATAAATATAATTATCTTTGCATCATTATACAGACATTTTATCGCGTTCTCGATATTTATTTAAAATGCAAATAGGGGAGTTTCTTTGTTATAAAAAAGTTTGTAATCCGAAATTTACAAAAAGCAGAAATTTAGTTTGTGTTCAGTTTGTATATTTAGAAAAAAATTGATGAGGTTGAAAATGAGACACTTTATAGCTTTCCCGTTGTCCTTTGCCGCAATTTTTGCAGCATGTGATTCCAGCACTTCTCCAGATTCGTACATCAAAGGCGACCAGATTTATGAACGTCACATAGACCGCAGTCAGGCATCGATGAAATGCGTTGTCTATGCAACGGATTATAGTGTTTCGCTAGATTTTAACTTTTCCGTTCTGAGCGACGAAACCTACATGAGGCAACAACTAGAGGCAAACACCAACAATCCAGCGATATACCGCGGAAAAGCGGAAGTTTCAGGGCTTTTTTTGAATCAAAAAGATAAAATGTGTAACATGATGAAGAACTTGGCAGAAGATTTGGATAATGGAACATATAAATGCATGGATAACGTTGCCACATTCGAATCAACTCTTCCAAATGTCAATGAATCGCAAAAGCCTTTTGTCATCTCCCAATTAAAAGAAACATTGAAAAATCAATGCGATACCTGGTACGACGAGACTCTCAAAAACATAAACAGCCTCAAAAATGAAATAGCCTCTCAAAACGGTAATTCGAACAGTTCTTCCGGCGAAACAGTCCAGTCCTGCAACGTCATAGCCAACGGGAATACAATACAAGTCAGCGTTATATATCCAAGCAAGACTGCAATCACAACATTGACAAAAAACAATAACGATTACACGATAATGGAAGCATATACGGGTATAGAAGAAACGACCTTGGCAAGAGTTTGTGAAGCCTACAAAAAAAACTCCGAAATAAAGAATGTCATCTGCTCGGGGCAGACATTCAGCTATCAATCCAATTTGCCGGCTGATGAAACTTATGAAATTGAAGATTACGTTGCATTTTATCAACAAGAAATATGTCCGGCATTGCAGAGCGGAAATTTAACACTTGAAGACATGTGGTTTGGTGAATAAAATTTTGAAGAATACAGAAGCCGGGCGAAAGTCCGGTTTTTTTTATAAAAAACGAAATATTAGTTTACATAATCCGCATTATCGGCAATAACGATTTAGAAAAGAAGGTGAGCACATCCTTACTAGTCAATCACAATTGTCATGCCCGCCACCGAGCGGGCATCTCTCGAACATGATTGTTTCAGATTAAAACATTTTTTGATGCTTTTTATTGGCATGGTATTTGCTATCTTTGGGTCGAAATTGTAAAACAGATGTCCGTACGGACAATTTTTAAAGGAATATTGATATATCATGGCTGAAGAAAAGAATCCGGAACAGAATGTTGAACCGAATGATGCTGAACGTGCTCAATTTGAACAGGATGTGCTGAAGGCCGCCCAGGACGCAATGAACCTCGAAGCCGATGGTTCGACAAGCTCACCAACCGGCAGTGACAACGCAGGCGCATCTCAGGAGTCCGCTGAAAAGCCTGCTGACGCCGAAGCGCCTAAAGCCGAAGAAAAATCTGCAGAACCTGCCGCGGCTCCAGACCCGACCGAAATTTTGAAACAACAACTCGCCGAAGCCAACGACCGCAACCTTCGTCTGATGGCCGAATTCGACAACTTCCGCCGCCGCAGCGCCAAAGAACAGCTTGAACTCATCGAAGTTGCAAACGGCAAGCTCCTCGAAAAACTTTCCGAAGTCCAGGACAATTTTGAACGCGCTTTCGCCAGCGAAAACAAGGCAAAAGATCTCGAAGCCTTCGAAAAAGGCATGCAGATGATTTACAACCAGTTCGCCAAGGTTCTCACGGACGCGGGCCTCGAACAAATCGACCCGACCGGCAAGGAATTCGACCCGAACCTCCATGAAGCTCTGATGCAGCAGCCAAGCGATACCATCCCGGAAGGCCACGTCGTCACGGTTTTCCAGAAGGGTTATAAGCTCAAGAATAAGATTTTGAAGACCGCAAAGGTCATCGTCTCCTCTGGGAAGTAATCCCCACCTCCCCAGCTTTTTCGCCCGCCACAATTTCGTGAGCGGGCTTTCCTTTTACACCGGAACAAAGGTCTTGATTTTCTCAAGTTCCGATGCAATTTCGATTTTCAAGTTACGAATATCAATATCATCTTGTAACGAGATAAAATAATCATCGGATACACCAAAGAATTTGGCCAATCTTAATGACATATCGACAGTAAAATCCTCCCCTGCGGAGGATTTTTGTTTTTGTAAAAACTACAAAGCATAATTTTTAACGCCAATTTTTTCGGGTGTTTTTCGTTATATCTTTATTTTGGGGATAAGAATTAACAAGGAATGGAGATCAAGATGTTTGGTAAAATCCTAATCGTTTCTTCCGTATTGGCCTTGGCTTGTACGGGTTTCGCTCAGAAAATTGTAATCACGACGAACTATACGGCGGACCCGGCGCCCTATGTCCATGGGGATACGGTTTACCTGTACACGACCCACGACGAGGACAATGCCGACGGGTTCATGATGTACGACTGGCTGTTGCACACTTCCACGGACATGGTCAACTGGACCAGCCACGGTGCCGTAGCGAGCCTGGGGGACATCAAGTGGAGCACAAAGACTAACGGGGCCTGGGCAGAACAGGTCATCGAGCGCGACGGCAAGTGGTTCATGTACGTTCCCATTCACGGCAACGGCATTTCCGTTCTGGTGGCGGACAACCCCTACGGCCCTTTCAAGGAACCTTTGAACAAGGCGCTGGTCTGGCAGCGCGAGCACTGGAACGATATCGACCCTACCGTCTGGATTGACGACGACGGCCAGGCCTACATGTACTGGGGCAACCCCGACTTGTACATGATCAAGTTGAATAAGGACATGATTAGTACTCAGGGTTCTATCGTCACCTACCCCAAAATCAAGGATTACCAGGAAGGCCCCTGGGTTTATAAGCATGGCAACAAATACTACATGACTTTCGCATCTACCTGCTGTGCCGAAGGTATCGGGTATGCCATGAGCGACAAGATTACGGGCCCCTGGACCTACAAGGGCGACATCATGCCGCATTCTTCGCGCAGTAACGGAAACCACCCGGGTATCATCGATTTCAAGGGGAAATCCTACGTTTTCGGCCT
>CAMKLO010000063.1 GCA_946413655.1 uncultured Fibrobacter sp. | reverse complement strand
AGATGGACTTGTTTGCCCCGCCGGACGAAAACACGCTCTTGCTCAAGGATGAAATTCGCAGGCTCAAGCCCGAGGAAATGACCCCGATGCAAGCGCTACAAAGATTAATGGACCTCAAGGAAAATTACGGAAAATAAGTGTGCCTAGTAAACAGAAGTGTAAAAATGCATGTCATTCCCGACTTGATCTCTTTGACTACTTGCAGCTATGCTGCTTAGTAGTCATGATCCGCGTATGGGGAGGGAATCGCCTTTTCTCCTTTCAAAAGAAGGAGATGCCCGTTCGGTGACGGGCATGACATCGCCAAAAACTTCCTACTGCCTACTTCTATCTTCCTACTAAATTATGATTGATTTCGCGGCTTTAATGAACTTTGCTTTTGAGAATCGGCTCTACGAGTCCGAGGTTCATGGCATTGAGCATTGGCATCAGGTGGAATACAACGGAATGCTGCTTGCCCAAAAGACGGGCGCCGACATTGACGTGGTGCGTTTGTTTGCAATTTTCCATGATTGCCGCCGTTTTGACGATGCGTACGACCGCGAGCATGGGGCGCGTGGTGCTGAATTTGCAAAACTCTGCCGCGAAGAAAAACGATTCGAACTCGATGATGAACGTTTTGGTTGGCTCTATGATGCTTGCCGCCTCCACACAATTCAATCGCGTACGGGAATTGTAACTGTAGATACTTGCTTTGATGCAGACCGTCTGGATTTGGGCCGTGTCGGGTTCCCGTTGAATCCTGCGAAAATGGCGACGGAGTGGGGTGCAAAAATAGCCCAGAAGTCGCTAACTTCGGGCTATTCCGTATTTCGCATGCGCGAATGGATTCGCACATTAGTTCTTTAATTATTCCTTAATTGCTTGGAACGTGCAGCTGATTTCGACGCCGGCATTTTTCGGGAGCGCCGATACGCCGACGGCGGTACGGGCGTGCTTCCCGTTTTCCCCGAGAATTTGCACGGCAAGTTCGCTGGCGCCGTTCAGCACCGCAGGCTGTTCGTGAAAATCATTAGCGGACTGGACAAAACCCTGCATCTGCACAAGGCGGAGTGTTTCGCCGGCTTTCAACTGCGTGAGGGCGGCTGCAATGTTGTTCAAAAGGCAAATCTGCGCGGCTTCTTTAGCCTTTTCGGCAGAAAGCTCCGTAGGAACAGTGCCCGTGTAAGCGGAAAAATCGCCGTTGACGGAGGGGAGTTGCCCTGAAACGTAAATCGTGTCGCCGCTGCGCGTTGCAGGAACGTATGCTGCAAGTGGTGCTGGGCAGTTGGGGAGCGTTAGCCCCAGTTCTTGGAATTTAGAGACAATTTGACTCATATAATCTCCTTGTTTTGCGCCTTTAATATACAATAATTGTGGTTCGTTTGGGGCGTTTATGGCAAGCTAATTAAACTGCGCGCGCATTTTTGTGAATGGGTATATTCTAAGACTATAAGTAGCGTTTATATAAAGGAGGTGCAAGAGCTAAAGCTCTAAATGGTCAAAGACGTCGAGGCGGGGCATGACATTAATGCGGGCGTGATTCAGATACTTGGCGGGCATCTCGAACTGTAACTGGATCCTTCGTCCCTTTGGTCCTCAGGATGACAAGATGCTCAGCATTTGAGATCCTTCTCCCCGCAAGGGGGACCATGGATCACTAAGGGCTGAAGCCCAAGTGACCAAAGTGACTTCGGCGCGATACGCCTTTGCTCAGGATGACGTCAACCGCCAACTGCGGCGCAGCCGGCAGCCGCGTTTACTTCTTTTCTACTAATTCCGTGGCGAGTTTCTTCATTCCGTTGAAGTCCCACTTGCCGCTGCCGAGCTTCGGGATTGCTTCGACGCAGAATACGGAACCCGGCTGCATGAGCGGCGGAATGCCCGACTTGCGCAGACTCCTCGAAATTTCTTCGGGATCGCAGTTGCCGTCGCCTTTAACAAGAAGCACGATGCGTTCGCCCTTGACGGAATCGGGAACTGCGGTAATGGCGAATTCGTGTTCGCCCATGATGCCCGTTTCGGCAATGCGGAGTTCCACAGCGGTGAGCGAAATCATTTCGCCGCCGAGCTTCGCGAAGCGGCTGTAGCGACCGAGAATCTTGATAAATCCGTCTTCGGTGATGGTGCACTTGTCGCCGGTCTTGTACCAACGGCGACCATCGATTTCGATAACGACAGCGTCGGTCTTTGTTTCGTCCCTGAGGTACCCCTTCATGACTTGCGGGCCTGTCACGACAAGCATGCCTTCTTCGCCCGGGGCCAAGAACTCGTTTGTTTCGGGGTTGATGATAGCGCCTATTGAACCGGGTACAATCATTCCGATACTCGATGGATCACAGCATTTTTCCATCGTCAAGAAGTCGTCCAGCAAAACGTTCGGGGCGTTGAGCGTTGCCAGCGGCGTGAGTTCCGTGCAACCGTACCCTTCGTAAATATCCTTGCCGAACTTGAGCTTGAACGTCTCGCGCATTTCGGGGCGGAGCTTTTCGGCGCCGGCGATTACAAAGCGCAGGGAGTCGAGGCACATCGGGTGTACCCAGCGGTTGATGGCGATGGCGCGGAGGAACGTCGGGGTGCCCATGAGGATGGTCGCCTTGTATTCGGCGCACACGCGGGCAAGCGTCTTGATGTCGGTAGGGTCTGGGCAGAGCACTATCGGAACGCCATCCAGGAGCGGCATCATGAACGTCATCGTGAAACCGAACGAATGGAATAGCGGCAGAATGTCGGTCATGACGTCGGTGCGGCGAAGTTTGATGATATGGTCGCCTTGCTGTGCGTTTGCAATCACGTTCTTGTGCGTAAGTTCCACACCCTTGGGGTGCCCTTCGGAGCCTGAGCTGAACAAGATGACGGCATCGTCGTTCAACTTGGCCGTCGTAAACCAGAGGTCTCTCAAAAGCTTTTTGGGGAACGCAAAGACGATGAACGCATCGAGGAGTCGGCAGAATGTGCTGATCTTTTGTTCTTCTTCGTCAATGTAGAACATCTGGCATTTGTCGGCGAGCTGCTTGAAGTCAGGGTTCTTGCTGCAGAGTTTTTCAAAGAAGGCATGCGAAGTGACGATTGTAGAAAGTTCAGCCTTGTCGATGCATCCGATGAGCGTATCGACAGGCGAGGTATAGTTCAAGTTGACCGTCGTCTTTCCGCAGCCGAGAATAGACATGATGCCGAGAGCGGCGTCGCGGCTCGTGGGGAGCATGAAGCCTACATTCTGGTCGTTTCTGGTGAGCGACTTTATTTTTTTGCCGAAGTGGTGGCAGAGGCGGATCATTTCGTAACCGTTCACGTGGCGGCCAGCCGGGTCAATCAAAATCGGACGGGAACGGCGCTTGCGCATCGCACGGTACCAAAGCGGAATGATGCTTGCGGAGTGGTCCATGGCGATGTTCCAGATGTCGGTCCCTAAAATTTGCAGGTCCTTGCGGATGACGTCTTCGGGGGTGGTGGCGGGTATCGCCTTGCCGAATCCGACGCTGATGACGCGGTTGAAATACTGCGGGCGGTTTACGCTTTCCGAAGCGTGGCTGTAGCGGCTGCCCCAGAGACCTTGTATGTAGAACGGCACGATTTGCGCTTCGGTGCCTTCGATAGCCTTGGAGTAGTCCAGCGAGAACTTGGAAACAAACGGGGTCTTCGAAACTTCGCCTTCGGGGAAGATGACGACGACTTCGCCCTTGAGGAGCGCTTCGTGAATCTTTTCCATGGCTTCGCTGGGGTCGCGGCGGTTGATGTTGATGAGCGATTTGCCGTGCGAGAACCAGCGCAGGTACCATTCCGCAAACGTATTCCTGTTGCTTGCAATGAGGAGCGGGCGGGGGCTTGCCATCTGGAGCACCGCCCAGTCGATAAAGCTGAAGTGAGGCCCCACCAAAAGAAGCGGACCGGATTCAGGAATATTCTGGAAACCGATCACTTTGATCTTGTAGCGGAATACAAATGCGAAAGCGAAGCGGAGCCCGGCGCGCAGGAGCGTCATCGGGGTGCGCTTGAGCGTGAACACGAACGTGAGTGCGAGAATCACGGCGAGGAAGAACAACTGCTTGTGGAGACTCAACTCTGTCATGAGGAAGAGGATGACCTGGAAACCGAGCAGTACGAACAGGAATGTCATCTGGATCATGAACGACACGGCGTGGATGCGGCCCGAAGTGTCAGGACGCGTGACGTTCTGGATGACCGTGCGGAGAATGACGAACGCGGAACCCGCCCAGAATGCGATGAACGCATAGAGACAAGCAAGAATGTATTGGTTGTTGATGAACGGCGTCACGACCATCGTGATGGATGTTGCAATGGCTGCGATGGGGATAAGCCCAGTTTCAACAAAGTTCTTGGAAGATTTTGCAGCACTGATAGCGCCGATGACATACGCAATACCCGTAAAGATGAACGTCCACTGGAAAAGAGTCGTGTTCTGCGTTCCCGTCATGTTCTGCGAAATCATGATGATGAACTGCGTGACGCCCCAAAAAGCCGCAATGCCAAGCATCGAGAGCCTGAGCATGGGGTTTGACCAAGTGGAAGAAAAATTGCGCATGGGGGAGCGGAGCTTCAGGAACTTGTTCTGCTTGTTGATGCGGATGCAGAACGACGAAATTGCCGTGATAAGCGCGATTCCCGAAAGAATGAAGGGGAGAAGAGTGTAGCTGATGCTCGAGTTGTCGTTGGGGCTGTAGTCGAAGGTGAGTGCTGAAATTATGGTTATGCTCAGCGCCATCAAAATCAAGTGCATCGCGTTGATTTTAATAAGATTGCTCCCGTCCGTAATTTCCTTCATGAGGCCGATTTGGGCGGGATTGAAAATGGACAGGAATATACCATAAAGGAACAAAAGTGCAAATGCGCCAAAGTCGAGTCTATCGCCAAAGAAGAACGCTATCAACAAGACCGAGATTGCCATGCCGATAGAGGTCCAACCCATGACCTTGCTCTTGGGGTAGCGTCCGGCAAAATAGCTTGCGACATGCATCATGATGATGCTTGGCGAGAACATGGCGAACTGAAGGAGTAGGCTCAGCCAAAAGAATCGTGTTCCTTCGGAATTGAATGTTATCCAGCGTTGAAAATGGATGAATAGCCCCAACTGCATAAACGAACTGAGAAAAATTGCAATGTAATACGGAATTGCGCCAGCGTAGGTTGTACGTTTCATAAAGCTTATAGCAATCAATTTGTCTTTAGCGAACGCGTCTCTAAAGGCTTGAAATTGTCCTTTCGAAATAAAAAGTTATCAAAATGTTGGGGTAAATATAGCAAAGTCTTTGCTCCGGTTGACCGTGTTAGAGACATCGATTTGATGGATTTGTGTGATTTCCCTTGTATATGAGCATTCGATGAAAATTGCCTACCACGACGGTAAGAAAAACGTCATTGAAATATAATCCGCCACGGGTGTTCCTGTTCTCCACGATGCTGCAAAATGTTACATGGGATGAAGTTATTGGGGAGGCCTACAATTTTTAAAGTATATTTTATTTGATGAAGATAAAGATTTTTATTTGAGGTTAATTGGATTCGTTGGTGGCTGTTTGTCCATTGATTGTTTTTTTTGACGATTACATTGGCGTTCGCTATCACAACAGTTTTTCGTTACAGAGGTTCGCATGGTAAGAATCATTTTTTTTGGGGGGGGGTATTGTTGTTTTTTGGGGGGTGCTACAAGAATGTAGATGGGTATAAGGTCGATGTTACTTGGAAAACTTACCATATTCTTTGGGAACATCCCATAAATCTTGATTCTGATGAAGAACAAATTATCGAAGTTCCTTTTATTAAGTATGGAAGTTATTTTTCGCTTTGTTTTGATAGGGAACGAGGAAATCCGTTAACATTGCCGGATAGTGAACTTTATCTTGAACATGATTCTCTAGAGATTTCTTTTCATATTGCAGATACTGTTTTGGTTGGTGAGCCTATATCATCGGCTTTGCCTGATTATGGTTGTCCGATAAATGGTCGCCATTTAATGGGGATACATGTTCCAAAAGGCTTCGATAGAGAAAAGGGTGGCCTATTAAAATTTAGAGTTCGTAAGCGTCATTACTTAAAGAACATTCCTAATGCAAGAATTGTGCTAGCTTGGGGGCACCCTGCTGCAAAATGATAGTGTAGGTGTTTGTTATCGTAACTTTGTTCCATGGGCATACAGAAATTATTGGGGGTATTAGGGGTTGTTTGAAGCATGGTTAGAAATTTATTGCTGATGATAATGACTTTTTTGTTCTCCTCGTGTTTTGTTGCCAATTATTATGAACAGGCGGAACACTTAGCAATAGTTGGAGTTATTGATGGGGTAAATAATGGCTGGGAAACTTACGATCTTGTGTATATTCTTGATGAAGATACTGTTGATGTAAGTTGGGCTAATTATAATGAAAAAAATGAATACAAAAGAGATGGCCATTTGAGATTCTTTTCTCAAAATTATTGTAATGTTGTCTTCGCTGCTACTGATTTGCTTTTTAGTTGCGGAAAACCATTGAGAGGAAAACACCATGTGTCAATATTTCTGAAAACTAAAAAAACAGGAAATAGCGTTTTGTTGGCAAAAAAAAATATAGATATGAGTGCTTTTTCAAAGACGGTTTTGACAACGCAAGTGTATGTAGGATTGGATACGAGCCTGTATGTTGTTTGAAATGGGCCGAATATTGATTGGAGTAAAGCAAAACAACTTGTTTTGGAAGATACAAACGATACTGTTTTTCATTATACTGTATGGCTTTGGGATAAAAGAAAAGAATGCGATGAAATGCCAGTAGAAAAATGTATTGTTGAAATTCCTTGATTATATTACACCTGTATAAAAAAATAAATAAAGGATCCTATAATGAAACTAAAAATTCTTCTTTTCGCAACGTTATTTTTCGTTGCATGCGGTGATGATTCGACTTCGGGACCTGCTCCTGAAAATACTCCGGGGTCTTCTGTGTCGGCTCAGCTTTCCAGTTCTGGAAATGGCAAGTCGGCGAAAGAGTCCAGTTCCTCTGTCTCAAAAGGAAAATCCAGTTCTTTTGAAAAAAATACAGCGAGCAGTTCTTCTGTGACGGCGAAGTTGTCCAGTTCGTCTGTGGAAAAGAGCAGTTCCAGTGTCAAGGCCTCGTTGCCTGCGAATTACGATGCCGCAACGCATACCGTTACGGATGAACGTGACGGGAAAAAATACAAGACGGCTACAATCGGTTCCCAGACTTGGCTGGCTCAAAATATGGCATACGCTTTGACGAAAGAAGATCGAGAAATAGCTTTCATGTGTCCAAATGATGAATGGGAAAATTGCTCGATTTATGGAAATCTGTATAATCAATGGGGTTTTGGCGATGCGCTGGAGAAGGGCTTGTTCTTCCCGGCATTCCCTGATTCTGTTCGCCCGTATAAAGGTATATGCCCGACGGGGTGGCATGTACCAAGCCTTGATGAATGGCAGGTCCTTTTAAATAACGCTTCTGTTCAAGATTTACTAGCCGAATCTGTTGGCGGTACGGGCAAATCTAGCTTTGATGTCGTTTTTGCTGGTATGAGTGGTTCTTCTGGTATAGAACTTTTTGAAGAGGCTGCTGCTTTTGCAACGGTTGATGATAGAGATGAAAATTACATGTATTATGTTACTTTTACTTCAACATCGGCACGTTCGGGAACAACAAGTTTTGGATCATATGTTTCCGTTCGATGCTTGATGGATTGAAAAATTAAAAAAGTCGGGTCGCCATACGCATAGATTGCTTCGCTTCGCTCGCAATGACGTGGAAACTGAGCGATGCTGAATCGAAACAGACTGTTACTTCTTAAACACCTTGTAGAAGCAGAATGCGCAGAGTCCGGTAATGGCGCCCCAGGCGCAAATCATGAAGACGAGCCCGCCAGTTGTAAATTCAGCGTCCATAGTTATGCCTCCTCTGCGTTGTCAGAATTTCCGACTTCCATTTTCTTGATGCTCTTGCTGCGGCCTTTTTCTGCCGGGCCGCCCTTGCGCCAGGCGTAGGCGATGGCGACGTTCAGGAGCACGAACAGTACGAACAAAAATCCGCGGAATGCCCACGTGAATCCGACTTGCGGGAACGTGTGTCCGAGGAATTCAACGGTAGCGTTCGGGTCCACATTGCTGAGCGTGATGAACGGGAGACCGTCCGTTGCCGTGAACGAAATCAGAAGCACTATCAGGTAAATCGGGCAAACATACATGATGATGGGGCGCAAGAAGCGTGGGAGCTTGAGGAGCGAACCGTCGTTCATTGTCGCGAAGGCTTCGTTTTCGCCCGGTTCAAATTCCACTTCGGCGGGGAGGTCGCCATTGGCTTGCGCTTCCTTTGCCTTGCGGCGCCCGAGTACAAAGCTGAAGAGGATTGCTTGTATCATGCCTACGAACACGATGAGGTACGTACCGCCCCAGAAGTCGAGTTCATCGACTGTACCGGCGGCGAGGCCGAAAATAGCGGTAAGGCTACCGATAAACGTAATTGTGCTGACCGTCGTGACGGATTTTTTACGCGTAAACTTGAGGTCGTCTTCGCAGAAACTGATGAGCGGCTGGATGATGGAAATCGCGCTCGTGATGCCTGCGAAGAACAGCATGGAGAACCAGACCGTCTGCAGGAACCCGCCGAGCGGGAGCGTGCCGAACACGTAAGGCATTGTCTGGAATCCGAGGCCGAATGTACCGAGCTTCGCGCATTCCTCGATGTTCGCGCCTGCGATAAGCACTGCCATCGGGATGACGACCGTACCACCAATAATCACTTCGGCAAATCCGTTCGTAGCACTTGCCGTGAGCGAAGAAAGCACGAGGTCCTCTTTCGGCTTGAGGTAGCTCGCGTAGCAGAAGATGATGGCCATGCCAAGGCTCATGGTAAAGAACACCTGGCCTGCCGCCGCCATCCATACCTTGGGGCTTGCAAGTTCGGAGAGGTCCGGGTTCCACATGAACGCGAGACCTTTGCCGATGCCCGGGAGCGTGAGCACGCGCACCACCAGCACGAGGCCTAGAATCAAGAGAATCGGCATGCAAATTTTGTTCGCTCGTTCGATGCCTTTGCGCACGCCGAACGAAAGCACCACCATGTTCGCCGCAAAAGTAATCAGGAAGAATATAATCGCCACGGGGATTCCGCTGACGCAAGTTTTCAGCATGATGTAGTTGCCAAAAAATTCTTTCATCTTTTCGGGCCCTTGCGCGACAACGTCCATCAACGTGCCCGTCGCCGAATAGAACGCGAACGCCAAAATCCACGACTGGATAAACCCGTAATAGAAAATGATGAAAATCGGCGGGAGGAGCCCCAGTGAGCCCAAGTACTTCGCCCACTTTTTCTTATGGAAAATCACGTGGTAGGTGCTTGGGGAGGTACCGTAGTTGTGGTAACCGGCGTAGCGCCCGAGCGTCCATTCAATCCAAGCCAAGGGAATTCCGAGGAATACGAATGCGATGAGGTAGGGGATGATGAATGCGCCGCCGCCATTTGTAGCCGCTTGCACGGGGAATCGGAGGAAGTTGCCGAGCCCGACTGCCGAACCTGCGACAGCGAGAATGACTCCGAGTTTGGAACCCCAGTTTTCACGATTGTTTGCCATGTTCATTTTCCTAGAATTTGAGCGTCGCTCCGTGAGAATCAAGATAAATTTAATTATTTCTTGAAACGTGGCAACTTTGAAAAATGTTATGTGAGGGGAATAAAAAAACGCAGGCTCGGATGAGTCTGCGCTAATTTTACTGGATGGGGCAAGCCCCAACCTCTTTGGCTCGGTTATGCCCATGCAAGCATGGGCGCAACACTCGCCTTTTGAGGTTGTCTTCGCTTTGCTCAGGATGACGAATGGCGCGTCACTTGTTGTTCGCGCGGATGAGGTTGAGGGCCGAACCTGCCTTGAACCATGCCCACTGCTGTTCGTTGTAGGTGTGGCTTAAGGCGATGTTATCGACAGAGCCATCCTTGTGGTGGGCGACGAGCGTGAACTCGGAACCCGGGGCGAACTTGGTGAGGCCAACGATGTCGAACACGTCCTGTTCCTGGATCTTGTCGTAGTCGGCGGCGTTCTTGAAGGTGAGGGCGAGCATGCCCTGCTTCTTGAGGTTCGTTTCGTGAATGCGGGCGAAGCTCTTCACGATCACGGCCTTCACGCCGAGGAAGCGCGGTTCCATGGCGGCGTGTTCGCGGCTGGAGCCTTCGCCGTAGTTTTCGTCACCGATCACGATGGAGCCGACACCTGCGGCCTTGTACTGCTTGGCGAGTTCCGGGACTTCCTTGTAGTTGCCGTCGTTGCCGAGAACCTTGTTCGTTTCGCCGTTGAATGCGTTCACGGCGCCGATGAGCATGTTGTTCGAAATGTTTTCGAGGTGACCGCGGTAGTTGAGCCACGGACCGGCCATGGAGATGTGGTCGGTGGTGCACTTGCCCTTGGCCTTGATGAGGAGCGGGGCGCCCGCGATGTCCTTGCCGTCCCAAGCCGCGAACGGAGCGAGAGCCTGGAGGCGCTTGCTTTCGGGGTTGATGGAAACGGTAATCTTGGAACCGTCTTCGGCCGGAGCCTGGTAGCCGGCGTCCTTGACTTCGAAGCCCTTCGGCGGGAGTTCGCACTGTTCCGGCGGGTCGAGTTTCACGGCCTTGCCCTCATTGTTTACGAGGGTGTCGGTCATCGGGTTGAAGCGGATGTCGCCAGAGAGGGCGGCAATCACGGCCATGAGCGGGGAGGCGACGAATGCATGCGTGTTCGGGTTGCCGTCGGCGCGCTTTGCAAAGTTGCGGTTGAAGCTGTGGACGATGGTGTTGAGTTCCTTCTTGTCGGCTCCGGCACGGTCCCAACGGCCAATGCAAGGACCGCATGCGTTCGTCATGATGGTGGCACCGAACTGCTTGAACAAGTCGATGAGGCCGTCGCGTTCGGCGGTGTAGCGCACCTGTTCGGAACCCGGGTTGATGAGGAGCGGGCACTTCGGGCTGAGACCCTTCGCGAGGGCCTGCTTGATCATGTTCGCGGCCATGAACAAATCTTCGTAGCTGGAGTTCGTGCAGCTGCCGATGAGGGCGGCGCTTACGACCGGCGTAGATTCCGGCTTGGTTTCGGTGGCCTTGAGGGATTCTGCCATGTCGGTCACGGCGTAGGCGCGGTCCGGGCTGAACGGGCCGTTGAAGTGCGGCACGAGTTCGCTCAAGTTGATTTCCACGACGCGGTCAAAGTACTTTTCCGGCTCGGCTTCGACTTCCGGGTCGGCCTTGAGGTCGGCGGCAATCTTGTCAGCGGCGTCAGCGACGTCGGCACGACCGGTAGCGCGGAGGTAGCGGCTCATGGAATCGTCGTAGCTGAAGGTGGAGCATGTTGCGCCCACTTCGGCACCCATGTTCGCAATCGTTGCCTTGCCTGTTGCGGAGAGGCTGCGTGCGCCTTCGCCGAAGTATTCGATAATGGCGTTGGTGCCGCCCTTAACGGTGAGGATGCCAGCGAGCTTGAGGATGATGTCCTTGGCGGTAGCGAAGCCCTGGAGCTTGCCGGTGAGCTTCACGCCGATCATCTTCGGGTACTTGAGTTCCCACGGGAGGCCGACCATGGCGTCCACGGCGTCTGCACCGCCCACGCCAATCGCGAGCATACCGAGGCCGCCGGCGTTCACGGTGTGGGAGTCGGTACCGATCATCATTCCGCCCGGGAAGGCGTAGTTTTCGAGCACCACCTGGTGGATGATGCCAGCACCCGGGAGCCAGCAGTCAATGCCGTACTTGGCAGACACGGACTGGAGGAAATCGTAAACTTCCTTGCTTTCTTCTTTGGCGCGGGGGAGGTCCTTTTCGACACCTTCGCGGGCGATAATCAGGTGGTCGCAGTGCACGGAACTCGGCACTGCCACGCGGGCCTTGCCGGCGGTGGTGAACTGCAAAAGGGCCATCTGGGCGGTTGCGTCCTGCATGGCCACGCGGTCGGGGTGGAATTCGGCAAAATCCTTGCCGCGTTCGTAAGTCCTGTTCTCGGCGCCATCGATCAGGTGGCTGTAGATAATCTTTTCGGCGAGGGTGAGCGGACGGCCCAGCTGCTTGCGGGCAGCTTCAACGCGGGCAGGAATGCGGGCATACACGCCCTGGATCATGTCGAAATTGAAAAGCATTTTTAGGTCTTAGGTTATAGGTTTTAGGGTTTAGGGCTTAGTATCCTTCTTAAAGAGTCATCCTGAGCGGAGCATCGAAGATGCGTAGTCGAAGGATCTAGTAACCGTTTGTTTCAATCGTAAAGATAGAAATTTTAGAATAAAAAAGGGGGAAGAATCCCCCTCGCTTCCTTCGGCCGGCTCTTCAACCGAAATAAGGTCCCCGAGCTTGTCGAGGGGCCGAAGGGCCGCTACCCCTACTGCGGGGCCACCCCCGCAACGCCCCCGGAATGAAAGCTTTATTCTTTCAGTTCCCCGCCACACGGGTATTGCTTGAGCCATTTTATAATTTGCTCTTTGGTGTGCTTTTCGGAACAGAGTTCTGGATACACTTTCGGGGCTAGTTCTTCTTGGTTTGCGGCGAAGTTTATTATTGCCCAAAATCCTATTCCTGCTAAAGTGCCTATGGCAAGTCCACCTGCGAGACTACCTGTAAGGAGTCCTCCGGCTGGGAAAAATGAAGTTCCGATTAAGAGTGAACTGCCGAATAGATTTTTGCGTTCCATAAGTTGGCAATAGTCTAAAGAATCTGCGGATATTTGATAAACTATTTCGCCATAATCTTGCTTTAACCACACGGTGTTTGCGCTTTCGTCGTAGCAGATGCCTTTGGTCGTTACTGCGAGTACGGAATCTGTTGGTGTGTATATATTGGATAAAGTCTGGCTAGAGTCTGCAATCCGCATCCATTGACGTTTAATTGTGTGGAGTGAACCTGTATTTTTTTTGTCTATGCTTTGAGAAGTCCTTTGCAAACTGTCTGTAGATGTTGTTTTCAATGATTTCATTTTCTCAATGTTCTTGTTTGCTATTTTTCTCATGACGTCGTTTCCGCCGACGGGGATGGCTCCTGAAAAGCCCCAGAAGTCCAAAGTGATGGCGACTCGATTCCGTTTTTCGTCCAAATCCCGGCCATAGCGGAACTCCAGAGACACTTTGCTGTTTTCATTAATGGTGCGGGAAACGAAAAATCCGCCACCGACTTCGGTATAAAATTTGGGTCGGGCAGAAGGCCATCCGCATCCAATTTCCATTCCACAGTCTTCATCGACATAATAAAGTTCACGACCGTTTCTTGATATGTGCTCGGTAAAGCCGATTTTCCATTTGTCATTGAGGGGAATTTGTTCAATGAGCATGCCACCGCCGGCATAATTTGCGAGTGACGATTTTTTGTCCTTTTCTGCAATAGGGGTGTAAAATAGGGAATATATGCTGCCCCAACCTGTGAGACCAATGTAGGGCGATACGAATCCGGCTTGCAAAAATGGGGAGAATGTTTCAAAACCCCATCCGAAGGTAAAATATCCGCCATTGATGTATCTTGCAAATGTTCCGTCGCCCCACCATTCCGCATGGCTTGTGTGACTGTAAGTAGATCGTTCTGTTGAATCGTTATCCAATTGCCCTGCGAAAAAAGAAATGGATGCACTTGTTACAGCGTTGTCTCTTTTGTAGCTGTCCATATAGGCAGCCGCAGGAGGTGGGCGCATAATGGAACTGCATCCTGCAAAAATTAGGGCAAGTGCCGTCAGCAAAAAAGGAAATAAGCAACTTCTTGAAATCGTTTTCATATGATTAAACTCAGAGACAAAGACCAATAAGTTAACGGATTCTTTTCTGTTCGGATTCCCATTTCTATGGATGTCATGAATCCGCAGTGCCATTTGCTATCGGATTCGTTCAGTAAAGGCAAGTTTGTGTAAGTTAATAAGTCGAGGCCGTAGTAAAAAATCCATTCCTTAATTTTGTAGCTGTCTCTAGACTCTGGATTGATTCGGTTGCCTGTTCGGTAATCGGTGGCTGTATATTCTTTATAACCAGCATTTAAAACCTGTATCTGGCGTATGCCGCCATGTGCTCCGAGTCCGAGCCCGTGGTTGTTTATGAATCCCATGGCTCCGCCACCCAAATTAAAGGTGCCTGTGAATAGGTTTTGGCTTATTTTTGTGTCAAGGCTGTTTTTTTCGTCCGTGCCAAAGTAATGTCCTAATGAAAGCTGGTAGGCCGCTGCAACATAAATGGGACCAATCCATTGAACAAGCATGGGGGTGACGCCTATTTCCAATAAAAAGGAGTAATGGGCGTTAAGGAATAAGCCTCCGCCAAATGAGTGACCACTCCAGTTTTCTGCACCTTTTGTGTTTTCTGTTTTGGGCCAAGTTATATTATATATGTTACCATCAATACGGAAATTAAGTGATTCGAGTTTGTTTCTCTCAATTTTGGAATGGGGCGTTTCGCAATAGTCTGCGTTAGTGCCTTTATCTGTCTTTTGGCTGCATAAGACGAATGAACTAGCGAATGAAAATGGACGTGATGCTCCTGGAGCGATTTGTTTTGCGGCGATTGCCTGTGGTGCAAAATTGGATGGCGATATGATATCGTCTTCGGCCCACGCGGTTATCCATGCAAAAATGATGACTAGAATAATGATTTTACGCATATTTTTTCAGCAAAAGTCTAGCAAAAAAATATTTAGTCTTACTGTAAAGAACTGTAATTTATGATAAAGGACTAATTTCTATATGATGAATGGTCGATAGCGAAGATGAATGGAAAATCAAAAAAGGCCGGAAACCCGACCTCTTTTGTTATTGTCATCCCTGCATGTCATCCCGGCCTTGTGCCGGGATCACCTTACACGGATCCCTTTACGGGACACATTTTAGTTCCCCGTGAGTTCCTTTGCCTTGGCTTCGATTTCGGCGATGGCTTTTGCGCGGCCTTCGGCGGTGTCTGCGTTTGCAAGCACGATGTTTACGAATACGGAACCTGCGACCACAGCGTACACATGCTTGCTGAGCACCTTGGACTGTTCGCCGTTGCGGATGCCGAAACCGCCGAGCACCTTGGCGCCGTGCTTACCGACGGTGTCGAGGAAGTCAAGCGTTGCCTGATCAATGACCGTCTGGCTGCCGGTCGTGCCTGCGCGAAGGGCGGCGTAGATGTACTTGAAGCCCTTGGAGGCCATCGTTTCGAGGCGTTCCTTGGTCATGCTGGGGGCCGCCACGGGGATGTTTTCAAGGCCGTGCTTTTTGCAAGCTTCGGTGAGGCCTTCGTCATGGTCAAACGGCAAGTCCGGAATGATGCACGCGGAAACGCCCGCATCCTTGCACATCTTGACGAAATTCTCGACGCCCGGTGTAAAGGCGAGCGAGCCGTAAGTCATGATGTAAATCGGCGTTTCAGGGTGGCGTTCGTGAATCTTCTTCACGATGGCGAGGCCTTGCTTGGTGGAATAGCCTTTTTCGAGAGCGATGGTGGAGGCTGTTTGGATGGCCGGACCGTCGGCGCTTGGATCGCTAAAGGCAAGCTGAATTTCAAGGATGTTGGCGCCACCCTTCACAAGTGCGTCGGCGATGGCGATGGATGTTTCTGCGTCCGGGAATCCGGCAATGAGATGAGACATGAGGTTCATAATAAATTCTCGCGGCTTTGCCGCTGTTGAAAGGTTTTTAGTAGGAGGTAGGAAGTTAGAAGTAGGAAGTGGAATTCGGAACATCACTGTCTACCGTCTACTTCCTACTGTCTACTATTTATTCATTATCTCCGCGTCGTGGATGTCTTCGTTGTTTTCGAGGCGCTTGAGTTCGGCCTTCAGGAATTCCTTCCACTTTTCGGGGCGGAACACCGGGCTCGTGATAAAGATGTCCTTGTCGCCGCGGCCACTCATGTTGATGACCAGCGCCTTGTCCTTCGGGAGTTCCTTCGCAATCTTCATCGCGGCGGCACCGGCGTGGGCGCTTTCGAGGGCAAACAAAATGCCTTCGTTACGGGCGAAGAACTTTACGGCTTCCAATGCTTCCTTGTCGAGAATTGCCGTGAATTCCACGCGGCCAGATTCACCGAGGGCGGCGAGCTGCGGGCCAATGCCCATGTAGTCGAGGCCTGCCGAAATGGAGCGCGTCGGCATGGATTGACCGTCTTCGTCAATGAGGAAGCGGCTCTTGTAACCCTGCACAATGCCTTCGCGGCTGGCGTTACCCGTCATGCGGGCTGCGTTTTCGCCGACGTTCGGGCCGATGCCACCGGCTTCTGCACCAATCAGGCGCACGTTCTTGTCGTTGATGAACGGCGTAAACACACCGATGGAGTTGCTTCCGCCACCCACGCAAGCGACAACCGCGGCGATGTCGATGTTACGTTCGGCAGCCTGGCGCTTGACTTCTTCGCCGATGATGGACTGGAATGTACGGACAATGTCCGGGAACGGCGCAGGGCCGAGGGCGGAACCGAGCACGTAATGAGTGTTCTTGAAATTCGTGGCCCAGTCGCGCATCGCCTCGTTCACGGCATCCTTGAGCGTGCGGCTACCGCTGGTAACCGGTACAACCTTTGCACCGTACATTTCCATCGTGGCAACGTTCGGCTGCTGACGGCGCACGTCAACCTCGCCCATGTAAACAACGCATTCGAGACCGAGCTTTGCGCATGCGGCTGCCGTGGCAAGGCCGTGCTGACCAGCACCCGTTTCGGCGATGATGCGGGTTTTGCCCATCTTCTTGGCCAAAAGGCACTGACCGATGGCGTTGTTGATTTTGTGGGCGCCTGTGTTGGCGAGACCTTCCAGCTTGATGTAAATCTGTGCACCGCCCAACAGTTCCGTTGCGGTCGGGGCGAAGTACAGCGGCGTTTCGCGGCCAATGTAGTCGCGTTGGATGATACGGAGCTCTTCGAGGAATTCCGGATCGTGGATGTACTTGTTGAAAGCCGCTTCGAGGTCGTCGAGCGGGCGGCGGATGATTTCGGCAACGTACTTGCCGCCGAACTTGTCAAAGAAACCGTTGGAAGAGGTTGTGAGGTTTGAGGTCGCGCCTTCGGCGCTTTGAGGAGTGAGGGTGTTCATAAGAAGTGGTTGGTAAGCAGTGGTTAGTGGTTAGGACGTTTAAAATTTGCGGTTAAAAATAAAAAATTAAGGCCTTCGGCGGAGTCCGAAAGCCTTTTGTAAACACTTGATGAAATCGGCAAAACCGGACTCTATTTCGTAGAGCCCCACCACCAACGGTTGAAACGAATTGCAGAAATCATCTTCATGCGAAAAAATATAGGAATGAACGTTTTTATTGGCAAGGGAATGGGGAATTTTTTTTCGATATAAAAAAGGGGCTTTGGAAAATTTCACTATTTACTTATATTTACATTGACATAATTTAGAGTTCGCTCTTATTCTGACAGCTGAAAAACGACCAAATTTCATCGTCAAGGAATAGGGCCATAACTCACACCGCGTGGTGTGGGTCGTTTGTGCCTATTGACGATAAGGTTTACTTGGTCGTTACCTCAGCTGTTGTGGGCGCTTTCGATTCCACACTTTTTTTGTGCGGATCGAAAACGCTTTTACGGGATGAAGTGGACTCCATTGTTGAATTTTTAACCAATGGAGAAAAAATGAAAAGTAAACAAGTTAAATGGACTAGCCTTGTCGGGGCATTGACTCTCATGGGAATGTCCCTTCTTTCCGCATGCGGTGATGACAGCAGCTCTTCGCCAGTTACTCCGCAGGTGAGCGGAAAGGAAAGTAGTTCGAGCAAAATTAAAAGCAGTTCTAGTGAAAAAAGAACGAGCGTTGAATCAATGTTTGAACTTGGAGCTTGTAAAAATTCAAACATTAGCGAGCGTATTTTTGTTTCTGAAGAAGTGGACTATTATACATGTTCTTATGTTGATGGTAAATATACCTGGGCTCCAGAGAAAAAAGCAAAAAGCTCAAGCAGTGTAGCAAAATCCAGCAGTTCGGTTCAGCGCTCTAGTAGTTCTGCTAAGTCTTCTAGCAGCGTAGTCAAATCCTCTAGCAGTGTCGCAAAGTCATCTGGCAGCGTTGCAAGGTCTTCTAGTAGTGCAACCGTATTGACTAACGTCTCTAAAGTTTGGAGCGGCAAAATGACTAAGCCGGAATCTGAATATATAGACGGAAAGTCTTACATGCTCATTTATACGGCGGAAGAACTGGCTTATTTTGCAGATCAGGTTACAAATAAAGGCGAAGAAAAAATTAACGCCAAGTTGATGCGGCATATTCGCCTTAACCCAGATAACATGGTTGATGACAAGGGAAATTTGCTTTTGCCGCAAAGTTCTTTGAATGAATGGACTCCAATTGGTGGTGGAACGGATAAAATTATTTATAAGGGAACGTTTGACGGAAATGGCTATATTGTTTCTGGTATTTATGTGAACAAGCCTGCTTTTGATCGTGCCGGTTTCATTGGAACTCTTGGAGGTTCTGCTAAAAGTGATAGCGGGCATGTTTTGTTCCTTGGCATTGAAAATTCATACATCGTTGGAGACCAATATGTTGGCGGCATTGTCGGTCGAATGAACTATGCTGAAATTCAACAGGTGTTCAATAGAAAATCTTATGTCAAGGGCTCTAATTTTGCAGGTGGTATTGTCGGGTATAAAAACTATGGGTGGTTGTACTACGCCTATAATTCAGGAATGATTGTGACCCAGACTAATCGCACTGCTGGGATTGCGGGCTTTAATAACAACGCGGCTTCGACAATTAAGGTTTGCTATAATGTCGGTTTCTTGATCGCTCCGAACAATCAAAGGGCTGCGGGCATTTCAAATACAACGAATGGAGGTACATCTAACACTTCTGTGAATTCGTTCTATCTTGTCCAAGACGACCGTAAGTTGATTGCGAATGGCGCTTTGGAAAAAGAACAGTATTTTATGATGAGCGATGAATTTATAAGTACTATGAATGGTCTTGCTTTTGATAATATTTATACTAGTGATGATAACGATGTGAACGATGGCTTCCCTGTGTTTAAGTGGGAAAAACCGATAATTAGATAACCAAAATTTGAATATTAAATAAAAATTAGGCTTCCGGTAAATCCCGGAAGCCATTTTGCTATAGTGTTGAAATTTTTGAGGCAAGGGTGGCTTTATTTTTTCTTGCCTTCGAGGTATTCCGTAATTTTCGGGACCATCAGCGACTTGCGGCTGATCTTTTCGGCGGAAAAGTAAACGC
>CAMKLO010000062.1 GCA_946413655.1 uncultured Fibrobacter sp. | reverse complement strand
CTCGCATCATCGCGACGAATCCCGAAAAATCGGGGTGGCAAATCAATCAGGCGTTCCTCGATGCTGTCGATAAACTTGTTGAAGATAACAAATTGCCCAAGGGACCTGACTTCTATAATTATTTCTTAGAACATCCCGAATTGCTCGGAAGCGATGGCATCCATCCGAATGCGGAGGGCGGCGGACAAGCGATGCATCACTTGTGGGCGGAGGCTTTGGCTCCGCTGTATGCTGTAGGCGACATCGCCAAGAAGGATTCGTCGGGGAATGTTACGGCTCGTAAATCCAAACGCCCCGTGCGTTCGATGCGCCTGCGTGTGGATGCTGCTTCTACGAGATTTTTTGATATGAATGGCGTTTATATGGGTTCGAACGTGAATGCACTCCCGCGTGGCCGCTACATCGTTCGTCAAAAAGTACAAGGCCGTTTTGTGAACAAAGTTTACTTCAAGAAGTAAATTGCTTTTTTCCAAAACTTATCGACGAGAACGGATGCGGCATAGCTCATCGCAAGGAGTATGATGAACGCCGGGATTGCGTATCTCGGGGCGGCAACGATTTTTGCCGTAACGCCGAAATAGTAGCAGAAAAAGGTGTGGGTGAGCCACATGTTCGTGCTTTGAGTTCCGAGGGCGGACAAGCATTTTTTGAGAAAGTTCAATCTGCTGACGAAGTCAATGCTTGTGATAGTTAGAAGAGGAACGAAGAGAATGTCGAGTTGGTCGCCGGTGATTTTTTGTCTCAGGACGATGACGAACAGCCAAACCGATATGTCGATGATTGTGCTCCATCCTTTGTTCTGGGGGATGAATTTACTTAGTTTGTCGAATAGACTGTGTTTTGCGACGATGGCACCCATCCAAAAGCAGGCGGCGTAAGGAAAGATGTCTGTCAGTAAAATGGTCACGAGAACGACGATGGATATGTTGACGCCGACAGAAAAACGGTCAACGATTTTTCGGATGAGCGGAAATAAGACTAGGGCGATTGCATAATTTATCAGGAACCACCATTCTTTGTTGTATGTCGATTCGATTCCTGTAACGTTTAAAAGAAATTCTTTTATCGAAAATGAGGAAAATGCGGAATAGACGCCGGCGTCTGCGCAGTACGCATTTTGGTTGGAAAAGAAAATGAAGCCGATGGGGACGAAGATGACAAAGATTTTCCAATAGGCAAAGTAGAGCTTTTTCAGCCGTTCTGCGAGATTGTACCGCTTGCCGAAGTATTTCTTGTATAGTCCGTAACCGCCCAAAAAGAAAAATATGGAAACGCAAATTTTCCCGAAGACTCCGATATGGACGGTTAAGGGGTAGTTCGAATATGTAATTAGGTTTTCGAGCGGACCGCCTGCAATGCGGTCGGGAAATGTCCAAAGATGATGCATGAGCATGAGCAAAATGGCGATAGCTTTCATCGCGATAGTGTCGTTGACGGACAAAAATCTATCGGGTGTGGCTATGTCATTTCGCATGCTATTCTTGTGTCGTTATTTTACTTGAGCTTTCTTTGTTTTCACGAAGAGGAATGCGCCAAACGCGATAAGGAGAATCGCAGCGAAGATACTCACCTTGATGCATGCGTGGAACGGCTTAGAGCGGTATTCCATGCGGACTTCGGACTTGCCCTTCGGAATTTCTACAGCGCGGAGGTCGCCGAATGCCTTATAGACTTTGGCTTCCTTGCCGTTGACGGTCGCTTTCCAGTAGGGGTGGTAGTTGCCTGCGACGACCATGAAGCCTGCACGGTCGCTTTCGACCTGGAACACTTGCGTATCCATCTTGGGGCTTGCGACAAGTTTTGCCTTGCCCTCGGCCACTCCGCCTTCGCCCTTGTTCTGCGGCTCTTCGGAGAGGATGACTTTTTCGCGGTAGGCAAAGCCGTTCTTGAGAGCGTCAATGGCTTTGGAATCTTCCATCGTCGTGGATTCGCCGTAGATGTAGGCTTCGCCCATGGCGGTCGGAATCGGCATGTAGGTGGTGCCGCGCTGCGTATCGAATATGATCGCACCGATGTTCATCAAGTCGAGGAACGGGTGTGCTGCTTCCGGATTGTTGATGTTCAAAAGGTAGTTCGCATTGCCCTGTCCGCCGCGGAATTCGCGGTAGCTTGCAAGTTCGTTGTCGTGGAAACCGTCGGCGTTACGCAAGTGGTATTGCGGGAAAATGTTTCCGCTGAGTGCTTTGCTGCGGGAGAGTGAAAGTACGCGCGGCGTGTTGATGGAGTCCGCTTTGAACGGAGCCTTGATGGCGGTGACGACTCCGTTTTTCGGCTGGATATATTCGTTGGCGGCGACGTTTTGGATAAACGCACCGTTGATGGTCATGAGTTCGATGCCGGCGATAAGCGCAAGGATACCGACCTTGGCGGGCGTGCTTCCTTTCCACTTGAATACGGCAAGGGTGGCGGCGATGACAACGAGAATCAAGATGAAACTCGGGATAATCTTAGAGGCGGTCATGCTCATCACGACTTCGTTCAGCGGCTTGAAGTATGGGGCGGTAACGGGGTCGTTCAAGAGTTTTTGACCGCTCATGAGGAATACGCCGATGACGGCAAATCCAATGACGACGGCGGCCTGGACGCCTCTTGAGGTGCCGGGGAGCTTGGACTTGAATGCGTCGACAAAATTCTTGACGTTGATTTCTTTGCCTTGGTCGTCGAGACTCATCACGCCGAGGCATGCAGCCGCGTAGGCGAGGCAAACAGCGAATCCGAACGGGCTGATAAAGAGCGTCCAGTTGAAGCGGGCGATGACGACGAGCAAAAGCAAAATGACGAACATCGCGGTGCCATGCAACAGAGCCTTGCGGTTCTTGGCTGTATCCTCGTTCGGGTCGCTAACGGCACGGAGCACGGGGCCTGCCATCATTACGAGCAAGAGCGGAAGCCAGAAAAGCGCCATGCCTGGAGCGCGGAAATTCTTGACGCCCGGCAAGATGTTGTACCAAAGTTTGAACAGCGGAGAGTGATCGCCCATGCCGTAGCTCAAAGCGACAACGGCTCCGAGTCCCCAGAAACATGCCCAGCGGCGCTTTCCCGGGAGGAACAAACAGAGGAACCCGAGGAAGGTGAGGAGCGCGCCTGCGTTGTTGTGGTCCAGCTTGAAGCTGTTGTGGCCCCAGTAGAACGGACTGCCCATGTTTCCTGCTTTGCTCATTTGATTGTATTCGTCCATGGTCACATCGACGAAGGAACTGCCCTTGAACGAATTCGAATTTGCATCCTGTTCATAGACATCGACGCCGATGAATCCCGGAATGAGCATCTGGGCCATTTCTTCTTGGTGGAACGACCAGCTGACGGCGTGACCGTAATTGGTGTGGTCACCTTCGCCACGGACAGACTGCGTAGTGGTGTAGAGGTAAGGCGGAATAATCTGGAAGCAACTGAGGGCAAGCCCGAATGCGAGCGCCGCAGCGGCAAGGCCGACGCGTTTACCGCGGGTGGCAAGCGTATCGCAGTGGAATGCGGCTTCATATAGCGTGTAGAGCCCGGCACCCCAGAGGAACAAATATGTGAGTTGCAAGTGGCTTCCGAGAATCATCCACGTGATGCTGAGCGCAAAGACGATGAGGTAGGGGAGACTCCCGTCGCGGACTATCTTGCGGATGGCAAGGAGAGCTAAGGGGGCGATGGCAAACACCATCATCTTTCCGTCATGACCGCCGTAGATGTACGTGAAGTATTCCGGCGAGAATGCGTAGAGGAATCCGAGAAGCGAACCCCACCATTTGTTGCCTGTCAAGTTCCAGGCGAGGAGCATTGCGCTCATGAAGGCGACCCAGACGGTGAGGATGAACTTGAAACCGACGGCGCGTGCTGGATCCATCAGGAACTGCGTCCATACGAGCGGGTGGTAGGCATCGGCGAACAATGCGTCGATTGTCGGGATGCCGCCGAGGCGACTGTCGTCCCATTCCGTGAGGATGACGTTGAACGTGCGCAGAATGCGGCTACCGATGCCGTTCAGCTGGTCGCTGTTGAGCATGAGTTGACTGGAGTCGAATGCGAAATTGCGAAAAACAATCATCAAAATCGCGAAGAAAATTGCGGCCATAGCCACAAAAAATGCAGGCTTCTTGTTCAGGAAATTCATGGATGGAAATATAAAAATACCGCAGAGGGAACCCACTACGGTTTGTTAAATTGTTTGCCTTTGAACGAATTTGTTTTCGAACGAAATATTATTCGAGCGTGTTTTCGTCGGTCTTTGCCGTCTTGATAAGGCTATAAATGCCGAATGCAGAGATGATGCAAATGGCGGCGAATACGATATACTTGATCATTTTCATAAGGTTTCTCCTTGGCTTTTCTATAAAGATATTTGTTTTTTGGAAAAAGGTCAATAGGTAGTTTGATAAAGTTATGAATTCTGAGTTACTGAAGCGCCTACGGCTCAGTTTCGAGTTCTGAGTTACTAGGGCGACTTCGTCGCAGTTCTAAGTTTGAAGTTACTAGTTACTAGAGATGTTCTTGTTGCAATTTCTAGTAACTAATAACTAAATTCTAGTAACTAGCCCGAAGGGCAGAGTAACTATTAACTAGTAACTACTCCTTCGTAATAATCATGCAAATCACGGGGAGCTTTTTATCGACCTCGTTTTCGCTGGGGATGATTTCGCTTTCCAGCACCTTGCAGTTGAGTTCCTTCACAAAGAATTCGAGCTGGCTGCGTTCGAACCCGAGCCAAATGTGGCCGTGCGTCGTGCGGAACGATTCCTCTTTATGTTGTGCGAGATCGAGGAGCGCTAGTCTTCCGCCCGGTTTCAGAATGCGGGTGGCTTCCTTGAGGGCAAGTCTTGGGTCGGTGGCGTGGTGCAAAACCTGGCTCATCAAGACCAGGTCCGCGTAATTGTCGGGGAGGCCAGTCTGCGCCATGTCGGCGACTTTGGGCGTCACGTTCTCGATACCTTTTTGCTTTAGAATCTGATGGAATCCGCTGATGATTTTCGGGTCGTAGTCGAGCGCTGTTACGTTCTTGCAGCGGCTCGCGAGCATGAGCGAGAGGTCCCCGCCTTCGCCGCACCCGATATCGACTGCGTTTTCGAACGGCACCATGAGCTTGCTGAATAGGCTGATTTGCGCCTTGAGGCTACCGCCGGCTTGGTCGAGCTTGTGGATTTGTCCTTTCGTCTTGTCGGTGCGTTCTTCGAGCGCTTGCGCTGCGCGGCACTTTAAAATATCCTTGTCCTGAAGTTCATCGCATGCTTCGCGGATGATTTGCAGCAGGCGGTTGCTCAGGTAAAGTTCTTCGCTCAGACGGTAATACGCCTTGATGCCGTCGCGCCGGTCTTTGACGAGTCCGCATTGCGAAAGTTTTGCCAAGTGGCGGCTGGCGTTGCTCTGGTGGATATCCAGGATGTCCTTGATTTCGTTGACCGTGAATTCGGACTGGTCCAGTAGGAGCAGAATCTTGAGGCGCATTTCGTCGGAAATGGCTCCAAAAAGTTCCATGTTCGGGATGATGGGTTCTCGGTTCTGGTTAAAATTCGAATTTATCACGTTGTCCGCCAATACTTTTGTATGTTTGTCATTGTGAATATAAATTTTTAATGGAGTTTTGATGGATAAGTGGCGTTTTAAAAACTTGTTTCGGGTGTGTTTTGTGGTGTTGTTGGCGGCAACGCTTGCTATGGGTGCGTCCGAGAATTCGTCGGCAGCGGAAAACCCACGCCATTACGAAACCTCGGTTCGTCTCGATGTCCCGCTTGTGCTTGGTATTTCGTTGATAGCGGCGTTGGGCGTTTCGCGGTATTACGGCATGGAAAAAGGTTCCGTAGATAATTTGAAACCGAAGTCTGAACTTTTACCGTGGGACCGTCCGCTTGCTGGGCGTTACAGCGGATGGGCTACGACGGTGAGTCATTATTCCGGGGCGTTGGCGGTTGCTCCGCTTGCGTTGGCGGGTTTTTCGCTCTACAAAGGTGATGTTGATGCTCACGATTTCGGTGCGTTTACGCTCATGTTTGCGGAGGCGTTTGTATTACAGAATGCGTTGAACCAGATTGTACGCTCCACGCAGCTTTGGCCACGTCCGTTCATGTATTCGAAGAGTGGGGAAGGCCGTGAAAAGGCATTATCCGCCCGTGGAGAAGCTTACGGTTCGTTCTATTCAGGGCATTCTTCGGCGGCATTTACGGTTGCCATTTTTACAGGCAAGTGGTTCTCTGATGTTTACCCGAATTCCAAGTACAAGAATTTAGTGTGGGCTACGTCACTTTCGTTGGCTGCCATTGTTGCCGCGTTGCGTGTCATAGCCGGTAAACATTATATTACAGACGTGGTTGTTGGCGCTCTTGTAGGTACAGGAGTGAGTTTTGGAGTCCTAAAAATGCACGAAGTTTGTAAAAAGAAAATTTCGTTTTGGGCAAATCCGGGCAATATCGGCGCTGTTTTATACTTTTAAAACATTTTTATAACTTTTTTCGAAAAATCCGTATATATATTACGTGAGAGCTCTTTCGTGGAGCTGCAAAATAAGGATGAGGTTTTTCGATGTTGGAAGGATTGAGGCGCGTTTGGTGCGCTACCATTTTATTGACCGTATCAGTGGTCGCAAATATTAGTGCCGATGAACTCAAGGATTTTAGAGACGGGCATATCTATCGGACGATTAAATCCGGATCGTTGAATTGGTTCAGCCAAGACCTCAATTTCCGCAAGACAGCAAATTTTTCTGATGACGAGGGGCGCTCTTTTTACCGTAACGAACGGTGGGAACTCTCGTGCCCTGAAGGCACGCGCTTGCCCGATGCAAGTGATTGGGATAAATTAATTCATGATAAATTCATGGGACCTCGCAAGGTTCAGAATATGAAATCGTTTGTGAGCGGTTCTTCGATGGGCTATTACAAGTTCGAAGAAGACGATGTTGTGAACAAACGAGATTATGCGGCTTATTACGCTGCTGTGGGTGGCGTTGGAACGCAAGTCATGATGCTCGATACGAAACGTGGCGTTGCGAAACTTGTTCAAATTGAAGATGCCGATGCCGTGCAGGTGCGCTGCATTTACGACCGCGACTTGTTGGCCGAAAAAGGCGTTGATAAAAATACGATGCAACTTACGGATAGCCGCGATAACAAGAAGTACAAAGTGGAACTCCGCGCTGGTAAAGTCTGGATGAAGCAGAACCTCGCTTTTAGTGTGACTTCTGAAAAACAGTGCTACTTGGATGACAGAAAATACTGTGATATGTACGGACGTTATTACACGTATAGCGATGCTCTCAGAGCTTGCCCCGTTGGTTGGCATGTGCCTGATGACGGCGAGTGGCGTGATTATCAGAAAGACCGCACGACGCTGGATTGGGAAGGCTTAGGACGTGGCGGATGCCAGGACTGGGACAACTATTGCGATGGTGCAGGCTCTGGCCATTATTGGTCGTCAACGTCTATATTGAAAAATTCGGCGCGGTCATGGGAATTCCGGCGCTTGGTGCGCGACATTGACCGCTCGGATGTCAGTGTCTATAAAGGACTTTATGTCCGCTGCGTCGCGGATCTGGAAGAATGAAAATAGGTTTTAGGTAGTAGGTTTTAGGTGGTAGGTTTTAGGTGGTAGGTTGTCATCCCCGACTAGTTCGGGGATCTCCTTACACGGCACTTGTCGCATTATCTCCTAATCACTAATCACTAACCACTGTTTACTGCGGCTTTGCCGCCCTTACAATTCGTCGTCGCCTTCGGAAACGTCTTCGAAGTGGCTCCCGTATTCATCGAAGTTGATTTCTTCGGCAATGTCGTCGTTATCGAAATCATCGTTGTCTAGGCCAAGCCCCAGTCTTGCGCAAATGCGATCTAGGAGAATGAGATCGACATCTTCTGTATCGCCGCCTTCGCGTTCGTAGGCTTCGATAATGAGTTCCTGTTCATCCGGTTTGTACTTATCGACGACTTCAGTGATTTTCATTTTTTTCTCCTTTGCGAATCGAATTTAAAAAAAGTTCGCATCACTGCTTGTAATATCGTCTATCTGAATTATATTGTCAATGGGTTTTACTAAATTTTTTTTTATGAATAGCAAATTTTCTTTTATTGCTCTAGCTTTTTTGTTGGGAATGTCTCAATCTTGGGCTGTTGACCCCCGTGTTGAACAGGGTGCCCGTTTCGAGGCTAAGGGTCAGTACGAAAAGGCCCTCGGTGAATACCGTTCCATGTTGGCCGAAAACAAGAAGAATACCGAAGCTTACATGCTGGCCGGTAAGGTCCGCATGAAGATGAAGGACTACAAGGGCGCTTTGGCGAATTTCCGTTTGGCGTATCAGTACGACCCGAACTTGAGCGAAGCGTACGAAGGTGCCGCCAAGGCTTACGAGGCCATGGGGCAGCAGGCGAATGCCAATGCCGAACGCGCAAAGATTAAGGGAGCGAAGACTGCCCAGGCTGCTCCGGCAACGACTGCACCGAAAGAAACGGCAAAGACCGAAACTCCGAAGGCTGCGGCCCAACCGGCCCAGGCTGCGAAAGCGGAACCGGCAAAGACTGCGACGACAACGGCAGCTTCCTCTGAGGACCCGTTTGAAAAGGGTAAGGCTTTGCTTGCCGCTGGTCGCTATGCCGAAGCGGCTCCGCTGTGGAGAACGGTTCTCTCTAAGAAGCCCGGTGATGCCGGTGCGTACTTCTATGCTGGTGTAACCCGTTATGAGATGGGCGAATACGACAAGGCCGAAATCAATTTGAGGAAGGGACTTTCGTACAAGGTCTGCGGTAATGACGCCAACTATTACTTGGCGAAAATTAATCAGAAGAACAACCGCACCGAACATGAGAAGAAGTATTTGTCTGCGTACTTGAAAAAGGCAGCCCCTGATGGCAAGTTCCGCAAGGCTGCTGAAGACCGCTTGGCGGAAATCAGCGCTGTCGCTAAAGCCGCCGCCGATGAAAAGGCGATGAAGGAAGAAGAAGCAAAAGCGTTGAAAGAGGCGAAAAAGACGGGGAACGACAAGGCGAAGTCTGCCGAAACTTCTGTGCCTGCATCTAAGAACGATAACGTTGCGCCGACGGCTGCGAACTCCATTGCGAATGCGAATGCGCTGTTTGCCGATGGCTACAACGAAGCGGCGCTCCAGATGTACAAGGCTCTGCTTGAAAACGAAATCACGCCGGACGAACGCTACTTCGCGATGCTCCAGATGGGCAATATCTACCGTGAAATGCGCGACTTCCACAGCGCTGTGACTCGCTACCGTGATGTTGTTCGTGAATTCCCGGATTCCGATTGGGCGACTGAAGCCGAACGGGCATTGGAAGACGCCGTATGGCTCGAAAAGCATGCTAGCGAATTCCCTCGCAATAAACGATAATCTGGTTAATGGTCAATAGTCTTTGACTATGAGTTAATGATTGTTTGTCGTTAGCTAATAGTTTTTTAGTTTGTTGTTACCAGTGGAAGGCTGATTGCAGCTAGATGTTTTATTTCGTATAACTTTATGCTGGGCCTGCCCCGGCTCTGTTGTTCATGCCTATTCGGCCAACAGCTTTCTGTCGCTTTTAACGATGTTTAAGTATTTTGTATAAAGTTTGTTGTAAGTCTCGTGGACGTCGGGATTCGGAGTGTATGTATTCGTGATTTCAATGTAGTTGTGAATGTCTTCGAATTTAATCTTGCCAAGACCGATAGCGGCGATGGCCGCTGCACCCAATGCGCCGACGTATTGAGGGTGCTTGACGGTTTCAATAGTGTGTCCCGTGATGTCGGCGAGAATCTGGCCTACGACGTTTATCCTTGCAAGCCCTCCGGCAAAACGGATGGTGTTGGAAATACTGCATTTTTTCGCCTGGCTTTCGAGCATCCAACGGAAATGGAAGCAGATGCCTTCGATTACGGCGCGGAGCAAATCGCCTCGGCTTGTTTCGAGGTCTAGCCCTGAAAGGGTGCCACGGATGTTGCCGTCTTCGAAAGGAGTCTTGCTGCCATGCAAAAACGGCGTGAACAGGAGCCCATGTGATCCGGGGACTGCTTTAGAAATGAGCAAAGCGCATTCTTCATAGCTGTACTTTGTTTCGTCCAACTTGCCGATGAGGTGTCTTGCCCAGGTGAAGCAGCGGCCAGCGGTTTCGAGTTCGCCGTAAAGATATTTTTGAGATGGATTCGGACCCTTGATCGAAATCATCATGATATCCGAAAACTGCATTTCGCGACTGACGACCGTGCAGACGGAACCGGATGTACCGCAATAGATTCCTGTGAGTTTGTTTTGTGTATTGCCGCTTCCGATGGCGACCATGGATACGTCCCCAGCTCCGGCAATGACCGGCGTCCCTTCTTGTAGGCCCATCTGCTCAGCAATGCTTGCGGATAGATGCCCTACGATATCGGTACTTTGTACGATTTCGGGGAGATGCTCTTCGCGGATGCCGTATGATTTCGCCATGGAGAGGCTCCATCCGGAGTGACCATCGCGGCAGTCATTAAGTGCTGTGCAGAATGCGGAATCCTCGGTGCGTACAAACTTGCCTGTCGTCTTGCAGAGCATGTAGTCGCCGACGTCGAGGAACTTGTGGACTTTTGCAAAAATTTCGGGTTCGTTATTTTGTACCCACTTGTATTTCCAGATGGGACTGTAGGCTCCGGCCGGCACCATTTTGGTGTGGTGGATGGCCTTGATGAGCTTCCAAAGGTTCAGTCCGTGTAGGCGCAGACCGTTTTGAAAATATTCGCTGAATTCTTTTTCGGCGCGCCTGTCGAGGAACGTCATGGGCGGGCGTACTACGTTCCCCTTTTCATCGACGAGAACGGTTCCGTTCAACTGAGAGCAAAAACTGATTCCTTTTATTTGGTCGCTGGAAATGCTATAGTTCTTGAGGAGTTCTTTTGTGCTGCGGCAGATGGTGTCCCACCATTCGTCGGCGTTTTGCTCGTCGCCTTTGCCGTCGCTAGTTGTCGTGTTGTGGGTCCCAATAACGGTGGCTCCCACGAACTCAATCTTGTCGGTAACGTTTGTGAGGGCCGTTTTTATAAAGGACGTACCTATGTCGTAAGTCATTAAATACATTGTTCCATCCTTTATAAATCCTTTTTTCCTCTTATCTCCAATAGAAGTATATAAAAATTACGGGGGAAGTGTCAGTAAAAAATACACCTTGTGTAAGAAAAATTAAACATTTATGGATTTTGTCACTATTTGGCTACACTACCTGCACCAGAAGACCTTTGAGGTACTGCCCTTCGGGGAAGGCGGTATTCACGGGGTGGTCTGCGGGTTGGCCGAACCGTTCAATGATTTGAACGCGCCGGTGGGCGTCGGCGGCGGCATCCGCGACGATTTTCTGGAACAAGTCCATTTCCATGAGCCCGGAGCAGCTGAAGGTCGCGAGCATGCCGCCTTCGGCCAAGAGCTTCATGGCAAGCAGGTTGATGTCCTTGTAGCCGCGGGCGCCTTTCTGCAGGTTGTCCTTGCTTTCTACGAATTTAGGTGGGTCGAGCACGATGAGGTCGAAGGTCTCGGCCTTGTCGCGGCACCTGCGCAGGTATTGGAACACGTCCGCTTCTACGTGCGTGGCGTGTGCAGTGCTGAGCTTGTTCCTCATGATGCCGTCCTTTGCGAGTTTGAGGGCGTCCTTGGAAACATCCACCTGATAGACTTTTTCGCAGCCACCGCGGAGGGCGTAGAGCCCGAATCCGCCAGTGTAGCAGAAACAGTTCAGCACTTTTTTGCCCTTGGAAAGTTCGCCGATGCGCTTGCGGGCGTCGCGCTGGTCGAGGTAGTAGCCCGTCTTGTGGCCGTTTTTGACATCGATGGGGAAAAGTATGCCGTTCTCGTTGATGATGACGGGTTCGTCGGGCACTTCTCCGAATACCGTTCCTGTGCGGAGGGGGAGCCCTTCCTTTTTGCGCACTTCGGAATCGCAGCGCTCGTAAATGCCGCGGCAGTGCGTTTTTTCGGCGAGGAGTTCATAAATCGTTTTGCGATGGACTTCGGGGCCTGCAGCGAGGATTTCGACGGAGTAGATGTCGCCGTACTTGTCGATGATGCAGCCTGGAATGCCGTCATTTTCGGCATTAATCAGGCGGAATGCGGATTCCTTGTCTTCGATGTCAAAACCGCGGCTCTTGCGGGCGGCGATAGCGCGGTCCAGTAAGTCGCTAAAGAAATCGCGGTCGATTTTTACGTTTTTCCCTTCGTTTCCGAATGTCCAAAAGCGTCCACGAATCTGGGATTTCGGGGAATAGGCGGCAAGGCCCAAAAAATCGCTTTTGTAGCTATAGACTTCGACGGTGTCGCCAAGGGCAGGGTCGCCGACAACTTCGTCAAGGGCGCCGCTGAAAATCCAGGGATGGTAACGGAGGGCGGACTTGTCGCGTCCGGCTTTAAGAGTTATCGCTTTCATGTGCATAAAATTAGAAATTTTTGTTATATTTCTTTTGTTACTTGTTTTTGCTTTGGTTTAATCGCGTGTCAAAACACGCATGGTGGTGGTGGTTTATCGAGGGGAAAATGTGTTTATAAATTTCCTTGTTGAAATTGTAATTATTAGATTGAAGCGCTTGTGTTATGCGCATCGGTTTAAGAGGTATCGGGATGGACTATCAAGTGTAGTACTTGTTCTTGTTTTATCCCTGATTTTTTCGGCGTGTGGTGATTCTGGTTCACATAAAAACGCAAACCGTAATGACGCTAATGCAGAATACATTTTTAAAGGAACTGTTCGTCAAATTGTGGGCGATGTGCGGTTCAAGACGTTCGATGGTGAATCTGGACATCTAGAAGTCGGTCATAAAATTTTCGAAAAAAATAAACTTGCGGCAGAACAGAAATCTTCTGTCGTTATTTCTGTATCCGAAGGTTCGGCTCTCAAGATGGACGGACTGACCGAAGTTGAGTTTGACGCGGAAGTTCAGGAATCTCTCAAACGGAAATTTTTGATATCGCTTCGTCATGGTCGCTTGACGTTTGACATCCAGAAACAGACCGTTAAGGACGAATTCGAAATCCATACAGACAGGCTGACAATGGTTGCAGGCAACACGGCTGGGTTTGTGGAAAGTGTCGATGGTCTTGAAGTGTTCTCGCTCAAGGACGGACGCGTGGAAGTGGGGAGTAATGGCCTTTCGTCGATTGTATCGAGTGGACAAACGTTGATTGCCAACGACAATAGTGCTAAAGTCCTCGCACTTTCGAGTTCTGGGACGCTAATCTTGGCCCGTGCGATTGATTCTATTGCGACTGAAATTTCGTCGCGACAAGGCATTCGCATATCCCAGCTTGCATTGGACAAGCTGGAGAGTCTGCTCTTGAATTTCGATTCGGCGTACAAGAAAAAGCTTGATGGATTTATCAAGAAAACGCAACCGCAGTTCAAACCGAAAGCGCTGAACGAATATATTGGCAAACCCTCTGTTTCTTTGGAAGCCCAGTTTGTTCCGGGTAATTATTTGATGGTTCTTGGAGAACAGGATACGATTCCCGAAAGCGGACTTTACAAACATTCGTTTGAATGGGAAGATTCTACGGCTTACGGTTCAAAACGTTTTATGGTCAATTGTGGCAATGACGAAGTAGAGTACATCTGCCATACTTGGAATACGAATTTTGTTTCTGCCAAAATGGCGGAAATCCTTACGAAGGCCGATGGTCGCAAGTCCGTTGCCGTGAAGGATTCCTCGGAGCAATCCAAAAAGTCGAAATCGGTAATTGTCATCGAAGGGTCCGGCCGCGAACGAATCCATGTGCTGCCCGAAGAACGCGATATCCCGGCGACGCTGCGGTTCAGCGTGACTGGATTCTTGGCGGCAGACTTGAAGCAGATTAAAAAGATTATCGTGAAGCGCAAAGGAGCTGTAATCAAAACATTCAGTGGCAACGAACTGATGACAAATTCGTTCAAACTTCCGATACGCTTAAAGCAGAACAGGATTGCCCATTTCCAGGTGGTCGTTGTGCTTGTGAACGGCAAGAGTGTCAAAGCTGGAAAGGTTTACGAAACATACTGCTATTTTGATAATTACGAAGGCGGTAAGAAGAGTAATCGAGTCAACGATATGTCGGCCGAAGAAGAATACAGAAACGTAGTATCTAAGCGATTGCTCAAGAACGAATAGCTTTAGAAAAATGCTAAATTTGGGCGCATGTTTGAATCGCTATTTGATAAATATCCGTTTTTTAGAAAAGTCCCGGCCATCCTCTGCATGGCGATAATCTTCAAGCTTTCTTCGATGACATCTGTAGAACTGGAAGGGTTCCCGCATGTGTGGGACAAGCTTGCGCATACTTGTGAATACGCGACGTTGGCGGGTTGCTTTTGCATGTGGTGGAGTCGTCGGCAGTGGTCCTTGAAACCGTGGCTCAAGGTGTTGATTGTGGGCGGGCTTGCGCTTGCCTATGGTTGCACGGACGAATATCACCAGAGCTTTGTGGAAGGCCGCGACTGCAGTGCGTTGGACTTGGTGGCGGACTTGACCGGTGGGCTTATCGGCGGTGCCGTGTATGTGCTTATCGTGAAAATTTTGAACAAGTACGACCCGCTGGATAAGTTGGCCGTTTAAAATTCCCCGAGCAAAATTATTTCGCGCTTCAGTTGGATGCCGAATTTATCGGCAACGGTTTTTTGAACGTATTCGCTGAGTGTTTTGATGTCAGCAGCGGTTGCGCCGCCTGCGTTTACGATGAAGTTGGCGTGGACTTGGCTTACTTCTGCACCGCCTATGCGGTAGCCTTTTAACCCGGCCTGTTCGATGTAATAGCCCGGTGCGATTTGCGTGGGCGTTGTTGCTGCACCTGCGTCTAGACGCTTGAAGGTGCTGCCGGCGTTTGGCATGGAGAGCGGTTGCGAATTGCGGCGCTTTGTCATGCATTCCTGCATTTCGGCTTCAAGATCCTTGGCGGTTTTGCCGAGGTCCGCGGCGGAGGCGAGCTGGAATGTGGCGGAGAGGATTGTTTCTGCGCTTTCGCGGGATGCGGCAAGTTCTTGGAAAATACTATGGCGGTAGCCGAAAGCGCATTCTGCGGCGGTTCTAGTGCGCACGTTGCCGGCGTTGTCAATCGTCTCGACTTCGATGCATGTTTGCGAAACGTCTTGGCCATAAGCGCCTGCGTTCATGTAGATGGCGCCTCCGAGACTTCCGGGAATGCCTGCGAGTTTGTGGATCCCAGCGAGGCCTTCGTTTATTGTATAGCGGGCGAGTCGGGCGAGCGGTGTGGCGCCTTTGGCGCAAATCTTGCCATTGCCGAGGTTCGTGATTTCCGAGAAAAATTTACCGAGCTGGATGATGACACCGTTATATCCGTTGTCGGAGACGAGCAAGTTCGTGCCTTTGCCGAGAATGAATGTCGGGAGTGTGTGTTCTTTTGCGAATAGCAACGCTTCCTTGATGTCGTCGGTAGATTCAGTTTTGATAAAATATTTTGCGGGACCGCCTACTTTAAAGGACGTGTGCTCGCTCATCGGTACATTTTCTTGAATAATCATAGCGAAAATATATATATTCTTTCTGCAATGACAGAAGAGGAACTGAAACAATTCAAGGCGGCGCTGTCGATTACTGCGGTTGCTGCGGACTTGGGCGTGCCGGTGGTGCACGGTCGTTGTCGTTGTTTCTTTCCGACGCGTCATGCGCATGGCGATAGGACTCCGTCTGTTTCGTTTTCTGAGGAACGGGGAACGTTCCGTTGTTGGGTCTGCGACGATGTCCGTGGTGATGTAATTTCGCTTGTTCAAATTGTGAAAAATTGCTCGTTTCTGGAGGCTTTGAACTGGCTCAAGGAAACGTATGCGTTTTTGGTACCGGGAGCGTCGAACGCCGCTCCTGCGTATGAGCGTACTTCTGGGCAAAATCGAACGATGGAATCAAATGTGGCCATGTCGCGTGTGGCGAAAGAGGCTGTGCGGGAGGCCGCTCTTGAATACCAGCCTCCGGAACCGACTAAAGAACTTGTCAGTGAAGATGAACGCAAAAAGATAATCCTCTCGTTTTTGAAGATGCTCAGCCCTGTCGATAAGACGCCTGCTGCGGCGTATTTGGTACGTCGTCGCATTTACAAACCGATTTGGGACAAGATGCTTTTGCGCACAATTACGGATTACGGTGCGCTGAACAACAAACTTAAGGAATCTTACGATTTGGAGGTCCTCAAGTATGTTGGGCTTTTTAACGAAAAAGGAAATTTGAGGTATTACAAGCATCCGTTGTTTTTCCCGTATCTTGACTCAAAACGGCGTTCGTGTTATTTCCAGGCGCGAGCGATTGACCGTTCTGTCGTTCCCAAAGAGTTAAATTTGCGGGGAACGGTTCCGTATCCGTACAACGTTTCGGCGCTTGATCAGAAACCGGGTTGGGTTTATCTGTGCGAGGGCGTTGTCGATACGCTTACGTTCTTGGGCCAGAAAATTATGCTTATGGGTCAGCAGATTGCTGCGGTCGGCATTCCCGGTGTGCGTTCGTTCAAGACGGAATGGCTTCCGCTTTTCAAGAACAAAAGTGTTGTACTTTGTCTAGACAAGGACGAGGCTGGGCGCAGTGGCACGGAATATTTGCAAACAGTGTTTGCTCAGTCGGGGATTCGCACGGTCGTACTTGGCGAAGGCTTGGAATATCTCGATACCGCCATGAAAGAAGGCGAAGATATCAACGATTGGTTTGGCGGGAAGAAGTGATGAGCCTACGGCTCAGTTTCGAGTTCTGAGTTACTAGTTACTGAGGCTACTTCGCAGCAGTTATGAGTTCTGAGTTACTAGTTACTAGAAACGTTCTTATTGCAATCACTAGTATCTAGTAACTAGTAACTAGTAACTAGTATCTAGTATCTAGTATCTAGTAACTAAAGCTCATTTCACCTAAGACTCTTGTTATTTCCTCCTCATCTGTAATTCCTTGTTGTACGAGTTTTCGTGCGCATTCTTGCATGGTGCCGTCGGCGTAGGTTCCGTTGGGGAGTTGCAGTTCGCAGATGACTGTTCTGCCGTTGTAATTTTGCGCGGTTGTTGCTTTGCTTAGCGTGTTGGCATCCGCCCATTTTGCTTTTTTTCTTACGAGGCGTTGGGCGAAAACGCCAAGCAACGCTTCGTCTAAAACGTTTTTTTGTACACCTAGATCGATGAGCCGCGCGGTAGCCGCCTCTGCGCTATTCGTATGCAGCGTGCTTAAGACGAGGTGCCCTGTTTGGGCGGCGCGGAGTGCGATTTGCGCAGTTTCGTTGTCGCGGATTTCTCCGACGAGAATCACGTCCGGGTCTTGACGCAGTATGGAACGCAGGGCGACTGCAAAAGTGAAGCCGCATTTTTCGTTTACAGGAACTTGATTGGCTCCATGCAGTTCATATTCTACCGGGTCTTCAATCGTCGTGACGTTGATTTTACGCTGGATTATTTCCCGGAGGCCGGCGTAAAGCGTTGTCGTCTTGCCGCTTCCGGTAGGGCCTGTGACGAGGAACAGCCCTTGCGGAGCGCTAAAAATATGACGGATTTGCTTGAGTGTCGCATCGCTGAAATTAAGGCTCGCCAACGTTTCTGCGGTGTCGTTTGCCGGGAGCAACCGCAGTACGCATTTTTCGCCGTTGCTAATCGGGATGGTGCTCAGTCGCACGTTGACCTTTTGTTGAAAATCCTCGAATGCAAAGCTCCCGTCGTGCGGCAAACGGCGTTCCGTGATATCGACGTTCGCCATGACTTTGAGGCGGATGAGTACGGGCTCGGCAAGCCATTGCGGAAAAGAGCGGTATTCCGTCAGCATGCCGTCGATGCGGAACCGCACCCGGAGCGCATCAGCCATTGGTTCAAGGTGGATGTCGGTCGCTTTTTTTTGGAGCGCTTTTACGATAAGGCTATCGACGAGATTTATGATGGGCTCCGATTCCCAAGATGAACTTCGTGTGATTTCCAAGTGCTTGAGATCTTCGAGCAAGTCCTTGTCGTTCATGGATTCGTCACTGCTGTGCATAAGCCTGATTTCGGCGGGGGAGTGCTGCTCAGGGACAATTCTTTGTTGCGTGACGAAACGAATTTTTTCGAGGAGGAATTCGTCATTTGCGTTTTGCACGGCTATTTTCAGGGGCTCGGCGCATCCGGCACCTTCCACTATCGCAACCCCGTTTTTCTGGCACCATTTTTGGGATAAGTTTTTTTCATTCATCCCCGTAAAATACAAACAAAAATCTTAAAAAAATACATCCATGCAAATTTTGCAACCAATGGTTTGCAAAGTAGTCAAATGGTCTATGGTCAATAGTCACCAGTCGTTAGTTGAAGGTTGGCGGCGAAGCCGCGATTATAAAAGGCCAATAACCAATAACTAAAAAGCAAAAAAGTCCCCCATCAGGGGGACTTTGCGGAGTTCTCTAAATCGATTGAACTAGTTCCTGCTGAACTTGGCCTGGAGTTTCTTGGCGCCTTTCTTTGCCTTGCTTGTAATGGCGTTCGGGAGCCAGAAGAACGTGGGCACGAGGAACATCGTGAGGATGGCGGACACAATCAAGCCACCCACGGAGGCGATACCCATCGGCTGGGTCATGGCGGCGACGTTGCCACCGAGGGCTAATGCGAGCGGGAGCTGAGCAATTACGGATGCAAGCGTCGCAAGCACAATCGGCTGGAACTTGGATTTCGCTGCGGTCAAGACTGCCGAACGGCGGCCCATGCTTCCGCTACGCAGCAAGCGGTTCGCTTCGTCAAGCAATAGAATAGCGTTGTTCACCACCACACCAATCAACATCACGATAGCCATGAGGGCAATCATCGAAAGCGCCTTGCCCGTAATGATAAGGGCGAGGATAACGCCGATAGCACCCATCGGGATGGTCGTCATGATGATGAACGGTTGTGCGAAGCTTTCGAGGAGGGCCACAAGCAAAATGTAGGTGAGGAGAATTGCCATGATGATGGCCACCTTGAATTCCGCCACCATGTCTTTTTGCATGTCAGCCTGAGCACCGAAGCTGAAGCTGATGCCTTCTGGCAGCTCATCCTTCATGCTTGTGGTCAGTTCGGTCAACTTACCCATGATTTCGCCGGTCGTGTGTCCCGGGAGTAAGTTCATCGATACGTCAATACGTCTCATCTTGCGCTTACGGTCGATTCGTGTCGGGCCTGCACCGTCTTCGATGTGGAAGAGCTCGCTGGCGCTCACGTAGCCTTTAGGCGTCTTGATGGGCAAATCTTCGATATCGGCGTGGCTCTGTCTGTCCTTTTCCTTCATGCGGACATATACGTCGTATTCTTCGCCGTCCTCGGTATATTGGCCTGCTTCGTAACCGCTTACCGCAATGTAGTTGTAGTTGGCGATGGTTTCAAGCGTTACACCGTAGTCTGCCATGGCGGCGCGGTTCGGAATCAAACGGATTTCTGGTTTACCGGCTTCGTAGCTTGTCTTGATATCTACAATACCGTCAATCTTTTGCTGTACTCGGTCGAGAACGAGTTGCGAGGCCTTAATCACGGAGTCCGCATGGAGACCGCTCACTTCCAGCACCACGTCACCGGCAGAATTGTTCTGCATTTCGGAAGCAGATGTCGATTTTACGGAAATGTAGGCGTCTGGGATATTGGCAAGGTATGGACGGATGGAATCGACGATTTCGTCCGTGCTGCGATGCCTGCCCTTCCAATTAGGATTGTTCTTCTTTTCCCAGTCCTTCAGGAGTCTTATACGCATGGTGGCCTGGTTTACTGTTGTAAAGCCGTTGGAGCCACCGACGTTCATGCTGTAGTGCACGATTTCAGGAATATCCCTGACACGGGATTCGATAATGCGTGCGACACTGTCGGTCGTTTCGATGTTCGTACCTACAGGCATTTCGAGCTTGATGGATATCATACCCTGATCTTGTCTAGGCGTGATTTCGACAGTCAAGAAATTCTTGGCCAAAACGCCGACAAAGAAAAGCGTTGCGCCAAGGGCGACGACTTGGAAAAGAACACCCGGAACAGAAAGGCAGAATCCAAGGAACTTCAAATAAACGAAGCGGATTCCGTTCAAAATCTTCGGGAAAATTCCCAAAGCGCTTGCTATAATGCCCGGCTTTTCTTCGATAATGTTTCCGTTTTC
>CAMKLO010000061.1 GCA_946413655.1 uncultured Fibrobacter sp. | reverse complement strand
AGCCCATCATGCCGCCATTGCTCATGGCGAGGTTGAAGTCCCACGGCGGGCCAAGTGTCACTTTGCCTTCCTTGAATTCCTTGCCGTTCTTGCCGCCCTTGTCTTTGGGCTTGTACAAGAAGAAACTGCACCAGTAGGAGTCACCATTGTTGGTGATTTCTTGGTGTAACACGTAGTCAACAGCAGAACCGAGATCGACGTACTTGTCGAATCCATCGCCCTTCTTGCCGTTCTTGAACAAAGCTTCAAGGTCGTTCAAGTATTTCTTCAGGTATTCTTCCTGTTCTTTTTGAATGTTCGCTTTCTTGGGATAGTGCAAAATGACGTTCAAACCGTCGGAGGTGTTGAAACCTTCGGCTTGGATGCCGCCCTGGTTGTTGCTGCCGCCGCCGCCGGTATTGGTTCCGACTTTGTCAAATGCCCAAAGGTAACCACCGGTAAGGCTGTCGCCGGCAATGTCTGTTTCTTTGAGCTTGCTGATGTTCACGCGGTACTTGCCGCGCTTGATTTTTTCGACGAGCACATAGACGCCACGATAGACACCGTTGATGTAGAGGTCAAAATGCTTGGTACGTGGGGCATAACGGCCTGCCTGCCTAAAGAGCCAGTAGGCGAGTGCGTTTCTGAGCATGCTCTTATCAACGTATGGACCATGCAAGACCCAGTCGTCGAAAGGAGGAAGTCCGAACAGGCTCACATCCTTGCCTTCGCCCTTTTCGTCGCGAATTTCAATGCTATAACCAGGTTTGGGGAACATGGCGGAAGACTGGCCACGGACCTTGATGCCGATGTCATAGAGGGTCCCCTTGGCACTGTCGGCCACGTTGTTGGTCTTGCCGTCCAATACCCTCATTGTAGCGGGAATTTTGTCGGTGACCTTGTTGTCTAGGCACTTTTGTTTGGTGTCAACGAAAATAATTGGTAAATCGTATGTTTGCGCAAGAGTTAATCCTGCTGCAAAACATGTCGATAAAATGATTTTTTTAATCATAAGAGATGTACACTCCTTTTCCATCTCGTATAAAAATAAACGCACCCATATTAATTAGGTACGTTTATAAATGTTTACGTGCGTTTTTCGTTTATAGCTTTACAACAGTTGTAAATTTTGTGAAAAACAGGAATTATGCTTTGATTCGCAGACGGGCATATTCGTAAAGGCCGAGGGAAAGTGCCACGGACGCGTTGTAGGAATGGGCTTCGGGTTTCATCGGGATTCGGAGCACGGCGTCGCACTGTTTTTTGATGAACGGGGGGAGGCCCACGTCTTCGCCACCGACAGCGAGCACTACGTGGTCAGCAAAGTCGAATCCGGCGAGGTTCGTCTCGGTATCGGCGTCGAGTCCCAAAATCTGGTAGCCCGCCATTTTGAGTTCGCCGATGGCGCCTTCGAGATTGTCCGGGCGGCAGATGCGGAGCTTTTCGAGGGCTCCAGCGGAAGTGCGGGCAACGCTCGGGGTGATGCCGCACATTCCCTTTGCGGGGAGGAGCAGAATATCGACTCCTAGGGCGAGGCTGCTACGGATGCAGGCACCGAGGTTACGCGGATCTTCGATGTTTGTCGCGACGGCAATCAGCTTCTTTTCGCCGGTGTCGCGGGCCTTGAAAAATTCTTCGCGGACGTCCATCCAGTTTAGGAGTTCCTTCTCGTTCATGAGGGCGACGACGCCGTGGTTCGGGCGGGCGTAGCTGTCGAGAATCTTGGAATCGACCTGCTGTACGTGCACATGGGCGCGCTTCGCAAGTTTCTGGAGCTCATAGAGTTTCGGGTTGCCGGACTTGTGCATGAAGAGCACGCGGTGGACTTGGAGAGGCGTCTTGTTCAGGAGTTCTTCGACTTCCTTGATGCCGCCAACGGCGACCTGCGGTGCCGCATCAGCATCACCGACTGCAGGGACAATGTTGTCCTGAGTGGCGCGACGTTCGTCAAAGGCTGTGCGTTCTGCGGAAAAGTCGCGGCGTTCACCGAAATTGCGTTCGCCAAAGTCACGACGTTCGCTGGCAAAGCGGCTAGGACGATTTTTGAAATCGTCTCTGTCACGGCGGAGATGCGCCTGGCTTCCGATTCCGCGGCGTTCTGGGGCGCGCTCGTTAAAATTGCGTTTGGCACGGTTTACCGATTCCTCATCTGGGTGCTCACGGTTAAACCTCGCCTCGTCAAATGTGGGGCGGGCTGTGCGTCCGAAGTGGCGCTTGCGATCGTTTCCAAAACCGCGACGGCTGTCGTCATTACTGAAACTCATTTTCTGGATTCTCCATGAAAAGGTTTAAATTGTCATGCCCGCCGCTGAGCGGGCATCTCCATTAAAAATTTAGAATTCCACGCTAGTACTTTTCTCTACAGGCAATCACCGTGTGCATCTTCACGTCGGTTTCCTTTTGCTCAAGGGGTTCCTTCGATAGCTGCGCCGGAGTCATGATGCCCGCCTTGAACGAATTGGGGTGCTTTGCAAGGAACCTGTCGTAGTAACCCTTGCCGTGTCCCTGCCTGCTGCCGTCCCAGTTGAACTTGACGCCTGGGACCAGGAACACCGGAATGTCGCCTTCGAACTTTTCGATTCCTTCACGCGGCTCCATGATTCCGTAATGCCCCTTGACCAAATCCTTTTTTAAATTACAGATTTTGTAAAAGTGCATGATGCCATCCCCCTCGCACTTCGGGAGCAGGAGGCGGCCCTCGATGGCTAGTTCCTCAAGAATGGGCAAAATGTTCGGCTCGCCCTTGAGCGGGTAAAACGCGGCGACGTTCCTTGCATCGTGGTAGCCCGGGATGTCGTGGATTTCTTGCCACGGTTCCTTGATGATGTCTTCGCCTTTTTTCATGCGGCGCATTTTCAAGAAGGACTCTATAATGGAACTGCTGCCGAAAACCAAAAAAACAAGAATTACAATAACGATGGACGCTGCCATTTATAACCTTTATTTTTTGAGGCTCTATTCTTCTTCGCCGATGCGTTTCGCCGTCGGCAACTTGTCTCGCAATATTTCGTTCCAGATGTTCTGCTGCCAGTGCATCAGGTGGGCTTCGTCGTAGCGCATCTGCCATGGGATGTTGCCCGGGGCCGCAAGCCAAATCAACTGCGACTTGTTTGCAAGGAGTGCCGCGTCGAGTTTCAGCTCTTCGGCCTTTTCGTCGCGCCACGTCTTGAGGGCGTTGAGCAGGTCTGAATGTGGAATGACTGGCGGGGGAGGTGCCTTGGGCAGCCGCATCGGCCAATCGCTTTCCGGAACAGAAACTGCGGTACGCAACATGTTGAGGAACGATTCCAGACGGTCGCCCTTGAAATTGCGGGGGAGCTTGGGCAGGAATGCTTCATCGACGTTCGGGAAATGCGCCTGCTGGGCGTTCACGATTGCGAGCATGAGTTCCGACTGCATCACCTTGTAAGGCGGACGGTCCAGTTCTTCGGCCTGCTTTTCGCGCCATTCCCACAAATATTTGAGGATGTTCAAGGCGCAGGGACCGTAGATGCTCGAACCCGTGATTCGCCAGGGGTCCTTTTTGGGGCCGTTCGGCTGCTTGGCGTGCTCGATGAGCGCATTGCACTGTTCCGTAAGCCAGTCCATGCGTCCGGCTTGTTGCAATTTTTCGGCTAGAATTGCACAAAGTTCGTGAAGGTAGAACGTATCATGGATGGCGTATTCGCACATGTCCAATGAAAGAGGTCTAATTGTCCAGTCGGCTCTCTGGTTTTCTTTCTTGAGCTCGTCTCCAAAATATTCCTTGACCAAGTCGGCAAGCCCGAGGTGCTGCTCGCCGAGAATCTTTGCGGCAAGCATCGTGTCGAAAATGCTTTTGGGCGAAAACCCGTAGGTCTGCCACAACAATCTCAGGTCGTAATCTGCACCATGGAAAATCAGCGTCTGCATTGCACGGGCTTTAAACAGCGGTGCAAGGTCCAGTCCACAAAGCGGATCCACAATGTAATGGTGTTCGCCAATGGTAATCTGGATAAGACAGAGACGAGCCGTGTAATGGTACATGGAGTCCGCTTCCGTATCGACAGCGGCCATGTCGAACTGTTCCAAATCAAGAAGCAAGTTCGCCAGCGATTCTTCGCTATTTACCAGTATATATTTCTCGTCTTTAATCATTTGACATGGAAATGTAATAAAAGAAATTGAAAGCGCGCTGTTTTTGCCCCGAAATTACCCCAAGACGGCACTTTTCGTGCGTAAGTGTGCAATAACGCACAGTGAAATTTTCCTAAATTGCACCCCATGAAAAAGATTTCTCTTACCGGTATCAAGCCGACGGGCACTCCCCATCTCGGCAATTATGTGGGCGCAATCCGCCCGGCTCTTGAACTTACAAAGACTTACGACACGGTCTATTTCATCGCGGACTATCACGCGTTGACGACTGTGCAGAATGGCGCCGAAATGCGCGCGAACATCTACAAGGTCGCTGCCACCTGGCTTGCGCTCGGCCTCAACCCGGAAGAATCCCTGTTCTACAAGCAGAGCGATATTCCTGAAATCTTTGAACTTAGCTGGGCTCTCAGCTGCTTCACGCCGAAGGGCTTCATGAACCGCGCCCACGCCTATAAGGCCAAGGTCGAAGCCAACACCGCCGCTGGTGTTGATGTGGATTCTAACGTGAACATGGGCCTTTACTGCTACCCGTGCCTCATGGATGCCGACATCCTCATGTTCAGCGCCGACATCGTGCCGGTGGGCAAGGACCAGAAACAGCACGTCGAATTTGCTCGCGATATCGCCATCAAGTTCAACAAACACTTTGGCGAAGACGTGTTCACCGTTCCGGAACCGGTTTTCCAGGAATCCACCGGTGTCATCCCGGGCCTCGACGGCCGCAAGATGAGCAAGTCTTACGACAACTACATCGACATCTTCCTCGAACCGAAGGCTCTCAAGAAGCGTCTCGGCAAGATTGTGACGAACTCCCAGGGCATCGAAGAACCGAAGGATCCGGATACTTGCAATGTGTTTAAGTTGTACAAACTCTTTGCAACGCCGGAACAGACCGAAGCTCTCGCCGCCCGCTACCGCGCAGGTGGCATGGGCTGGGGACACGCCAAGCAGGAACTCCAGAACGTTCTCGAAGAACATCTCGGTGCCGCTCGCGAAAAGTACTTCTACTTGCTCGACCATACCGACGAAATCGAAAAGATTCTTGCCTACGGCAAGGAACGCGCCCGCGCGAAAGCCAAGATTATGATGGACAAAGTTCGCCATTTGCTCGGCACTTATTAAGGTGACTAAGAGACCGCTCCGGCGCTTGTCATGCCCGGCGGAGCCTGTCCTGAGCGAAGTCGAAGGAACCGGGCATCTCCTTTAAAAAACATTTTACAAGGCTCTCGGTTTTATGCCGAGGGCTTTTGTGTATATTGAACCTTATGATAAATTTCTTTTGGCCATTGCTTGATCTATATGACGATCCCGAATTTTCGGTCATTTTGTGCATGTTTATTTTGGCTTTCTTGCCTCATTTATTGGGTTTCCTATTTGCCCTATTTTATGAAAAATTCCGTTTGAAAAAGCTTTGGCTTTCTTTGTGGAGTATTCTCCTGGGCGCCCTTGTGTGCGGCTATGTTGTCTGTGTTTATAAAATCAAAGAAGACTCTTTTGTGGAAGTTTTTTTCTTAGTGTTGGCTATTTTAGTGATGCTTCTTTACATTGCTTTCTTTTTTGCTTGTAGTTTGTTCGGCAAGAATTTCAATCAGAAAAAACTTTATTGCAAATTATCGCTGCCACTTGTTGTTATAATACCTATGCTACTTTTATGGTCTTTTGGGTGGAGTATCATGGCTCATCCTTATGGTGAAATCTCTGACGAAACTTTGGAGCAAGCCGGGTTAAACGTTTCCCAAGGAGCGGATTACGAAATGTTTTTTTCGACAGCCGATGCTTGGGGAAACGACTCACGAAGCGTCTCCTTTCTCGAACGGAATGATTCGGTCTTTTTCCAATTCGGTTATAGCGAATGTGCTGACGTTCAGTACGATACCACTAAAAATCTATTGACGGTTCGGCATGGTGATGATTCCGTAGGTGATTGGATTTTATTGGATGCCGAAAAATCGGCCATAGTTCGAAAGCTAAAGAAATCCGTTGAAAAATACAGTCGGGAATACACTATGGATTTTGTCCTCGATGGCTATGGATCTTCGGTCGTACTCAAAGACTACAAGCGCAAAACACGCCGTCATTTGTATTTCCCCAACGCTAAACATTCCCATGTGTACGATGCCATGACAATCGAAAAGACGTTCGTAAGTTTCTTGCCTTCGCGAGACTCTTACTCATCAATGTCATATAGCGATGTATCAAAAAAATGCGCTGATTCGCAGAATGAAATAGTTGTGCGAGTGACGCTGGGCAAACCGGATAGTTCCATCAAAACGAAACATCCCGAGCGGAGACGTGCAGGGCAGAAAAAAGAAATTGAACCCCGTGATTAAGGCCTTGTTTGATGCAAAAATTTTTTTCGACATTTTATAACAGTTTGAACCGTAATTTAATCGAGTCTATTCCCATTGTCATTTTGGGGATGGTTCTATTTGCACTCTACAAGCATACTTCGAAGAAAAAATTGTGGCTCGTTCTAGGCTGTATTCCCTTGGTTATCATTGTGGTGCGTAGCCTCCAGTGGATTATTGCCTACGATTCGTACGACATGGCGATTGTAGGAATTTATGTGACCGCATTTTACGGGGTCGGTTGTTTAATCGGCAATTTCTTTAACCCACGGAAGATTTATCATTGGCTGCTTGGCCCGGTAGCCTTGCTGCTTGTGTTTTTGGTACCGAATATTGTCTCCTATTTTTCAAAAGATTATTGGCATCCCTTCGGCACCATCGTCGATGAACCTTTGGCTCTCGATTCCGCGGGCGGTTCTATAAATAACTTAGCTGGCGGATTGGCCGCACGTTTCGATTATGAATTGAACATCAGCTTCTCGGACGCATTCGTTTTTGACAAACGAATGGCGACAATTCGCGTCAAGGCCGATTCCGCTTTAGTCTGCACGTCCAAAAAAGTCTGCGGCGTTTTGGACTCTGTCGAAACATGCGAATGGAAAACTTCAGAGTCTGCACAGTCTATGGCTAATGAATCCAAGTCAATTTCGAAAATTCATGAACTGAAAAAACTTGTTGAATCGTATGAAGAAGAAATGATTCCTTACGATGTTTTTGATGGTTACATCTTCGAAGTGACTTTGCTTGATTACCGTCGTGGAGTCAAGCGTTATTTAGATCTCAGTAATGCCATGATTGGTAAACCGGATGAAGTTCCCAATGCAAAACGCATTGACCAAATGGCGAACTCGTTCCTGCCCATCGACGAAAACTCTCCAATCGACTGGGAAGGCAAAAAATGCCGTGATTCCGAAATGAAAGACTCCTCAAGCTCAGAAAACCTAACCACTAACCTCTAACCACTAACCATTACATTGACCACTATTTATTAAATTACACTCGTGCGAATTCTTTTTTTAGTTCTTCTGCTGTTTCTGAATGTTTATGCCGAAGCCAAGGCATCCGGTCCGGCTCGTTCGCAATCACGGTCAAAAAAAGAGAATCCAACCGTTGTCGCGCCAGTGTCCATGTCGAAGTCGGCTGCGAAATCAAAAAAAACAGCTAGAGCTTCGACTCGGAGTTCCTCACCTAAATCTGCGGCTCCTCAAAACACAACTTCGTCGCCCTACGAATACGAAAGCCCTACAACGGAGTCTTTTGGTTCCGTAAAGCAGGTGCCTGCGCCAGCTGCTGCTTCTAGCGCGAATATGAGAACGGCCTTCGCGGCACCTCCTACGAATAATGTTATCGTCATTCGCGATACGGTTGTTGATACTGTTTATGTTGTTCAACCTGAATCGGAAATTCCATCGCAAAAAAAAGGTTATAACGTCCCATTGCCGCGACAGTCAGCTTTCTTAGGCGAGGGATTCTCGGTCGGTATAGGTGCAGGGCTTTTCAATGCCTCCAAAGATTGTGACTGTTTGGGTATTTGGCAGGGCCAGCTGGAATATCACTATAAGGAATACCTTACGGGCGGGTTTGACGTCCGCTTCTTTGGCGGGACGCTGGATCGCGATGTGATGCTCATGTACCAGCGCTATCGCTTGAATGTTCGCGCCCATGCCGGATTTTCCTGGATAGATTTCTATGCTTCTGTTTTGTTTGGACTTGAGACGACCGACCTTTCGGAATTCCGCAAGGAACTTCGCGAAGGCGTCCATAAGGACGATACCCACGAAGCCGTTTCTGACTCCACTGAATCAAGCGATGATGCGGAAACGCTCGAAGATGAAAAGAGCTGCGAAAAGATGTTCTCGCTAGACGGGTTTACGATAGGCTTTGAAGCGGGAATGGGCGTTATTGTTGGGCCGTATTTGGGTTTTGTTGGCAGCGCGACCTATGAGTTTAACTTTTCTTGGGCCCAGCTTGTGTCGTTCAGTCCGGGAGTTGCCTTTAATTTGCACGAAGTTTGGCCTTGGGCGAATAAAAACCTTAAATCTACATGGATTTCTTTTGAAATGGTTTTCCAGCGTTATTTCAATAGAAACGTGAACGAATGGGCCGTAGCCGGATTCCTCGGCTTACAATTTGGCATTTAAAAATGAAAAATTAAAGATTAAAAATGAAAAATTATAATTCGTAATTTTTAATTCTTCATTTTTAATTCTTAATTCCGAATTAAAAATACCCAACCGCCCCCCTAGGTTTGACATCGAAAATCCTTTTTTCTATATTAGGCGCACCGATTTTTATCGGAACCCTCCCGGAGCCAATGTCGGTTTCCGGGCGATAGACCAAAGGGACTCATTATGAGACAATACGAAACGATGGTGATCATCGACGCTATGATCTCTGACGACGCTATCAAGGCTGAAGTCGAGAACATCGGCAAGAGCATCACCGACGGCAACGGCGAAATTCTCCGCCGTGACGACTGGGGCAAGCGCAAGCTCGCTTATACCATCAACAAGCGCCAGCATGGCTACTATGTGATTTTCTACTACAAGGCAGAAGCCTCTGTGGTTGCTAGCATGGAAGCCGCTCTCAAGCTCAACGAAAACGTTCTCCGCTGGATGACCCTCGCTGATTATCCGATGAGCGAAATCGTTTACGACCAGACTCAGGCACAGACAACCGAAGAAATCATTCCGGTTGACGCAGAAGAAGGGGAGGCTGAATAATGGCTTTTGAAGATAAGAAGCAGGCTACTCGTATTCGCCGCAAGAAGACTTGCTGGTTCACCGAGAACAACGTCAAGTTCATTGACTACAAGGACGAAAAGACTCTTCGTCGCTTTATCTCTGAACGTGGCAAGATCATCCCGCGCCGCATTTCTGGCACTTCCGCTAAGTATCAGCGTATGCTGAACGAAGCTATCAAGCGTGCCCGTCAGATGGCTATTCTCCCGTTCGTTTCGGACAGCATGCGCTAATAGGAGGAACTAGACTATGGAAATTATTCTTAAGGCTAACGTCCCCCACTTGGGCAAGATGCTCGACGTCGTGAAGGTCAAGGATGGTTACGCTCGTAACTACCTCTTCCCGCGCAAGCTCGCTGTTCGCGCTACCAAGGAAGCTAAGCTCGAAATTGAAAACAACCGCGCTGCTGTTGAAGCCCAGTTCCAGAAGGAACTCGCCGCTGCTGGTGACGTGGCTGCAAAGCTTTCTCAGATTTCTGTTAACCTCGAACGCCGCGTTGTTGAAGGCGAACGTCTCTACGGTTCTGTGACCGCAGGCGACATTGCCGAAGCAATCACCAAGGCTGGTGTCAAGGTCTCCCGTGCTCAGATTGACCTTGCTGAACCGATCAAGCAGCTCGGTGTCTATACCGTGGCTGTCAAGGTCTTCAGCGACGTTGAAGCACAGGTCAAGGTTTGGGTGGTCGCAGAGAAGTAGTTTTCTCTCTACCCACTGAAAATCTTAAGAACCGCTCCCGTTTGGGGGCGGTTTTTCTTAATAATGGCCTTTTTTGCCTTGAAAATGTTGGATAATACAACATTTTGTCGCAACATAAGTTGAAAACGTAAGCAAAATAATATATTTTTCAGAAGGATAGATTTAAATAGTTTTATTGGGTTTAAAAAAGAGAGTGGTTTATGATTAAAAAAATTGCAATACTAGCTCTTGCCGTATCAGCGGCGTTTTCAAGTGCATTCGCGGGAGGTCCGGCATGCGTGGTCGATGAATTTGATTCTCCCGTTTATACTTTTACAGGTAATCAGATAAAACCTGTGGTCAAACGAGTTAGTTGTACAGAGGGAAAAGTTACAACGGCTTTTGCAGAAAATGATATTGAAAAAGTCGAATATGGAAAAAACATAGATGCGGGTGATGATGCAGGTTCTGTTAAGGTTACTGTGTCAAATGGTGCTATTTTTAGTCAAACGTTTAAGATTGCGCAGAGAGGCGTTTCTATAAAGATTGATGACTGTGAAAAGGAATTGGGAGCTGATAATCCTGAATTCAAATACACTGTTGATGAATCGAATCTGAATACTGTTAATGAATCTGTTTTAACGGAATTAAAAAATGGCTTGAAGGAGAAACTGAAAATGGCAGTTTCTTCCGGAGTTGAAACTGTTGGGGCGAAATTTAAAATTTCCATTGATGAAACCGCTAAAAGTGAACTAAACAAACTCTTCCCTAATTTCAAATTTATTGAAAAATCAGGTACCCTCACTATCACCAAAACGAAGATTACTGTTACGGCGAAGGATGCAACCAAGGCCTATGGTGAAGCTGATCCAAAAACGTTTGAATACACCATTACTGGCAATATTACGAAAGCCGAGTATGAAAAGTTACAACCTATTACGGTGTCGAGGACTGAAGGTGAAGATGCCGGTGAATATGATATTTCTGTTTCTGTTGCAGACGAAACGGATGATTATATCATTACTGCGGTTCCTGGTAAGTTCACCATTACTCCAATCAAGGCAACAGTGACTGTTGATGATTTGACGAAAGTCTATGGCAACGCCACTAAGGAATTTACATATAAGGTTACGGGCCTTATTGGTAAAGATGAATTGAAAGATTTGAGTGTAGACTGCGCTGAGTGCGCTTCGGACAACCTTGAAAATGTCGGTGAATATGAAATTGCTGCCACCGTAAAAGCTGGTTCCAATCCGAACTATACTATTACGACGACCCCTGGTAAGCTTACGGTGACCCCGAGGGCTGCTACGGTGACCGTGAATAATGCCGAAAAGACTTACGGCGATAAGGAACCGACTTTCACTTTTGAAACTGAAGGCCTTGTCGGTGTTGAAGAAAAGCTGAAAGGGGAAACGATTTCTCGTGATGAAGGTGAATCTGTTGGAACGTACAAAATCAATGTCGCATTTGCGGATGGCTCCAACCCCAATTACAAGTTGACCATTAAGTCTGGTACGTTCAAAATCAACCAGAAGGCCGTGACTTTGACTGCTGACAACGTATCGAAAAAGTTCGGTGAAAAAGATCCGGAACTTACATACAAGGTTGATGGTCTTGTTTCGTTTGCCGGTGTTAAAGACAAGTTAAGCGGCGTGAAATTGACTCGCGAAGCTGGTGAAAATGCTGGTAACTACGCCATCACGGCGACAGTAGATGGCAAGGCCAATCCGAATTATATTGTGACGGTTGTAGAAGGCGGTTCGCTTACTATTGTTGCAAACAACGATCAAATTGTCGTGGTTGTTAAGGGCCACTCCAGTACGGGTGTCTATAGTGGCAAGGAACAGACTGTAAAGGGCTTTGACATTTCGACCGAAAACAAGGCTTATGATTTGAAGTTTGTTGAATTTACCGGTGATTCCGTTGTCTCAGGGACCGATGCTGGAACATACGAAATGGGTCTCAGCAAAGACAATTTCAAGAATACCTCGGTCAACTACCCGAATATCGTGTTTGAAGTGACTGATGGTTCTTTGAAAATTTCGCCGAAAACTCTTGTGGTTACTGCTGTGGGTGATTCCATTATTTATGGTGATGCTTTGCCGACTGAATTTAAGTGGACCGTTGACAGCCTTTTGACAGGAGATGTTCTTGACAATATCCACGTTAGCGTTGGAAAAACTGGAATTCTTGATGTTGGCGAATACAAACTTGACTTTGACAAAAAGGAACCGACAAACAAGAATTATGTTGTAAGTGAATTTGTTCCGGCCGTATTCAAAGTGCTGAAGAGAGAGGTGACGGTGACAATTCGTGATACATCGAAGGTTTACGGTTCTTCCGATCCTGCTCTCGATTCGCTTATGACAGTTTCTGGTCTTCGCAATGGTGATGTGCTTGAAGGTGTTACCTTGGTTCGTGAAAAGGGCGAAAATGTCCTTCTTGATGCTGCTGGCAAGGATTCTTCGTACAAAATTGCCGCGACCTTTGACGACGGAAAACTCAATCCGAACTATCAGGTGAAGGTAAAACAGGGCCACTTTAAGATTACTCCGTATCAAAAGAGGGTTACGGTTTTCATTTTCGGTGACCAAGTCAACAAGGTATATACGGGCGATACAATTATGGTTCCCAAGAGCTTTGATTTGATGCTTTGTGGTGACCTTTGCGGTGATACTTTGACGTTAGATTCCGCATATGCGTATTCTGTTGATTTCGTGAAATATATTGAAAAGAAATGGGATGCAAATCTTAAAGATTCTGTGATCGTTGAGAATCCTACGGTTTCTGGCGTGAAACCTTATATTTACCCGTTCAATCTTCAGAATGGAACTTTTGCCAATATTTCGCCGAACTTCTCGAATGTTGACTTTAGATTTAATGGCGACGGAACGCTTATCATTAAGAAAGAAGAAGATAATCCGACAAAACTTCTCGCGGTCAAGGGCGTTGCAAAGTTCGGTCTATCTTCTGTAGGTCGCCGAATCCAGGTGAGCGGCTCTACTGTGGGCTACCGTTTCGAGGTTCGCGATATGCAGGGTAAAGTCCTTCGCAAAGGCCTCGTTTCGTCGGCTAACTTTGAAATTCCGGTAACAAATGCTGGTGTTTATGCGGTTCGCATAGGTTCTACGGTGCAGAAAATCCGCGTCAAATAGCGCTTACATGAAATTTTGATGATTAAAGCCTTGGATTTATGTCCAAGGCTTTTTGTTTTGACAACATTTTTTGCTATTTTAAGGGCATATGCGCAAGTTTGCTCTTTTACCCTTGTTTTTAGGTTTGTCTCTCGCTCAGGTTTCTTTTGGCCAGGTGCGAGATTTGTTCGCTGAATTTGAAGAAGAGGCGAAGGTTCCGGCGACTCCGGCTGTACAGACTCCAGTGGCTCCTGCAAGTTCTGCGGTGGTCGCTCCGGCGAGTTCTTCTGCAAAGGCGAAGGCCCCGGCAAGTTCTTCTTCGAAAAAATCGAAGAAGTCCAAGTCCTCCAGCAGTGTTGCTGTTTCGAGTTCCTCTAAGGTCCCTGCTAGTGCTGAGCTCGGTCGAAGCAAGCCTGTCGAAGGGTCGAGTTCTTCGGTTGAAGTCCTGAGTTCGTCTTCGGAGGCTCAGCCTTCTGTGGTTGTCAGTTCTGCAGCCGAAAGTTCTTCGTCGGTTGTTATTGTGGAGTCTAGCTCGTCTGTCGCGGACTTGATGTCTTCGGCTGTTGTTCTCGATACGGCGGTTCTGGATTCCGCAACTCGCGATTCACTGATGCGCGAAGCGGCGATTGCCGAAGCCGAAAGAGTGCGTGCTCTTGCCGACTCGACAAGACGCGCTGATTCCCTAGCCCAGGCACAAGCCGCCGGTCTTACGAACGTGAGCAGTAGCTCTGTGGCGGCTTCGTCAAATAGTGTCAGTCGTCGCGATCTTCTGGGGCCGGTGAAGGTGTCCAAGGTTCACGGCATTGACGAAATGAAGGGTCGCTACAAGAACCCGCGTAAGGCCTTGTTCCTTTCGCTTTTGGTGCCAGGTGTAGGCCAGATGTATGTTGGCGGCACGACGGCAACGTATGTTCGTGGTGGCGTCTATATGGCTTTGGAAGTGTTCATGTGGAGTGGTTGGGGATATTTCTCCATCTACAAGTACAACGAGCAGGTTAAGAAGTACAAACGCTTTGCCAAGGATCATTATTCTATCGGACGTTATGAAGCTTCTATGCGCAACCTTTATAATGCGGGTGGCAAGCTCTACAGCAATGAATTCAATAACCGTTATATGGGCACGCGCAAGTCGTTCTGCGAAGCGATTTACGGGGATGCCGGTAATGCAGGCTGCTATCATGAAAACGCCTTGTTTGAAAGTGATTCACGCCATTTGGGCTTGTTCGGCGATAAGGACGTAATGCTGGGCGACGAAATGAAAGCGTTTTCTAAGGAAACTAAGCGCGACTTCAACAAGGAATCGGAATTGTTCCAGTTGATTTCCGAAGATGCTTATGTGCTTGGTTGGGAAGATGCAGAATCGGCCATCGTTAGCGATTTAAATCTTGAAACGCCGAATTCCGAAACGGCTTCGCTTAGCAAGGATGGCTCTGATTACCAGCGCAAGTATCGTTCTTTGCGCCGCGACGCAAACGACTACGCTGACATGCAGGCGTGGTTCATCGGCGGTTTGATTCTGAACCATATCGTATCTGCAGTGGATGCCGCCCTTACCGCGAATGCACACAACAAGGTTCTCTACGAAGAAGATGTTTCTTGGTATGACCGTTTGCATTTTGATAGTGGCGTCTCGTTCAAGGATTCCTTTGGATGGACTGTTCGTGCAAATTGGGGATTCTAATGCGCATTATCCTTGCCGTACTGCTAGCGTCGGTTGCCGCTTTCTCGCAGATTGTGGTGAGTGTCGATAAGAATATCTATAAGAACAATGACAAGAATGTGTTCCTTGCCGTTGGTGCTTCGGCACTCTTGCCGGGCATGGGTGAACTTTATTTGAACGAAAAGAAACTCGTGAGGCCGTTCTTGTGGACGGATTTGGCGCTTTGGGTAGCAGCCATCGGATCTTATGTCGTCGGAGACCGTTATGTAACGTCTGCCCATAATTACGCTGTGCGACATGCGGGGTTTAACGGCAATAAGAATATTTCTCTGCTCAATACGGTGGGGTCTTACCGAAGCCGTTCCGGCGTGTTTGGACAGAACTCGTCGCCGGACATGAACGAGGATTACAATCAGGCGATGATCCGTTCGGGAAAGAATGTTGACGAGGAGTTTTCGGAAAATATCCAGTGGGACTGGGGCAGTTCTGACAATCCGGAATCGACGAAACACATTGACGAATTCAAGAGCCGCATGCGCCATTACCGCGTGAGCCGCATCGTGTTTCAGGTCTCTGTGGGGGCACTGATTCTGAACCGCGTGGTTTCTATGCTTGATGCGGTGCGAGTCTATCGAGCAACGTCTTCGAAGTCTTTCTCCAGCCGTGTTCAGTTTGAACCGGAGTTTTATGAAGATGGCGGTGCTCTTTGGATGAACGTGAAGTTCTGAGGTATGGGGTCGCTCCCGATGGTTGCTTTGGGGTATGAGGTTCTGAGCTTGTCATTCCCGCCTTAGTGCGGGAATCTCCTTTTTATGCAACTTTTTAAGCAACTCGAGCATCTAAATGCGCGGAATTGAAATGCTCTGGATTCTTTCACCTCCGGTGTCAGAATGACGGAATAAAACCCAACCACTTCCAACTTCTTATTTCTAACTGTCTACTTCCTACTTCTAACTGCTTATGAAACACCTTCTTTTAATTGCTCTATCTTCACTTCTTCTCATCGCTTGTGGCGATAAAGACGATTCCGCTAAGGGCTCTGCTCCCGGTGACAATGGGCCTGGCGGTAAAAAGGGTGGTGCCCAGCGCATTCTGAATGTTGAGGGTTACGTGGCGGAACTCAGTTCGCAGGGGAAGGTTTTCCAGACGATGGCAACGCTTGTCCCTAAGAACAGTGTTTCGCTTTCGGCGGCGACTTCTGGCCGTTTAGTGAGCCTTACGGCGAAAGATGGCGCTATCGTAAAGAAGGGAACTCTCCTTGCTAAAATTGACGATTCCGAACTCCGTGCACAGCTCAAGCAGGCGGAATCGAACAAGATGCTTGCCGAACAGAAGGAACAGCGTGTGCGCGGTCTCTATGAAAAGAATGGGGCCACCAAGCAGGATTTGGAAGCGGCGGAAGCTTCGCTTAAGTCTGCGCAGGCAAGTGTCGAACTCATCCGCGCTCAGCTTACAAAGACCGAAGTCCGTGCGCCGTTTAACGGTAAACTTGGATTTGTCGATGTGTCCGTGGGCGCCTGGCTGAATTCGGGTACGCCGATTGCGGAACTCAGTGAGGTCAATCGTCTCAAAGCGAAGTTTGCGCTCCCGCAGCGTTATGCATCCGTTATCAAGGTTGGCGACAAGATTTCTCTCAAGGATTCTGAACGCAATGTCGAAAAGGACGGTGTCGTGTCTGCATTGGACGCCGTGATTTCTGAAAGCAGCCGCACCCGTCGCGTGATGGTGGATGTCGATAACTCGAAGGGCGAACTGATTGCCGGTAGCTTTGTGAGTGTGAATGTGGCCATGCAATCCAGCAATATACAGAGCTTTACCATTCCTTCCGAGGCGATGATTCTCGACAGGGAAGGGGCTTATGTGTTTGTGAGTCAAGGTGGCAAGGCCAAGATTAAGCACGTGACGACGGGACTTCGCACGCCGATGTCTGTGCAAGTGCTTTCGGGCCTTGACGTGGGCGATACGGTTATTGTTTCTGGAATCGTGAGTCTTCGTCCGGGGGCCGATGTGAAGATTAAGGGACTCCGTCACTCTATCAATTACGAGGTGGAGTAATGAGCGTTAGCCAGCTCTCCGTTCGCCGTCCGGTGCTCATGACCGTGATGGCGCTTGTCATTGTTTTGCTCGGATTTTTTGGACTCAGCTCTTTGGGTATTCGCGAATACCCGAACGTGGATTACCCGCTTATTCAGGTGCGTACGTCTTATCCCGGTGCAAACGCTGCCGTGGTCGAAGCGGAAGTCACCGAAATTTTGGAAGCCTCCATCAACAGCGCATCTGGCATCAAGGCGCTTACTTCGACTAGCCGTGACGGATTCTCTTACATCAGCATCGAGTTCGAAACGGGTATGGACCTTGAAGCCGCAGCAAACGAAATCCGCGACCGCGTGAGCCGTGTGCGTCGTCGTTTGCCCGATGATGTCGATGAACCGACGGTCTATAAGTCCGATAGCGACAACGACCCGATTTTGATGGTGAGTCTCGTGAGTGACAAACTCGATCCGATGGAAGTCTCTGAAATTGCGAACAACCACGTGAAAGAACGCTTACAGACGATTAACGGCGTTTCGGAAGTGGCTATTTGGGGCGAAAAGCGTCCGGTGGTGCGCTTGTGGATTGATCCTGTGCGTATGCAGGCTCTCGGAGTCTCGGGTGCGCAAATGGCGGCTGCTTTGAAACAGGGGAACCTCGAACTCCCTTCCGGTTCTATTGAAGGAACTGAAACGACTCTTTCGATTCGTACGCTTGGTCGAATTATCGATCCGAAATCGTTTGGCAACATTGCCGTAAAGACGGCTGCCGATGGAAATGTCATTCGCATTTCTGATGTGGCAGATATCCATTACGAACCGAAAGATACGCGTACTGGTTTTAGACGCAACGGCAAAAATTCGATTACGCTTGCGCTCATGGCGCAGCCGGGCAGCAACCACGTTGAAATTGCAAACGAATTCTACAAGCGCGTCGAGGATATCCGGCGTGAAATTCCCAAAGATGTAGAAATGCTTTACGGTCGTGATACTTCGATTAATATTCGCGCTTCCATCAAGGAAGTGGTGGAGACTATCTTTATCGCATTTGTGCTCGTGATTGCGATTATCTTCGCGTTCTTGCGTGAAGGTCGCACGACGTTTATCCCGATGGTCGTGGTGCCGGTGTCCGTTATCGGTAGCTTCTTTGTGCTTTATCTTTGCGGGTTCAGTATCAACGTGCTTACGTTGTTGGCGATGGTCCTTGCGATTGGCTTGGTGGTCGATGACGCCATTGTGATTGTGGAAAACATTTACCATAAGATTGAAAACGGCTTGACGCCCAAGCAGGCCGCGATTGCCGGGACGAACGAAATCTTTTTTGCAGTGATTGCGACATCGATTGTGCTTATGACTGTGTTTGTACCTGTGCTTGCGCTTGGCGGCACGACGGGTCTTTTGTTCCGCGAATTTGTGGCGGTGATGATTGGAACGGTGTTCCTTTCGACTTTGTGTGCCCTCACGCTTTCGCCGATGCTTTGTTCTAAGTTTTTAAAGCGCCAGAAACAGGGATGGTTTTTCCGGGTTACGGAACCCTTCTTCGATTGGCTTAATGCTTTCTATTCGCGATTGCTGGGAGCCTTCCTCAGAATGCGCTTGCTGTTGTTTCCGATTGTGGCAGCACTTTTCTTTGCTGCGTATTATTGCTTCAACAACATGAGTAGCGAAATGGCGCCTACCGAAGATGCAAATGCCGTGATGGTGAACATGAGCATGCCTGAAGGCGTGAACCTTGCAAGAACGAAACGCATGGCGGACGAGTTTGCTGACGAGGTGATTTCTATTCTCGATACGAACGAATACACGGAGTTCCAGGCGGGTGCATGGAACGCCGGTAACTCGAGAATGCGTTTGTTCTTGAACGATGACAAGAAAGCGCGCCGTCCGCAGAGCGAAATTGCCCGTGCTATTCAGGTGCTTGGTAACGAATATCCGGACTTGCGCGTGATGGTGTTTGAGCCGCAGAGTATCAGTACACAGCGCGGCGGGTTGCCGGTGCAGTTCGTGTTGCAGGCCCCGAACATCGAAATATTGCGTGACCTTGTTCCGAAATTTGAAGAAGCCGCAAGCAAGAGTCCGGTATTCAGCGTGGTGAACAGCAACTTGCGCTTTACCAAGCCGGAACTCCACATCGAAATATTGCGCGACAAGGCGAACGAAGAGGGCGTCTCGGTGAATGATATTGCGCAGGCGGTGCAGCTTGCAATTAGCGACCAAACGTATGGCGATTACTATAATGATGGACGCCAGTACGATATTATTGGCGCTGTCGGTTACCAGTACCGCGATACGCCGGAAAATCTCTCGATGCTCACGGTCAAGAACGGCAAGGGCGAATTGGTGAGTTTGGATAACTTTATTACGTACAAGGAACAATCTGCGTCGCCGTCGCTTCCGCGTTACAACCGCTTTAGCGCTGCGACAATCCAGGCGGGTCTTGTGCCGGGCAAGACGATTGGCGATGGTGTGGAAGAAATGCGCCGCATTGCGAAAAAACTTTTGAAGGATTACCCGAGCGTGAGTACGACTTTGAGCGGTTCTTCCAAGGAATTTGAAGAAAGTTCTTCTGGCCTGTACGTGGTGTTCTTGCTTGCGCTTGCGCTTGTGTTCTTGGTGCTTGCGGGGCAGTTTGAAAGTTTCCGTGCGCCGTTCGTGATTTTCTTTACGGTGCCTCTTGCGCTTTCGGGTGCGCTTGTGAGCTTGTTCGTTACAGGGCAGACGCTCAACATCTTTAGCGAAATTGCGCTGATTCTGTTGATTGCGCTTGTGACGAAGAACGGTATCTTGATTGTGGAATTTGCAAACCAGATTGCGGAAAATACGGGTTGCGGCAAGCTTGAAGCGGCGAGGCTCGCGGCGGAACGCCGCTTCCGCCCAATCCTCATGACGAGCCTTTCGACGGTATTGGGCGCCGTGCCGCTCATCATGACCGGCACGCCTAGCCGCATCGCGATGGGCATTGCGATTGCCGGCGGCCTTACGTTCGCGACATTCATGTCGCTATTCATTGTGCCTGCCGCATACAGTTTCTTTGCCGGTAAAGTCGAATGTACCAGCACCGACGCTAGCAAAATGGCGTAGGGCTGTGGGCACGCACCTGCGGTGCTTTGAGCTATGGGCACGGACCTTGCGGTCCTTTGAGCTTAATGTAATAGAAAAACTCAAGGTTTTGCTGAATAATGCTATTAGAAAACGAGATCATGAGAAAACTCATAGCTCATACCCCAAAGCGAAGCGTGCCGAAAGGCGCTATGCGCCGATCCCATGCCTATTTCACCAGCTGAAACACTTTTTCGTCTTCACGGCTCATGCCGTAACGGGTGCGGAGAATTTCTTCTTTGTAGAGGG
>CAMKLO010000060.1 GCA_946413655.1 uncultured Fibrobacter sp. | reverse complement strand
AGCCCTACGTCACCGACGACAAGAGCAACCTCAAGGAAGGAAGCGAAGTCAAGGTCGACGGTACAAAGTGCAGTTACAGCGTCCCGGCCCGCAGTGCAACGACAGTCGAATTCATTCTGTGGCAAGAGCCAAAGGTAGAGACTCCCCCAGACACGGCAAAGAGCGACTCCAACCACGTCAACACCACTGATTCTACAGCATCAATTGCCTTCGGGAAACTTTCTGCACCAAGAGGTCTCCAAAGCACATATAAAGTATTTAGCCCCCTCGGAGTGTTCCTCGGAGAATTCCAGGCCGAACATATCAGCGAACTCCGCAACGCCATGACAAACGCAGGCTTAAGCCGCGGCATCTATATGGTTAAATGCGGCAATGCAAAAACGCAACATATAATTTTGAAATAGTCCGGCAAAGCCACTTTCAAGTAAATATAAGTTAACATAGAACATCAAAAGTAAAATTATTGAGCATTGCTTACAAAGCAATGCCTTTCTTATATAGACACGAAAGACGAAATTAAAAATTCTATATTCTAAAACAATGAAAAAATCGTTTTTTAATTCCCGCTCTAGCCTTTGTGCATCCCTTTTCGGGCTCTATTTCCTCATTTCTTGCGCCAGCAACACCCCCGAGGTGACCACCACTCCCTCGCAGAACGTTTCTGAATCGACCGAGACTCCTTCTTATTACGAAGACGAAGCCTCCGATATAGATTATACGTCCGAAACTACGGTAGTCCCCAAGGCTACTGGCGGTACAATAGAAACAGACGGTTACACGTTTACCGCACCAGACAACGGATGGACAGTCATCGGCGGCGAAGACAATGCCCCTTACGAGTTCTACAATCCGCAAACCGGACGCCGAGCCGTTCTCGTCGAAGTCACTCTCCCCGAAGGCGAACCGCAACGCCTTATGGATCGTGCGCAAATAGAAATGCAGTCCTTCGAATCCAGCGGCAAGAAGGCGACGCTCTCCGAAACGTACCCCGAAGAAGCTTTCGGCACGACGGGCGCGTTCTTCGACATCGCAGGCAAACGATACGATACGCCATACGAAGCAGTCGGTCTCGTCACCGGTGCCGGGAACCGCATTTTTACGCTCACGCTTTCAGCCAATGACGTACAACTTCCTGCAGACGCCCTCAAGCAGGAATGGAAAGATTTCTTTGCGTCTTTCAAGCTCAAGGATGTCGTGAAAGAAGCCGTCTCGGAACTTTCCGCCGAACGCATCACGCAATACACGAGCGCCGATCTCGGTTACACCTGGAGCACAAAGGACACGCTTTGGCATAACTGGACAGGAGTCGCTCGCCAGAACGAAGACCCGGACTTGGTGCTTTCCAACAAGAGCGAAGACATTTCGTTGTTCGTTTATGGAGCCATCGTCCCCAGCGAAGAAGTCGGCCAACAGGACATGTTCAAGGTGCTTCTCAGTCGTCTCGGGCTTTCGCTTAACGAACCGTCCATCGAAGTCCAGCGCGTGAAAGTCGGTGACCGCTACGCCCAGGAATTTACGCTCACCCGCGTCATCAACAAGTTTGACTTTTACTACACTGGCCGCTACTATTACGATAACGGACGCGGCATCCTCATCGCCACCTGGACACAGGGCATCAACAAGAAAAAATACGCCTCGGTGATGAAAAACGCCATCGAGGGGCTCAAGGTCGGAGCGAAACCGGAACAGGCTAGCGACGAAGAAGCCCGCAAAAAGCAGAACAAGTTCAACGCAGCCGTCATGAGCCAGGTCGGTATCCTCCGTTTGCTCGAAGACCAGCCGTTTGTCGCCCTCAGCTATTTCGAACGCGCCAACAAGATGGACCCGGAAGAACCGCTCTACCTCATCAACTGCGGGTTCGTCTATCAGATGAAGGAACTTTACGGCCCGGGCATCAGCTATTTCACTAGCCAGATGGATCTCGTGCGCAAAAACGGCAAGTTGCTCTCGATTCTTGGCGAAATGTACGAAGCGCTGTTCGATTACGGACACGCCCGCGAATGTGCCGAAGGAGCCCTCCGCTACACGCCCAACAATCCGGAATACGTCATCAACTTGAGCGACGCCCTCTGGGGGCTTGGCCAACGTCACCAGTCCCTTATCGTCGTGCAAAGGCTTTACGATACGCAACCCAGCTCCCGCCTCGGCGTCTATCTCGCCAAGACATACATGGGGCTTGACCAGTACGCCGAAGCGGTCGATATCCTTTATGCCATCCGCGGTCGCTTTGGCATGAGCAAGGAACTCGGCGAAACCCTCATGGACGCCCTCATGTTCCTCGGCCGTTACGAAGAAGCCCGTGCCATCAGCGAAGAGACTCTCGCCAAGGCCAACAACGACTACAAGATTTGGACGATGCACGGCAAGATTCTCTTCTACAGCCGCAATTACCGCGATGCAGAAAAGGCGCTCACCAAGGCGCTCGCCCTCAAGCCGGACAACGAAGACGCCAAGAGTTTCCTCTCTGCGACCAAGGCCTACCTTGGCAAGGCGGACAACCGCACGCTCCAGAAGCCGATTACCCCGGTTGAAGAACGCACCGCCGACTTGAAGTCACTCATCCGTCCGCAGGCCAAGAAAGCGGCCACCGAAGGAGACTTCCCTGCCGTCATCCATTATCAAAAAGAAGCTCTCAAGGCCGAAAAAGGCGCCAACTGGGTCCGCAGCGAAGAGATGCTCCTCGAAATTCTGGACCAGCGCGGAGCAGCCATCTACCGCGAATTCACTTTCGACTTTTTGCCGGGCTTCGACCGCATTTACCTGAACGCCCTCGAAGTCTATGACAGCAACTGGAAGCTCAAGCAAAAAGCTTCGCTCAACGGAGCCTATATTACATACGCCACAGAAATCGGCGGCGGCAACGAAAGCCAAACGGCACATTTCCCGCTTTCCGAGATTGCTCCAGGTGACTTTATCTACATGCAGTTCAGCCGCACGAACCTAGAAAACAAGGGCATGATACCTTATACCAACTACGAAAGCAGCCGTGACGTGCCCGTCGGGGAATCCGTATTCCGCATTTACGCCGATACGACACGCTTTGTCACCGAAGAATACGGTCCGCTCCAGAAGACGACATTCAAGGGCGGCATCGAATGGAAGATTGAAAACCCGGTTATCGTCCGCAAAGAACTCTACATGCCTGTCTATCGCGACTTCGGTGCCGGCCTCATGCTCACGGGCAAGCAGGAATGGCGTGATGTGGGCGACGATTACCAGAACCTCATCAGCCACCAGTTCAAGCAGGCCGTCAAGGTACGCGAACAGGCGTTCGAAGTGCGCGGCAACAAGATTGGCGACGAAGCCGTCAAGGCGATTGTCAACTTTGTCCGTCACGACATCCGTTACCGCGATGTGCGTTTCGGCGGCCACAGCCTGATTCCGCAGACCGCAGAAGTGACCCTCAAGGAACACCGCGGTGACTGCAAGGACATGGCTCTTTTGCTCAAGGACATGCTCGAAGCCATTGGCGTAAAGAGCTACCTCACAGCCATCCACCTGACCGAAGAAGGATTCTTGAACTTGCCGACCATCCAGCAGTTCAACCACATGATTCTCTACATTCCGAAGCAGGGTAAGATTAGCGAACGCTGGGTGGATGCCACCGACAAAACCGGAAACGACCGTCCGGTTCCGCTCGACATGGAAGGCAAGGTCGCACTCGTCATCGACGGAGACCAGAGCCATGTTGTCACGACCCCGATTCTCGAAGACAATCAGGAACATCAAATTGCAATCCAGCACGACCTCTTTATCGGCGAAAACGGCAAATGCGAATTCCGCGATTCCGTACAACTCCAGGGCAAGTTCGCAAGCGCCATCCGCAACAAGTTCTTTGGCCGCGAAGTCAAGGAACAGGAAAAGCTCTTGGAACAGTTCCTCGCCGCAGGCGTGCCTGACGTGAGCATCGGCAACATCCGCATCGAGAACCTCGACCAGTTTAACAAGCCGCTCATCATCGTGAACACTTACGCATCGAAGGGATACTTCGGGCAGGGCGGTTCCGAACTCAAGGGGCGGTTCCCGAACGTCTGGGAACGTAGCCTGTTCAAGCTCCCGAAGGTCGCCAAGCGCCACCACCCCATCCGCATGCCACACGAAACGCAGTTCAGCTTCAAGTTGAACATCAAGACGGCCAGTGGGCACTCGGTAACGCTCACCGAAGCAAAGCCGCTCAACCGCGCCCCGGATTACGTGAGCTTCGAAAAGCAGCCGAAGTCCAAGACGTCTAGCGGCATCAAATGGACAACGTTTGCACTCTACGCTGACCCGACCGAATACGAAAAGATTCGTGAAGAATGGAATTACTTGTTGAGCGAAACCAGCCCGATGATTACGGTGAGGTAAGACGAAAGAACGCCGCTTAGGTTGGTGAGCTTGTCGAACCACGCGGCTACAGACGAGAGACGAAAGATTATAGTTTGGCAGCGAAGCTGCGACTTTTCCTCTCTCGTCTTTGCTCTCTCGTCTTTCGTCTACCAGCGAAGCGATCTCTCGTCTAATATAACCATTGACTAACAACCATTGACCAACAACTATGCGAGCACTTATCTTATCAGACATTCATGGTTCGGCCTTGGCTGCAAGGCAGGCGTTATCGTTCTTTGAAAAGTTCAACTGCGACAAGATTTTCTTGCTCGGCGACACGCTCTACCACGGTCCGAGAAATCCGCTCCCTGCAGGGCACGGCCCCATGGGCGTCGTCGAAGCGCTTGCCCCGTACAAAGACCGTATTGTCGCCGTCCGCGGCAACTGCGATGCCGAAATAGATTTGATGATGCTAGACTTCCCCATCGAAAACGAATACAAGGTCGTCGAAGATTGCGGATTCCATCTGTTCCTTAGCCACGGACACATCTATATACCGGAATGTTTCCCGCGAAATGCACTGGAAAGCATCGAATCGACTGGCGCCGCCCAGTCCGCAGAATTCGACATTGCCGCAAAACAAAAGCCACAAATCGATGTTTATTTATACGGCCACACGCACATCTGGAAACTCGAAAAGAACTTCCGCGACGTGCTCATCGTGAATCCAGGCTCCACGAGCCTGCCAAAAGGCGGAAACCCGCCCACATTCGGATTGTACGAAAGCACCCCCGCCTCAGCAAACGAACCCGCACACGCCAAGTTCAGCATCCACAAGCTCGAAGACGGCACAGAACTTGCGGCATTGGCTATTTAATGATATGAGACGGAGATGCCCGATCCAGTCGGGCATGACAATGCTATAAAAGCCGTATCGTTTTTTTTCTTACATTTACAGCATGGTCTTAAACGTAATTTGGCTCGTTTTCTTTTTCGGTGCATTTATCGCGTGCATCGTCCAGTGGCTCGCTTTCGGCGATACCGGCATTTTCAACAAGGCCATCCTCGGCGCATTCGACATGTCCAAGACGGCATTCGAAATCGCCCTCGGACTCACGGGCATACTCTCGCTCTGGCTCGGCATCCTCAAAATAGGCGAAAAGGCTGGCGCCGTCCAGATTCTTGCCAAAATCGTCCAACCACTCTTCTCTCGGCTTTTCCCGCAAATCCCGAAAGGGCACCCCGTCGTAGGCACCATGCTCATGAACATTAGCGCCAACATGCTGGGTCTCGACAACGCCGCCACCCCGATGGGCCTCAAAGCCATGTCGCAACTTCAGGAACTCAACCCGAACGAAGACAAGACCGTCGCGAGCGATTCGCAAATCATGTTCCTCGTCCTCAATGCTAGTGGACTTACGCTAATTCCTGTCAGCATAATGACTTACCGCGCACAACTCGGCGCCGCAAACCCGAGCGATGTATTCTTGCCACTTCTTTTATCCACATTTTTCAGCACAATTGCCGGCATTTTTGCCCTCAGCTTTTTCCAGAAAATCAAGCTCAAGGACCCCGTAACGGTTGCCTGGCTCGGCGGCATCAGCGCATGCGTCATCGCCGTGATGTTCTACTTTAGCCACCTCACTGCCGAAGCCATCGGCACCTCCAGCCTCTTCATCAGCGGCATAGTATTGTTCGGCATCATTGTCGCGTTCCTAGCCCTCGCCTGTTACAAGAAGGTCCAAGCCTACGAAGCGTTCGTCGAAGGCGCCAAGGAAGGATTCAACACAGCCGTGATGATTATCCCAAACCTCGTCGCGATCCTTGTTGGCGTTGCCGTGTTCCGCTCCAGTGGCGCGATGGACCTTGTCATGAACGGAATTTCCAGCCTTCTCGGCCTCATCGGTATCGGCAACGATGTCGTACCGGCACTCCCGACCGCGCTCATGAAACCCCTCAGCGGTAGCGGAGCCCGCGGCATGATGATCGACGCCATGAAGAACTTGGGCCCGGACAGCTTCGCCGGTCGCCTCAGCTGCATGTTCCAGGGCGCTGCCGACACGACATTCTACATCATCGCCGTCTATTTCGGCTCCGTGGGCGTCAAAAAGACCCGCCACGCAGTCACCTGCGCCCTCATCGCAGACGTCGTCGGAGTCATTGCCGCCATCGTCATTGCATACATATTCTTCCCACCAATGCACTAAAGTTCCGTGACCCGGCTTACGTCCTTAATCATAAAATAATAAGAAAAAATTACATTTGTTTTTTTTCGTGACTTTTCTTGAAAATTTTATTTACATTTAGAAACAAATTTGGTGTATATGAGGTTTCAAGGTTTAGGGACGAGAATGGACTTTATCATTTTCAGCAACGAATACAAGACATTTAGGGACGCAATTTTAGATAATATTCCCGATTTAACCGGGATGATGAAGCGTATCAGCGTCGCCATTCCTCCAATTTGCAATATTTTAAATATTGGCTTTATAAAAATCAAACTTGTTGCCCCATGTTCGATTATAGCCAAAAACGGCGCGAATACAGAAAAAACAGTTTATGAAGATCCGAACGGGTACGAATACGCCCCGCTTATCCAGACATACCGCACAGGTGAAAACGGCATTGTCACAATCGAAATCCGTTCCAAAAAGAACCACAAGTTCAACAATAATGAAATTCAAGCCGTAAAGCTCATTTGCGACGACATGTTCATCCTTCTCGGACGAGCAAGGCTCATGAGCGCAGTCCACTACGCCAATTTGACGGATACGATGACCGGAGCCCCTAATCTGCCGCAATTAATTCAGCACGGCATTGGACTTAAAGCTGCTCAAAAACTGCATAACTTTTCCGGTTTATTCATCAACCTTAAAAATTACAAGTACGTCAACCAGTCCAAGGGTCCAGCTATAGGCGACAAGGGTATTGTCGCGTTCGCCCAAACCGTCATGAACTTGTGCCACGACGACGAAAAACTAGCACGCCTTGGTGGAGACAATTTTTTCATTCTCGTCAGAAAAGAACACAAGGAAAAATTCATCCAGCTGCTTTCGCCCTTGATGATTTCGATTCCGATGCCCCAAGGCCCAGTGGTCCAGCTGCCCATCCACTGCCGAATGGGAGTTTATGACATTCAAGCGACCGATACAATGAACGAAGTGATGCACTGCGCATCTATTGCCTTGGACTCCGCAAGACAGCACCCCGGAAACGATATCGTTCCATTTGCAAAGCCGATGCTAGCCATCGTCTCGCACGAAAAGGAAATTTCGTCCGTTTTCCACGATGCACTGGAACGCGAGGAATTCATCGTCTATTACCAGCCCAAGGTGTCTATCGACAATAAAACGCTATGCGGTTGCGAAGCTCTCGTTCGCTGGAACCGCAACGGACACATCGTCGCGCCTGGCGATTTTTTGCCCATTCTCGAAAAAGAAGCCTCGGTCTGCCAACTAGACTTTTACGTATTCCGCAAAGTCTGCGAAGACATCCGTTCCTGGATAAACGCAGGCATAGAGCCGGTCCGAGTGTCTTCCAATTTTTCAAGGTTACACTTGAGCAACACGCACCTTGCCGAAGACATCCTCAAAATCATGCAGGAATTTGATATCGACAGCAAGTATATCGAAATCGAGCTGACCGAAGCCTCGGATTTCGAAGACAAAGTTGCCATGCAGAAGTTCGTGAACAAGTTGCGCCAAAACGATATATCCGTCTCGATTGACGACTTTGGCACAGGCTACTCCACGTTCAACGTCCTCAAGGACTTGAACGTCAACATCATCAAACTGGACAAGTCCCTCCTCGACAACATAGGCGACAACAAGCACCACGACGAGATTGTCATCAAAAACATGGTGAACATGATCAACGAACTCAATCTCGAAGTCGTAGCCGAAGGCGTCGAAAACAGCAGGCAATTGGACTTTTTGCAAAACGCCAAGTGCTCTACCGTGCAAGGTTTCATTTACGACAAGCCACTTTCCAAGAAGGATTTCGAGTTAAGGCTTTCCAACAAAATTGCCTACCGTTGCCACGGCTAAAAGAACATCCAGACGGCCATCCACAGGACGATTAGTCCGAATTCAATTTCCCTCGAAATTTTTGCCATAAAGCAACAACCGAGCGCAATTTCAGCAATTGCGGCAAGGCGTATCCACGGGGCTTCCTCGCCCACCTGCAGCAAAGAAACGCACCCGACTAGTTCCACCCAAAGCCAAAAAGTTTGCGCAAGGACCATGTAACGCCTACGATTTTCACGTAGCCGTGTCGTATAGACGCAAAACGTGAGCGCCACCATGCGGAACGGGTAGCTTTCCAAAGCAGGAATGGCAAGATTCCCTGCAAACGACGTATAAAGACAACTCGTCATGACAGCGATAAGCATCAAGAGCGTTATACGGAGCATTCCCTTCTGCAAACAAAGGACAAACGCAAAAATCAAGCACAGAAGGCAAGCGACGGCATTGGCAAACATGCTCATTTGTTCTTACCCTCCCGATATTTTTTGGACAAACCTAAATGGACAAACGGTTGAAGGCAGACAAGAACACAGCTCACGTAAGCGGCAACGGGTTCAACGAGGCCAGCCCAGTCCGACGTAAAATAGCCATGGGCGACCCCGACAAGGATTCCGCATAGCACGGGCAAACGCACCACCTTAAATTCCGGTGCCGAAAACGGAGAGCAATACACATCCTTTTTTTCTTCGATGTCCGCGTCATCATCATTTTCGTTGACCTCGCCCATCAAGATTTCATCGTTTTCGAAGAATCGAGAAAGCAACAGACGTACCCCGAAAAATGCGGCCACAAACAAAGCGGCCCCTGCAAACAACAAACTTGCATCCGCAAACTTAAAATCCAGAATTAACCGGGATTCGCGGTGGCACACCACAAAATCGCATTTCAACAAGAAGCCGAACAATATGCAAAGAGCCACCATCAAGCGGCTCCAAAGATTTTCGCGAACCGCTTTGACAAACAGAAACTGCGGAACGACGCAAGCAAAAACAAATGAAGAAATACACCCTTCGCCCTTGACGAGAAGCATCCACAAGAAAAGTACAGAAATGAACCAACTGCAAAGCATCAGGAACCTTTCCGTACGACGATTGTAATAGTTTTCGAACGAAAGTAGCACAACCAACAGCGCAAGTCCCAAGTAAAAAATGCCGGAGACAACATACAAAGGGAATAACGCCCCCTGCCATACCGGGTCATGTGCACTTGCAAAATCTAGGCACAAAATAGAATCCACCCAGAACATCGTCGGCAGTATAATCCACGCCAGCGGGCGTCGAATTTTCAACATTTCGTTGCAAAGCGCCAAGGATTCCGTAGAATCAGCGGAGGCCAAATGCGTTGTGAAAAAAAGCAGCGAAATAAATCCGACAATCCCGATGCCATAGAAATTCACATTCACGGAAATCTGTTCCGAATAGAATAAAGCGAATGCCCCCGAAACAAGGAGACCACAAAGCGAACTGAGTTCCAGCAGAAGCGACGTGCGCCGGTGAATCTTGACATTCATGATAAGCAAGAAGACCGATAGCAATACACCCGCCTGCGACATACCGAGCCAAAAAACAAAAAGCGTTTCAGGAAACTTCGAAACAGGACTTCCATGCAAAAGCAAATCAAAAGTACCATCCCAAAACGAGCCGCCCACCGAAAGCAGGAGCAACAAGCACAACCCGATAAAAACTATAGTAACGACTTTGCTGTTCAAATTGCACGCCTCCGGCGCAGTTATTAGTTACTAGTTAGTAGTTACTTGATACTAGTTAATAGTTACTAGTGGTTGTGATAAGAACATCTCTAGTAACTAGAAACTCTGAACTATTAACTGCGGCGTAACCGCCCTAGTAACTAGTAACTTGGAACTCTAAACTACATCTATAATATATTTTTTTATTTTTTATATTAGGAGATTCGAATGAAAAAAATCCTAATATGTCTTGCAATTTTGGCGGTTTATGCGGCTGCGAACACGTGTACGGAGACTGTTTTTAAATACACCAAGGGAAGCCTTCTACCAAATCCCAAAGAGGCTTATCACGATTCCTCGTACTTTTTAGAGAACTACGGTCACAAAAACGAATGGTCGCACAAACTGTATTACACTAAAGGGAAAATCGACAGCTTAGTCATGGACCCGATGGAAGAAGGTGATTCACTTCATGTTTCATATTTCTATTGGAATATAGACGAAAGTGCACTCAAAGGGAATACATCAGAATATATCATAACTCAAGAAGTATCAGGAGATACCATTATATTTACAGAAAAACATTATTCCAAAGATACTTTAGATGGTGTTCATATAACAAAAATAACTGGTTCGTATATTTCTTCACGCGCCTATGAATACGACTCTTTTGAAGAGATATTTTTTTCCAACGACACGTTATACGACAAACGACTTTTTGATTACAGTAAAGACACCCCTAGACCTGGAACCTTATTTACCGTTGGGGATCCGTCAAATGACTTCAAGTGTTATGAATACGAAACCCGTGACGGGGAAACCGATCTTCGCGAAACTATAGAATACATCAAGACAGATAAAGGATTTAAACTTAAATATCTAGAAGAATCTTCTGCTGGATACTATTTACGTGAATTTTTCATGGTTAATCCCGAAGGTTCCTCGACTATCCGCAAGCAGCGCCCGGCAGTAAAGATTTCACCGAAAGCACGCTACTTCGATTTACTGGGTAGGTATAAATTCACTAAATAGATTGCCGCGCAGCCTCCCACGCTTTCGCTCGAGGCATTTGCGGCTCGCAATGACATAAAGTAAAATGAGCATTATTGAAATCATCATTATCGCGATTGTCGAGGCGATGGACTGCTTTGCGGTCGCCATCGCCACGGGACTTTCGAAGTCGGGAATCAAGTACAGCCGAGCCATGCTCCAGGCGGTGAGTTTCGGTGTTTTCCAGGGCGGTATGACGCTCCTCGGGTATTTCCTCGGAAGTTTCGCGGAACGCTGGTTCAATGCGGTCGGCACCCCGATTGCCTGTGCGATTCTTTGCATACTTGGTCTCCGCATGATATGGGGCGCGATTCACGGGGACGCCGGAGAAAAAGAAGGCGAAGAAATTGCGGCAAAGAACCTCACCATCGCGAACATCTTGCTTTTATCGGTCGCCACAAGCATTGACGCCTTCGCGGTCGGGATTTCGTTTGCGTTCGTGAACGCGAACATGGTGTATGCTACATCGGCCATTGCCTTCGCGAGTTTCGCCATGGGCGTTATCGGCTACGAAATGGGCCGGCACGCCGCCAAGCAATTCAAGACGAGGATTCCAGAAGTTGTCGCCGGGATTATCTTGATTGCCATTGGCGTGAAGATGTTCATTTAGTAGGAAGTAGGCGGTAGGAAGTAGGCTGCATGCTGAACATTACAGCCTCAGTCATCCTCGAAGCGAAGCGTAGGGGATCCATATAGTACTGAGTTCTTTCTATATTGCTCTCTATGAGTGAGCAGAAAGAACTTGACCGAACCCGCTATTTTGAGTTAAAGAAACAACTGGAAGAAGCAAGCCGTCTTTATTACAAGGACGGAGTCTCCCCCATGAGCGACCAGGATTTCGACTTTGGTCTCAAGGAGATGGAAGCGCTCGAAGCGAAGTATCCGGAACTGCGAGGCAAGGATTCCCTGACGCAGCGGGTTGGAAGCGACCTCACCAACGATTTCGCGAAGGTAGCTCATGCGGTGCCGATGCTCAGCATCGCGAACGTGTATAGCGAAGAAGAAATGCGCGAGTTCGTGAAAGCCGCGGAAGAAGGGATCGCGGCTTTAGACGAGAGAACGGACCTTCGGTCCTACAGACTAGAGACGAGAGAAGATGCAGCAACAAAAGACAATCTCTCGTCTTTCGTCTCTCGTCTCTCGTCTAAAAAATGGATTTGCGAACGAAAAATTGACGGAGTGTCGCTTTCTCTCGTTTACGAGAATGGTCGTTTGAAGCAGGCGGCAACGCGTGGCGATGGTGCTCAGGGCGATGACGTGACGTTGAATGCGCTCACGATTGCGGATATTCCCGAATATTTTGATGCGAAGAAATTGAAGATTGACCCGAGCGAAATTCCGCAAGGGACGTTCGAAGTCCGCGGTGAAGTTTACATGGAACGCGAGGCTTTTGAACGTTTGAACGAACAGTTCATCCTGGAAAACAAGAAGACATTCCAAAACTGCCGCAATACGGTTTCGGGTTCGCTCAAGCTCAAGAGCGTTGCCGAATGCAAGACGCGTCCGATGCGCTTTTTTGCGTACCATATTCCGCAGAGCATCAACGCGACGCACGAAGAAAACTTGAAGCAGCTCAAGCGTCTCGGATTCCATACGAACGATTACTGGACTGCCAACACAGTCGATGAAATCATGGCGATTTCCGAGAAGATTGGCGCGAGCCGCGACAGCCTCCCATTCGACATCGACGGTATGGTCGTGAAGCTCAACGATCTTGCCATGCAGCGAGAGCTCGGTAGCACAAGCAAGAGCCCGCGTTGGGCCATTGCGTATAAGTTTAAAGCCGAGCGCGCCTACACCCCGCTCCTTTCTGTCGAATTTCAGGTGGGTCGCACCGGTGCCGTGACGCCAGTGGCAAATCTCGCACCCGTGCGCCTTGCGGGCACGACCGTCAAGCGCGCCACCCTCCACAACTTCGACGAAGTGGCAAGGCTCGACTTGCACTACGGCGACACAGTCGGCGTAGAGAAGGGTGGCGAAATCATCCCGAAAATCACGGACGTCAAACGCGAACTGCGCCCCGCAGGAGCCTCCCCTGTCGTGGCACCCGAAAAGTGCCCCGTGTGCGGAGAACCCTTGACGCACATCGACGGCGAAGTGATTCTGCGCTGCGAAAACATGCATTGCCAAGCGCAAGTGCAATGTCTGTTCGAGCATTTCGTGAGCCGCGAAGCGATGAACATCGAAAACCTGGGCCCCGCCCTCATTGCAAGCCTCCTTGCAACAGGCAAAATCAAACGCATCCCTGACCTTTACCGCCTCACGCTCGAAGACTTGGAATCGCAGGAACGCATGGCGAAGAAGAGCGCGAAGAACGTCTATGATGCCATTCAAGCGTCCAAGCAAAAGAGCCTTGAAAACTTGCTGCACGGACTCGGCATCCGCTTTGTCGGCCGCACCAGCGCACGAAACATCGCAAAACACTTCCGCACGCTCGAAAAAATCCGCACGGCGACTGTCGAAGAACTGCAAAACGTGACCGATGTCGGCGAACGCATCGGCAAATCCGTCTATGAATTTTTCCACACGCCGCTTTATACGAACGAAATCGACGAACTCGTATCACTCGGACTTCCGACGGAATTCAAGGGCGTCGTCAAGACTTTATTCCAAGGGCAAACCGCTGTCATCACGGGAACACTCCCGAACATGGACCGCGACGAAGCCCGCAAGCTCATCGAAGAGAACGGCGGCAAGGTCTCCGGTTCCGTGAGCAAAAAGACGAGCTGGGTTTTGGCAGGCGAAGCGGCGGGCTCCAAGCTCACCAAGGCTAACGAGCTCGGGATTCCCGTGCACGACGAAGCATGGCTTGTGGCGCAAATTGCGAATGCGGACGCAAACGCCGACGATGGTTCGACAAGCTCACCAACCGATGGTTCAACGGGCTCACCAACCGATGGTTCGGCAGAAAAAACAGCGGATGCCCAAGCACCCGCCACAAAAGAAGACCAGCTTTCGCTTAATCTCTAGTCTTTGAAACAAGACAATTCCATATAAAGAAACAGGCGTTCCACCGCCGGAACGCCTGAAACTGTTTTTTGAAATCAAGATCTAGCACAGCAAAGCTACAATCTTCCCCCTTCAACATGGGATGACTCTCAAACCAGTTTATTTTTCAGAATCAAACTTGGCCCTCAGCCCTCGTTTGTATTCTATGAAACAATATATAACATATTTTTTAACATAAATCAAACTTTATTGTATTATTTTTGAAACATTTTGGAATATTCGAGCAACGTGAGTTTGCCTAAAATACCATTTTTTAGTAAATTTTAGCACATGAAATCAGTACCTATAACGCTCCTGACCGGTTACCTGGGAGCCGGCAAAACAACTCTCCTCAATTACGTTCTCAATAACCAACAAGGTTATCACGTCGCCGTCATCGTGAACGACATTGGCGAAGTGAACATCGACCAGACTTTAATTGAAAAGGGCGGAAACATCACCAAGGAAGACTCGGGCAAGGTAGTCCCGCTTTCGAACGGCTGCATTTGCTGCTCTCTCAAGACCGACTTGATCGAACAAATTGCCGAACTTTTGGAAATGGGCAAGTTCGACTACATCCTCATCGAAGCGAGCGGCATCTGCGAACCGATTCCTATCGCACAAACGATTAGCTTTGCAGGAAGCCAGCTCCAAGCCCGTGACGGTCGCCCTCTCGCCTGCCATTTGGACAACATTGTGGCGGTCGTTGACGTGTTGCGCCTCGCTGACGAATTTGCCGGTGGCGAAAAGCTCCTCGACGAAGACCTCGAAGAAGAAGACATCGCAAACTTGCTCATCCAGCAGATTGAATTCTGCAACACAATTATTCTGAACAAAGTCGATGCGCTGAGCAAGCACGACTTGGAACATGTGAAGGCAGTCGTGAAGGCTTTGCAGCCGACCGCCAAGATGATCGAGACGAACTACGGCAAGGTCGAAATGAAGGACATTCTCGACACGAAGCAGTTCGACTTCAACAAGGTCGCCGAATCCAGCGCTTGGGCCATCCGCTTGAACGGCATGGATCACGACAACCCTTCGACGGGCTCAGGGACCGACCACGATGACGATGATGATGACGATCATGACCCTTCGACAGGCTCAGGGACCGAAGAACATCACCACCATCACGACGACGACCACGATGAGCACGAACACCATCATCACGACCATGATGAACACGAACATCATCATGACCACGACGACGAAGACCACAGCCACTGCGACCATGAACATGGCGTTTGCCACTGCGGCCACCACCACGACAAGGATCATCCGCATGGCGACGAATACGGCATCAGCACGTTTGTCTATGAAGACCACCGTCCGCTGAACCGCGAAAAGTTCGAAGCATTCCTCGACGATTATCCGACCAGCATTATCCGCACCAAGGGTCTTGTATGGTTCAGCGATGACCGCGACAACAGCTTCTTGTTCGAACAGGCTGGTAAGCAGGCCTCCGCCGAAAACTTCGGTCAATGGTTTGCCGCCGAAAGCAAGGCAGAACAGGAACGCCTCCTCGCCGAAAATCCGCAGCTCCAGAAAATCTGGGACGAAAAGTACGGCGATCGCATTATTCGCCTGGTGTTCATCGGCCAGCACATGGACAAGAAGAAGATTATCCAGGTGATGAACGACTGCTTGGACGATTAACGCAATGTCATGCCCGCCTCCGAGCGGGCATCTCCTTTTATGATTTGAAATTTCCCGCGACCATTCGCGGGGATTTTTATATATTATTTACGTTATTTCAAACGTTTGGGGCATTTATGCTAAAAATTTTATCGATGATTGCGGCAACAACTCTTTTGTTTGTTGCTTGCGATAATTCCTCATCCGACCCATCTTCATCAAACCAAGAAGGGACTTCACAAAATACCGTCATGGACACACTCCCCTTCGATACGACAGGAATAAAGTCTCAGGTTTTCAGCTATAAAAAGCCAGAAAAAATTTTCACAGCCGAAGGATTGCGCCAGCACAAGGAAAAATACGGCGAATTTTGGGAGAATTACATTTATTTGGAATGGTTTTCCAAAGAATATTGCAAGAATACAGGTATTGATGACAACGGAAACAGGACGATGAAGCCGACCAGGAATCTGTACTCAGGGCCCCACGCTTTTTTCGTTCGAGAAGATTCGCTCATGTTTGCTCAAATACTCACGCACTGTCCATCGCTTTCTTGGGGCGCATGCGATGGCGCGGACTCCTACTCAGGAAAGATTACAGTCGGGAATAACGATTTCTATTACAACGAATCCGAAAAACGCTTGATTCAAATAAACGATTCCACGGTTACCATCTGGTACGCTGACGGGAGATTGTTCATTCCAGCAGTAGAAACAGATATGGATTCGCTTAACGAAGTTTCTTATGGATGGACTAGGGACATATTCGAAGGCGACTCCATGGTAACATTTATCGATAACGGATTTTCCCATATTAGTGATACAATTTTCATCGAAAAATACAATGTGAAAATAACAGATAACGAGTACACATGGATTTTCGAAAACGAAACCTGCAAAGCATGGGGCTATAAAAACGATCCTTCAAAAACTTCATCCGAAAACTGCAACGCCCGTGCGAAGCGTTATAACGATGCGTCCGATTGCATTCGACGCAACATGGGCGCCCCCAATGGCATCCTAGTGAGTTTATGCCGTCCCAATAAAACTAATTACCGTTCTATATGGTGCATCTTGGATGAAGATATGCCCCAAAAGTAGATTTGCAGAGTAGTTTTATAGGATTTTTTCAGATTTTTTGAACTTATCCCTTGACAACTGGATTTTGGATTGATATTTTTGTGACATGATGAATTTCGTAACAAGTGCAACTTTCAATCGTCGTTGGTGGCGCGGACTCTAACATAGAGCCCGGTATTTGTTACAAATCACCCAAGATTTTAAGCAAAGGCTTCCGGACTCACGGAGGCCTTCCTTTTTACCGAAAATTGACGAAATCCTCCGGGACTTAAAGCCTTTGCAAACGCAAACGAGTTTTATAAACTAGAGGATTAAAATGACTAAGATTACCCATATCACCGAACAACCGGGTTACGCTCCGCGTACTGACAGCATTTATGTCGCACTCCCCGGTGAACGTTACACCCCGTTTTCACTCGCCAAGAAGCTCGGCGCAAAAGCCATCTTCGAATCGGCCAGTTTCGACCACGGTCGCAGCCGCTATTCGACTTTGATGGTCGATGAAGGTTTCCGCCTGCGCCAGAACGACAAGAACGTGAGCATTGTTGTAGATGGCAAAGAAAGCGAATTCTTGGCAGAAGGTGATGGAGATATTCTCGATGCCTTGCTCAAGATTTCAGCCGAAAACACGGTGCCACCCAACCAGATTCCTATTCCTTCTTCGGGCGTGGGCTACCTCGGTTACGAATTCTGCGCCCGTTGCGATACGATTCGCCTCGCACCGCAAGTTGACGAACTCAACATCCCCGAAGCGGAATTTTTGGTGGGCCACATTTACATTGTCTTTGACCACTTCACCGAAAAACTTCATTTGTTCGCCCTGAACTACGAAGAACACCAAATTGACTTGAAGGCCGCCATTGAAAAGGTGAAGGCCCGCCTCGCCGACCTAGACTTCAGCTACCTCGCTCCGGAACAGCAGTACGGCAAGGGCATCACCATGACCGACCTGGAACAGTCCCGCAAGGAATACACCGAAAAAGTCGAAGCATTGCAGAAGCACATCATCGCCGGCAACATCGTGCAAGCCGTTCCGTCTCGCCGTATCCAGTTTGCAAGCGACATCGCAGCGCTCGACATTTACCGCCGCCTCCGCACAGTGAACCCGTCTCCGTACATGTTCTTCCTCGATTACGGCACGCACCAGTTCATCGGAGCATCGCCGGAGAGTTTGATTCGCGTGCGCGAAGGCATTGCCACCATCCACCCGATTGCTGGTACCCGCCGCCGTGGCAAGGACGACGCAGAAGACGAAGCATTGATGAAGAACTTGAAGGGCGACCCGAAGGAACGCGCCGAACACTTGATGCTCGTAGATTTGGCCCGTAACGACCTCGGCCGCGTCTGTGAAGCCGGTACGGTGGAAACGACAAAGTACATGGAATGCGAAAAGTTCAGCCATGTGATTCACTTGGTCTCAGACGTACAAGGTAAGGTTTCCAAGAACAAGAAGGCCATCGAAGTGCTGCGCTCCAGCTTCCCGGCAGGTACGGTGAGCGGTGCTCCGAAAATCAGCGCGATTGAAATTCTTTCTGGCCTCGAAAAGGTCAAGCGCCGTTTTTACGCCGGTGCCGTAGGTTACATCGAATCCGACGGCGACTTGGATTTCTGCATCGCCATCCGTTGCTGCCTCAAGCAGGGCAAGACCATCAGCCTGCAGGCCGGTGGTGGCATTGTCGCGGCCAGCAACGCCGACCGCGAATTTGAAGAAACGAACGAAAAATTGGGTGCCATCCGCGCCGTGCTCGAAGGAGAAAACTAAGATGATCGTCATTATCGATAACTACGACTCTTTTACTTACAACGTTTACCAGGCGTTGGCCAAGATTACCACTGAAGAAATCCGCGTGCTCCGTAGCCGCGAATGCACCATCGCCGACATCGAAAAGCTCACCCCGAGCCGCCTCATCGTGAGTCCGGGCCCGGGCCGTCCCGAAGACGCCGGCATCTCCGTGGAAGCTATCAAGCATTTTGCGGGCAAGCTCCCGATTTTGGGCGTTTGCCTCGGCCACCAGGCCATCGGTTACGCCTTCGGCGCAAAGATTGTGCAGGCCAAGTTCATCAAGCACGGCATCGCCGAAGAAATCGACCTCGATGGCAAGGGACTCTTCCGCACCATCGGCAAGAAGAACATCTTCACGCGTTACCATAGCCTCGTCATCGACGAAGCGACGCTCTCTCCGGACTTCGAAGTGACCGCCCGCGCTACCGACGGCGACATCATGGGCATTCGCCACAAGACGCTCCCGATTGAAGGCGTGCAGTTCCACCCGGAATCTATCGCCAGCGGCCGCGCCGACGAATTCTTCAAGGCTTTCCTCAACTACCGTCGCGAACCGCTCGACATCCGCGGAATCCTGAACACGCTTACTGCAGGCAAGGACCTGAGCCGCGAAACCGCCGAAATGTTCATGGAAGACTTGACCGACGGCATCATGGACGAACGCCAGATGGCCGCTATCCTCACCGCACTTTCCAGCAAGGGCCCTGTTGCCGATGAAATCGCCGGTTGCGCGAAGGTCTTGAGCAGCAAGAAGCGCAAGTTCCCGTACAGCGGTGACGAACTCACCGACATCGTGGGTACCGGTGGCGACGGCAAGGGTAGCTTCAACGTGAGCTCGCTCTCCGGCCTGATTGCAGCAAGCTGCGGCGCCAAGGTGGCCAAGCATGGCAACCGCGCTGTTTCCAGCAAGTCCGGCGCCGCCGACTTCTATACCGCAGCAGGCTTCAAGCTGGACATGACTCCGGAAAAAGCCGCCTCTGTCATCGACAAGACGAACTTCGTGTTCCTCATGGCTCCGGTCTACCACAGCGCCATGCGCTTTGCCGGCCCGGTTCGCGGTGCCCTCGGCGTGAAAACCATCATGAACTTGCTCGGCCCCCTCACGAACCCGGCCGAAGCCAAGTACCTGATGCTCGGCGTTTATAGCAAGTCGATTCTAGAACCGTTCACCAAGGCGGCAAAGTCCCTCGGTGCCAAGCGCGTGATGGTCGCCATCTCCGATGACGGCTACGACGAAATCTCTCCGTGCGTCCCGACGACCATTGCCGAAATTTTGGAAGATGGAGAATATCGCGAATACCGCATCGACCCGAAGGAATTCGGCGTCCCGGCTGTGGACCCCGAAGACCTCGCTGGCGGTACGGGCGTGGACAACTTCAACCTCGCTCTCGACGTGCTGAACGGCAAGGGCCGCCCGGGCATCAAGTATGCCTGCGCCCTGAACGCCGGCGCCGCTCTCTACATCAGCAACAAGGCTGCAAGCATCAAGGAAGGCTTCGACAAGGCCATGAAGGCCATGGAAGACGGCTCCGTGCTGAAGAAGATCGAAGAAGTAAAGGCCGCAACCAACTCGTAAAAAAGGAACCCACCGGCGTAGCCGGTGGTTCTTCATATGCGGGCCCTGCCCTAGGAT
>CAMKLO010000059.1 GCA_946413655.1 uncultured Fibrobacter sp. | reverse complement strand
GCTCCTTCGAACCTAAGAATTGTAAGGCATTAAAATGCCAACAATTCTATATCAGGCTTTCGCCTTCAGGATGACGGAGAAACACAAACTAACGACCAATAACCAATGACTAATGACTAACCACTAACCACTTCTTTCAAGAATTCCGCTTTTAGCTTGGATAGGAGTGTGGCTGCCTTGCGCTTTTCTTTGGTTGCTTTGCGATTTGCGAAGAGTGCGGCGATGACTGACGGATGGTGGAGTGCAAACGGCAGGGATGCTTCGATGCCGAAAGCTTTCGATAAAACGAGGGCCGTCACTTTGAGGTCCTGCGCATCTGCTTCGTGTTCGAGGGCTTTCGCCACTTTTTCCGCAACGTCGTTTGTCGCTTGTGCCACGAGGTAGGGAACAGAGAACATCTTGCCGCCGGCGTGCATCATGCGGAGCGTGAAGTCCGCGAGCCTTGCGTGAGGTGGAAGCGTCGTATCGAAACCGCCTGTGCGCTGGATGATGCGCCTTGAGTAAATCCCGAGATGTGGATGCGGTGCCGCGACGTAGCGCATAGGGGCGTTCTCGTCGATTTTGATAAAACCGGACCCCTTGGTCCAGCGTTTCAAAAGGTAACCGCCTAAGAATTTTCTTTTGTCTGAGCCGTTGCTAGGCTCTACGCGGACTCGTGGAGCGAATGCATCGACCATTGGAAAACTGTCAGTCACTTCCGCAACGTTGTTCAAAAATTCACGGTCAATCTTGATGCTGGGGTGAGCGAATACAACCCATTCCCCTTCAATATTGTTGAGGTGCTTGTTCCAATCGTTTGTAAAGAACCAACCCAGTTCTGGGTCCGTGAATGGCGGTTGTGGAATTTTTCCTTGCGTCTCGTCAAAGTTTTCGTCAAAAACAAAAACGTCGAACTGCCGCATCGCTTGTCTCGGAACGTTTAGAACTCGACGCGGAGACCGAGCCTGTGCTCGAAGCCTAAGCTCTGGGCGAGGTAAGAAAATGCGTAGTCGAAGGCGAACAAGTTGGACGTGTAACCAAGACCGACGCTGAACATCCGGGCTTCGTTCGTTTCGTCGGGTCTGCTAGCAGAGGATGCCAGTTCCTTGATGTCGCGGCTCAGGTCTAGCCATGTGCGCGTGAAACCTGCACGGATACGGAAGTATTCACCGAGAGCGTATTCGGCACCGAGGTTCAAGTCAGGTTCGGCGTATCGCGGAAAGTCCGCTTCGGCAAATAAAGTCAAGCGCGGAACGCTGCGGGGTTTGAGGAACCCGCCAAAGGCAAATGTCTGCGACAGCGGATAGGAATCGTCGGCATCTTTCTCGACATAGCCACGGATCATGGCGCCGAAGTCCCTAGCAACAAAAGAAAAACCGTAGTTCTTGGTATCGGACATCCAAGTCAAGCCCCAGTCGAACGCGGCTGCCATGGCGGTCTGGTCTCCAGTGTCGCCGGTCAGCTTGTCCGAGGCGAACTTGATGGTCGCGCCAAAGCGGATATGCTTCATCGGAAAGGCGACTGTAGCCGTTGCGAGCTGGCTGCGCGGACTGTATTCGCTACCGTTTTCTTCGCCGTATTCGTTATAGCCTGTGATGGTGCCGTAAGAAATCCAGTTGTACGATGCCTGCAAGATAAACTTCTTGTATTGCGTTGTGTAAGAAATTGTTCCCTGGTTGTCCGCAAATTCGCCAGTTTGCCAATGGATTTCCGCAACGCGCTTTTTCCCGTCGGCAATGAGGATTGCCGCAGGGTTCAACTGCGTGATAGTCGGGTCGGTCGTCGGGTGCGCTGAAGCAGACTTTTCAAGAGCCGCATTTCGCGGGCTATCAAAAGTCGATAAAAACGAAAAAACTTCTTGCCCCGCATCGTGCTTAGAAAAGTAGCCAAAATCCGAAGCCTGACACGCGATCGCGAGAGCTGCTAATGCTGATAGTTTTTTCAATAAATCCATGGTGTAAATTTATAAAAAGTCACGGAGTGTTTTGGAGGAGAACGCATAAGATTTATATTTTTTTGCATTCTTTTCTTTTTTTTCGATTTGGCCTCTAATCCCTTTACAATTTTAAAATGATTTTATATATTTGCACCTGCTCGGGCTACTAGCTCAGTTGGTAGAGCAACGCCCTTTTAAGGCGTGGGTCGAAGGTTCGAGCCCTTCGTAGCTCAGTAATCGGTTCTGTTTATCGGAGCCGATTTTTTTATATTGAATGAAAAGTTTCAATTTCTAATAACTACTAACATTAACAAAAATGGTTCCTTTCTTAGACCTGAAAAAAATTAATGAGCCGTACAAGAATGAGCTGGATAGAGCCGCGACAGACGTGGTGGAATCCGGCTGGTACATCCGTGGCCATTATGGCGAGCTTTTTGAACGCGCTTTTGCCGACTATTGTGGAGTCAAGTATGCGGTTGGTGTAGGGAACGGCTTGGATGCGCTCACGCTCATGTTGCGTGCGTCGATGGAACTGGGGCGGCTGCATGCTGGGGACGAAATCCTCGTGCCATCGAATACCTACATTGCCTCGGTGCTAGCCATTAGTGCGGCCGGGCTCAAGCCTGTGCTTGTGGAACCTGCGGAACACAGCTACAACATGGACCCGAAACGCTTGAAGGGTACCTGCGGTGCTCATACTTGCGGGATTCTTGTGGTGCATTTGTACGGGCGTTTGTGCGACATGGATGAAATTTGCACGTTTGCCAATTCGCATGGTTTGCTCGTTTTTGAAGACTGCGCCCAGGCGCATGGGGCTCGCCTTAGCGACGGACGCGGGGCTGGTACGTTCGGTGCTGCTGCCGCTTTTAGCTTTTATCCGACGAAAAACTTGGGTGCTCTTGGCGATGCGGGAATGGTCGTGACAAACGATGCTGATATTGCAAACGTTGTTCGTGCTCTCGGAAACTACGGCTCGGAGCAGAAGTATGTGAACAAATTCATGGGAGTGAATTCCCGCCTGGACGAGATGCAGGCGTCGCTCTTGCTTGCGAAACTTCCGCATTTGGATGAATGGAACGAACGCCGCCGTCAGGTCGCTGCCCGCTATTGCCGTGAAATAAAGAACGCGAAAGTCGTTTTGCCCGAAATGCCTAGGATTCCGTCGGAGCATGTGTGGCATGTGTTCGCAGTCCGTTTGCACGACGAGGCTATGCGCAATTCGTTGCAGGATTACCTAAAGTCTCGCGGTATCGGGACGCTTATCCATTACCCGATTCCTCCGCATTTGCAGGTGGCGTATGCGGGCGTGTTTAGCGGTGGCTATCCAGTTGCCGAGGCAATGGCAAAGACGGTGCTCAGTATTCCCATGAGTCCTGTGCTTACGGATGACGAAGTTTCCGAAGTGATTGGTGCGATTAATGAGTTCTAGTAATTTCATGAAGGCTTTTGTTGGTTCAGGGATGGTGACGTTCCTGAACGCCTTGCGAGTGTTTGTCGTGAACAAACTGCTTGCGGTATTTCTTCCGCCGAGCGCATTTGCGTGCGTCGGCCAGTTCATGAACTTCATGACGATGGGGCAGGCTACGTCTTCTTTGGCTCTCCAGAACGGCTGGGTGAGCTTGTCTGCACAGAACAAGAATAATCTGGAACAGTTGCACGGTGTGTGGCGTGGCGGTTTCCGTTTGACGACTTTTGCAAGTATTGCGACGTTTGCGGTTGCTCTGGTCCTTTGCTTTATCGTCCCGCTCGAAAAGTTCTTCCCGGGCATCCATCCGCGCCTTGTGCAGGCTGCCGTTATTTTTGCTTTGCCGGGAGTCTTTGCGACAAACATCATTACGATTACTGCATCCGTGATGAACGGGCTAGGGCATTACCGTCGCTGGGCTCTCATCAACATGGTGTCGTCGCTGTGGCAGATGTTCTGGGTGGCGTTCTTCCTCTGGACGGGGCGTCTCAGTGTGCTTTCTATCGTGGCAACGCAGTCCGTGGTGGCGGGGATTTTTGCAGCGCAAATTGCAGCCCGTGCCGGTTTTAACTTGCGTGAAATTCGTAAGAGCGCACTTGACATTCGCGCTCCGTGGATGTCCTTTGCGTTGATGGGAATTGTCCCGATGGTTCTTGGCCCCGTGGTGCTCACGTTCATGCGTTCGACGATTGGAACAGAACTGGGTTGGGATGCGGCCGGCATTTGGCAGGGAATCTGGAAAATTTCGGATTTCATGGTGGCGTTTTTCTCGGCCATTCTCGGCGTCATCATATTGCCGAAAGTCTCTGCAAAAATGACGAAATCGGAGTTCTGGAGCATGTTCCGCCCGATTTTATTAAAGTCGATGGCGCTTGCGCTTGTGGCGGTCGTGGTGCTTTATTTTGGCCGTTCGCTGCTCGTGATGGTGATGCTTTCATCGGCCTACTCGGGTGCGGCTGACTACATCCCGATGCAGTTGCTGGGCGATTTTTTCCGCGTTGGCGGCTGGGCGCTTGGCCTTGTGCTGATAGCGCGCCGTGAAACGAAAAAATTCCTGACGATTGAAATTTGCTCGCAGCTAGTTCTCGCCGGGGCGACTTATGCTTTTGTGAAATTGTATGAATTTAATGGTCCGATGATGGCTTACGCGCTTGAAAACTTTATAACGCTTGTAATTTCGCTCGTTGTCGTAAGCCGTCTAAAATGGTCTAAAAGTTAGCTGTTCGTCATTCAGTGCATTATATTTTTTAAATTGAGGAAACCATGACGCCGAAAGTTTCCGTAATCATTGCTAGCTATAATCATGAGCCTTACGTCGAGCAGGCGGTACGTTCCGTGATGGCGCAGACTGGCGTCGATTTTGAACTGATAGTCATTGACGATGGGAGCAAGGACCGCTCTCCGGAAATCTTAAAGAATCTTTCCGATGAACTCGGATTTACGTACGTCCACCGGCCGAACAAGGGTGCCGTCGCCACGTATTCCGAAGCGCTTTCGATGGCCCGTGGGCAGTATGTCTGCTCGTTTTCCTCCGATGATATCATGCCGCCGGACAGGCTCAAGAAGCAGAGCGGTTTCCTGGACGCTCACCCCGATGCGGTCGCCTGTTTTGGCCAAGTTATTCAGTTCTTCGAAGGCGAAGAAATCGGAAATGAGCTGGACGTACGCTACTTGCGGAGCGTCCCGCAGATATCGTTTGAAGAATCGTTCTTGGGCAAGAAGGCATTGCATGGCTGTGCCGAAATGTTCGTACGTGAGAAAATTTTGGCGATAGGCGGGTACGACGGACGGTACTATTTCGAGGACTATCCCCTTTATCTGAAAATCCTCCACAACTATGGACCTCAACCGGTGTCGAAGGATTTCGTATGCTGCTATTACCGCGAACATGGTGACAACCTGCATGTCGATCATAATCGCATTTACAACGAAATTTTGCGTATTTTGGCTGAAAATTACAGTTCACACCCGCTTTATAAGAAGGCCGTCCGCGCATGGAAGGCCAATTGGTTTTCTGCCGTGGCGGCCCAAAGCAAACTTGATGCAATCCGCCTGATTCCGAAGGTGATTTCGCTTTCTCCGCGCTTCTGGCTTCGCTTGCCCAAGCTTTTTATCCCCAAAAAACTGTTGCATTTTTAAACGATTGACGGCAAAAAAGAGGTTTTGGCCGGTATATAGCTGTGAAAAAGTGTGTTTGTTGACACATGTGAAAAAAATATGCTGTAAAGTTCATGTAAGAAGACTGTATATTTATTTTTGTGTGTTTTTCAGAAAGGTTTTTTATGAAAAAAAATCTGTTTCTCAACGTATTTACTGTGCTCCTCCTTTTGAGCACGTCCTTCGGGGTCTCTTCTGCCAACGCCGCTGATCCGGGAGACGGCCTGCAATTTTGCTTTTTGGCAAAAAACGTCGATGGCAAACAGAGATTGGAATTTAGACAAAAGACGGATTCTGAACCCACTGCAACCGGCGAAGAGTGCTATGATTTTTGGTCCGGCGATGGAAGCGGAACGGATGCCTATACTTTTATCTCGACTTGGTTGAGTAAACCAGAGAATGCTGATGCTGACATCTATGTGACATCGAGTATCGAATTTGCTGGATATGATGCTGTTTCGCACGACTGCGTTGACGGAAAAAATGCATTCAAGGGTAAAATGCTTAATTTAGGGGATAAAGTTTCTCTCTACGGCTCATCGACTCCCAATGTTACGATTTCTGGGCTTTGCAATAACTCGAGCGATGAATTTACGGGATTTGTGAGAGGTGGCGCGAATCTCCAAAATATCGATTTTGACGGTGTCTATTTTAAATCGACAAATGGCGGCTCAAGAGTTGGTATTATTGCTAAAAATGAACAGACCGCAAAACATGTTTATCAAAACATTCATGTAAAGAATTCTGAGTTTTATGGAAATTATGTAGGTGCGGTTTTGGGTGAAGGTTATGCCTACATAAGCGACATTTCGTTGACGGGAATTGTGATTCACGGCGGAAACTATGCCGGAGGTATTGCTGGTTATTTTGTTGCTAAAGTTTCGGACGCCGCTTCGGACAATGATGTTTATAGCCAATTTAATATTCAATCTTTAAAAATAGATGCCATGAATTCGACCACGCATTATTTTGGCGGAATTGCTGGCTATATGATGCAGAACAGCAAAAGGAAAATTACACAATGCAGCTTGATGGATTTGAATATCCAAGGGGGTACTTATGCGGGAGGCCTGTTTGGCCAGGTCGAATATCAGTCAACGAATGTTGATGATTCAAAGTATTCGGATATTTATATCGGGAAAACGGGAACGGACGAATCCGTTATTAATGGTTCGATGAATGCTGGCGGTCTTGTAGGTTATATCAATGAAGGTTATGTTACCGGGTCTGCAATTACGGTGACAAAAGCTGGTGTCAATGCCAATGTGAATGGAGGTGGTGCTTCTAATTCCACCGTAGGGGGCTTGATTGGGTTTATTCAGTATTCATCAACAGAAGCATTAAAGTTGACGATTGAACATAACTACGTTATTGGTGATGTTTCTGGAGTGGGTGATGATAAAAATATTGGTTATCTTGTCGGTTATATACCTTCGAAGGTTATTGATTTTAGCAAAAATGTTGACGGTGATTATGCGAGTAGCGTGCGGTTCAATTACCATTACGGACCTTATGATGCTACGAAACATTCTGCAAAAATAGGGATTGGACCATTTGAAACTAATTGGATTAATTCTACATATGACGAAAAATCGGTTAATGTCGAATATAACTTTAGAAATGCGGTTGAGAGTAGTCCTGGTAATTACCTTCTGTCTCCAGATGGTGCTTTTGGGTATGACTATAGCAATACTATTACAACTTCAGTGTATGTGTACCTTAATGGCGTTATAGAGTCTGCCGATATGAAAACGCCTGGTTTTGCGTCTTTTATGAACAAGGACGAAGCTGTTTGGACCCAGAAAGATGGAGTGAATAATGATTTGCCGTTTTTAACGGGCAATGGTGCCGTTGTTTCCAAGCCGATTTATCCGGTCGCTTTTAACTTGACCTCTTTTTACAAAAATGCCGATGCAGACCACCAGAAAATTTTAAGCGATGCTATTTCAGATGGTAAACTTATTTGTGATGAATCCGATGATTATAAAGGCACTGGCGAAAAAGCGTTACTCCTTTTTACCAATAGCGAAGGCAAACTTAATGATGAGGAAGTCGCAATCATGAAAAGCCTTCTGCAAAAGGGAACTTCTTGGGATGGTTCACCAGCATTGAGCGTTGACCAGGTGTATAGTAACGGGAATACTTTTTATACGTATGTTACGCAAATCTTCAATATAGTCAATCATTTTTGTTTGGATGACGGTTCTGGTGCATGTGGTTCGGACGAAGAAATTCAGGAGAAAGATGGGGTGGCTTCGCTTAAAGACTATACGTTTGGTTATTTGCTGGCTCCTGTAAAAGAATATAAGGTAGGTGAAGCAGGTGTGTTTGTTCCGCCGCTTATGATAAGTAAAGAGAGTAAAGAATCCATCATTTTGCCTACGGCTTACATGATTGAAAGTAAGAATTCAGCTGTATCTGATAAAACTGGGGAAATTCCTGGTGGCTTGAAAAAATTTGATGATTTGCCTTCTGAAATTGAAAAGTTAGATTATGAAAATGATTATAAACCCACGATTCATCTATATTATTTCGATGCAACGAACCCGGAAACCGTAGATATTAATAATGACAATAATAATGACAATGCCGATATCTCTATAGCGGTCAATGGCTTTGGTTATGATGGTGATGGAAAGTGGAGTAAGCTGTTTTACCATAATATGATCGCTGCTAATGGAACCGTGAATATGCCGTTGGCTAGAGGTTATACGGTTGAATTTAGCAAAGTCGGATACCAATTTGACGGATGGATGGTTGAATTCGGTAAAACTTCGGAATTCACAAGTAGCAGTGTTGTCCATGCTTCGGAAAAATATTTAATGAAGCCGACTGAATTTACTTCTCATTATAACGATCGAGTCTGGGTATTGCAGAATCTCTCCGCCAGTGACACCGTTTATATGGATTCCGTTTATAAGGGATTATCATCTCTTACTACTGGTGAATCCTCGAGTGATTTCACGATGAGAATTTCTCCATCTGTTACTCCGATAAATTACGAGGTGACGTTTGATTTCGAAAGTGCTATGGCTAGTAATCCTTTGATTGTCTTTGGTGACAGCTGGGCGTCTTCTTTAAAAAGGACTATGAATTTGAGTGAAACGGAAAGCGTTTTCCCGAAATCGTATATCTATTCCACTTCTGAAAGCAAGTTCTATCCGATGCTGTGGAGTCACCAGACTCGGGATAAGTTTAACTTTGCTGAAACTCCAATCAGTACCGTGGCGTTTAAGGAACTTACACCGAAATTACTGAAAAATGCTTTGGGAAGCAATACGAATGTGGTCGGTTTTACGCTTTATCCGATAAACCCGAATGGGGATGCTGATTTTGGCGAATATGCTCCAGCTCAAGTTGATATTTATGCCTATGATGATGACGGCAATAAGCTGACCGCTGCAGATGATTATCATGGAAGCATTGTGCTTTCGCAGACTGTCGGAAATATGACCGTTCAACAAAAATCAAGCTTGTTTAATTTGTCTTCAGACTATCGGCATGTTCTTTATTGGCCTAGCACAACATGTGATGATACTTTGACTTTTGACGTGTCTTTTGAACCAGAACCAGGCTATACGATTGTCATTAATAAGTATAGCAACACTTGGACAACTGCGCCTGCGGGCGAATTCTGGGGATATGATGCAGATACGAAGAAGTTGAGAATTTCAACAAAGAATATGGACATACCTTCTTTTGAAATTCAATATAAGCCGAATGAGCATTACAATATTGAATATACCATTCCGGAATCAATGCGCAATAAGGACATTTTTGTCGCGAATAAGAAAACTGCTACAGGTAAGTTCGAAACAGATTGGTTTACAAAACAGGAAAACGTAACCATCGAAACCGTTAAAGCACCGCCGCTTTATAACTCTGGTGGTTGCCGCATCAATTGGAAACCCGAAAACGAATCTAAAAAAGCTTTAGCTATCAAGGACGAATTGCTGCGCTTGATTTCTATAGAAAATCAAAGCGGTTATGTCAATACTCTTGTTCCTGATATTGATCATCCAGATTGCCCTGTGGGCGCAGTTTCGCCAACGACGCAAAGAGTCGAGTTGAGCCGTTCTGGTGATGGCGAATTGACGTTTATGCAAAGATTGTCCTATGAACCTCAAGTTCCTGGTGATCCGGACTTTATTGAACTTACGCATTCGTTTAAAAAAGACGCTTCCGGCAATTTGTATATAGAACTTCCTCGCGTGTACGACGGCGATGGTAACGACTTGGGTGTAAAGCTTACGATGAAAGCGAATGCTAATGATGGTTACATTTTTGATGTCTTGTCTTACAAAGTCGGGACCGCCAGTGAAGTTTTGCTGAATGGCAGTGAATTCGATTTCATGAACGGTTTGAACATGGCTGTTGATTTTGTCGAATTAAAACCCGTTTATGTGACCTTCGATTTGTCGTTGAAAACGTCTGAAGATTCTTCGAAAACGTATTTGCCTGTGGGTTCTTTTGCGACCGGTTCGCTCAAGATGGAAAAAGAAAAGGATATTGTTGAATTCTGGAAACCGTTCCGTACTGACAAGTGCTTTAGCGGTTGGACTACAGTCAAGGCGGATGCGTTTAAGGCAGGAGACCCGATTTTCCCATCGCTTAATGCGTCGAACTACATTGACTTTAGCAAGGATGAAAAATCTCCGACCAGTCTCTATGCGATTTGGTCTGATTGTGCTGGTGCGGCACCGACACCGACTATTGTCTTGAAAAACGGCAACGAGCATACGAATCTCGTGTTGTATCAGAATTTTGGTTCCAAATCTTTGCGTCATGAGATTCCTGATGCAGGAATTTCTCTTGCCGGGAATGCGTTCGACTTCTACATAGATGAGTCGAAGACGGTCGTTGAAACTGGCTACAGTGTGGATTTTGCCACGTACACGCTTTCTTACACGTATGCGACATCTTCGGGAACTTCGAATTCGAAGGATGTGGCGCCGGTAGCAGGGGCTTGGCGCGTTTCTACAGAAGGCATTCCCGCCGTGCCGACATATACGTTTAATTCTACGGCTTCGATGGTGGAATATACGGTCGTGTTTAACGAAAATGCTGCGGGTATCAACGCAAAGCCCTTCTTTGGCGATTCTTGGGCGACCTACATGACGAAGGACGCTTTTGCCGTAGATGCTGATAAAAACTGGACTGTCAAGGCAAACTATAATATCGAAAGCCACGTTAAAAAATTCCCGATGGCTTTGTACCGCAATGGTTATTGCTTGCAGGGTTACACGTTCGATAAAAATGATGATGCCAATGGCGTTTATAACGAAATGAACGACTTGTTTATGGACAAGGTTAAAATGCTTGGCAAAAATCCGGCAAATTCAATAATATTGTATGCCTATTGGAACGTGTGCAACGATGGCTTGACCGTAAAACTCAAAGATACGGACAAAGGTACGTATAAATTTACTAGAACGTTTGATTTGGGCGGTGGAGAAAAAACACCTGAGCGCATATACGAGGCTTCTACGGCGACAATCGTGATTCCTTCCATCAACGAGGATATTTCTGTTACGGGCATGTCGTTTGTCGCTAAGAGTGGTGCCGGGGTCATAGTCGATAATCAGTCAAACTTTAGTTACCGCAAAAAATCTGAAACGAAATGGAATGAAATTTCCGGTGACTTCTTCTCCGTGAAGGCTGATATCGAAAGTATCAAGGCTCCGCTTCTCAAGAATACTTACGAGTTCATCTATGATTTGAATGCTCCTCAAAATGTAGCCGTATTCGTCAGCCCGACTTGGAAAAAGAGTGAATCCTATACGCTGGGCGATGTGTCGGAGTCCAAGGACTTGCAATCGCTCAATGTTATGGGTCGCACGGACGCTTGCCTTGTTGGCTGGGCTTTGGATGCAAAGGGCGATAATCAACTCCTTTCGTACGATATTGCCGCTATCCGTAAACTCGATGCACTTGTAAATGCGGGTCAATCGGTGAAAACGTTGTATGCAGTTTGGAAATCGAAGGGCGGTGATTGCAAACCCGAAACGTTTAACGTTGTTTCGGGCATGACTGCAGAACAGGGCTCCTTCAAGGTTATCTATTCCTTTGAAAATAAGATATATGAATTCGATGTGGGCAAGGATGGTGTTGAATTTCCTGTTATAGAGGAAGCTGAAATTGCCGTCAAGTTTAACGGGACAAAAGCATACAAGTTTGGAAAAAACGTGACTGGCGTTGATGCCAATGGCAATGTATCTTTTGATATTGAAAACGGAAAAACCTTTACTGTGGGCCACAACCAGAAAAATATCACTTTGAAAGTCGAGGCCGAACCTGTTGAATTCCATCTTGTGTTTGATGTTGCTTCTGTGGATTCAGTATTCTATGGAAGCGACTGGACGGGAAAAGGCAAATATACTTCTATCGAAAAAAATGCAATCTCCTTCCCGACAATGATCTATGATTCAGACCGTTGCCTTGCCGGTTGGAGTGTCAATTCTGAATCCGGGGCAGCCTGGACAGAATTGAATGAAGACTTGCTGAACGCTCTCTATGCAGCTTATCCTGACTTTGAATCAGCTTCCGACATAAAGCTGTTTGCTCGCTGGACGGACAAGGTGGAAGATTGCGCTGGAAATATCACCCGTGTCACGGCAGAAATGAAATATGGCGAAGTGCAGCTTGTTGAAGAAATCGGGAAGTCTAAAGTTGTCCACAAATTCAATAAGAAGGGAACGATGCTGTTGCCTGCCGAAATTGATAGCGCCAATTGGACTTTGCGCGTCTCTCCTGACAAAGGCTATAAGCTGGATTCGCTTGTAGTTCAGCGCGATGGCAAGAAGGTTGCTGTACTCCATGATGGGGACCATTTGCCGAAGAATATGAAAAATGTTGTATTTAAAGCTTACTTTGTCAAGAGCAATGATTCGCCTATTAAGATTGTTGAAAAGACCTTTGATAAGAGCGGCAATGCCATTCGCCTAATTTACAAGACGAGCGAATTTGATGCAACGAGAAATGTTTTTGCTAAGGTAAAGATTGTCGATGTCGCAGAGAAAAAACCGCCTGTCATCGATACCACGCTTAGCAAAACTGTTGCACCTTCTTCTTCAAACGAAGTTATTTTCTTCGTGATGCACCCGGGCACGTTCAAGATGCTTTTCTCGATTGGCGACGGCGAGGGATCGGATGAAATCAGCGAGGAATTTACTATCGATTCGCAGATTGCTACACTTAAGGCAAATCAATGGACGATGGTTTCCCTTGCTGCCGTGGATACATCTTCAATCAACTGGGATGAAGGCTATAACTTCTACTGGTGGGATGAATCTGGTGTCGGAGATTACTGGCAGTATCACTCGTTTAAACGTGGCGATGAAATTGTCGGTAATCAAGGTTACTGGTTCAGCTCGTGGAACGGTGGTTCCCTCGTTATGCGGGAAAATCTTAAAGATGATGGCAAGGATATTGTCTGGAATTTGGAGCATAAGCTGTCCGGCTGGAATCTTGTGGCAAATCCGCATGGTTGGAGTGTCGATTTGTACAGCATGAACGAATCTGCGCTCAAGGATGTGGACGAAGAATCCGAAGTCCGCTTCTATCGCTATGACCCGGAATCTGGTGGATATGCAGAAATTCTTGAAGAAACTCGTTACCTGGCACCTTACGAGGCCGTTTGGGCTCAAGTTTCGAAGAAGACAACGTGGAAAATTTCTGCGGAACCGGTATTTGATACGGCTTCTGCTAAACGTGAAAAACGCATTTATGCTTATCCTGCTTTGGAATCTTCGGGAAAGGTTGCTGCTAAGAGTGCTCTTGCAAAGGCTTCGACTGCAGAACGCTGGATTTTGCAGGCTGTACTTTCGGACAAGAAGGGCAAGCGTGATTTCTGGAATATTCTTGGTGTTGGTATTAATCCGTTCGTCGCTGATGAACCGCCGGCAAGCATGGGCGACCATGTGAATCTTTCGATTGTCGAGGGCAAGCGTGCTTTGGCCAAATCTATCAGAGCGGCTAGCGATGAGATGGAATGGACGGTGAATCTTTCTGCATCGGGTAGTCGTGAAGGTTTCCTCTCCTTTGCGGGTATCGATGGAGTCCAGTCCTTCGGTTATCGCGTGTTCGTGACGGTTGACGGAGAAACGACCGAAATGCACGAAGGAAAACCTTTGCCGGTCTCGCTGAATTCCAGCAAAAAGACGGCGACGGTGCGGGTGACGAAGGGCGCTCCAGTTGTAGCAGCGAAGCAATCTCTCATCAAGGGACTCCGTTCAATGACGGTTGGCAACCTGTTGCATGTTTCGTTCGAAGCGTCTGAAGGTCTTGTCGGCGAACGCACAAAGGTGGAGCTCTTGGATGTGAAGGGGAAGGTTGTTGCGACTGCGTCTGCAAGGACTCTTGCAGGGACGAATGCTGTGACGATGAAACAGCCCAAGATGGGCGTTTATATCATCCGCGTCCGTGTCGGCTCTCAACAGCATTCTAGCCGCATCCTCGTGAAGTAGGGCTTGACAAGGGAAGGGCCCAGTGATGTCTTTATTTTTCTACGATTTCGTAGGGAACGTTCCCGAGCATTGCTGCGTACTTCGGAAAGTTCGACGGATACGTCTTGTATTTGCGATTGCGATAGAGTATTGCTTTCGATGCTCTTGAAATGAGGAAAAATTCCGTGAACGCTTTCAAATAATCTGTCGCGTTCTTGGAACTGTTAAAGTCGATGTGGATGCTTTTGCCTTTGACTGTCACGATATTCGGCAACTTTTCAACTTCAGCGAGGAACGCTGGACTATCCGCCGTCACCAATGTCACCCCGCATTGAGGCTTTGTCACCCCGGCCTTTGTGTCGGTATGATAAAGATTCGGGCTTGACAATGCTGTATCCGCATGAGTCTTGTCATGCCCCACTTGATGGGGCATCTCCTTCAAAACATTAATAGCCGCGTTCATCAATTCCCGCTTGCCCGTTTCAGGCAATTCCTTGAACGTAAATTCCTTGAAATCGCCAAGCTTGTTCTGGAAGCGGAATGAAATCGCCGTATAACCGGAACCCAGTAATTCGTTGTACTGCTCAAGCTTCTTCTCTAGAATCGGCGACTGCTTGAAAAGTTTGTTGAAATATTTTGGAAAGTCTTCGCCTACAGTGTCAACGCATGAATACAGATGGAATTGCTTATGGCTTGAATCCAGTTGTCGCTCCAGCGCCGAATCGTTGTCAAAATCTTCACGGTAAAGCAGTAACGGTTTTGCGAAGGTGCTGTTGTGGCTTATTTCTTTTTCGTCAATAATCCAATCGACTTGGTTTGGCTGCAAAATTTCTTGCAGTAAAAACGGTGATGTATGGAAAATCTTGAAGTTTAGCCCATGCTCTTTTGCGAATTTGTATGCGCTAGTCATCCCGCGCAATCTGTCCGTGATTCCGCCGTGCATACATTTGCCATCTGCCATGAAAACGAGGGTCTGTTGGCCGGCGCGATGTTCTCCATTTTCACGATGTTCTCCAAAATCGCGACCGCATTCTTGGCTCTCATATCCGTCATTCAAATGCTGTCGTTTGATTCCGCGTCGGATCAAATAGTCGTGAACGCGGTTCTCTCCGAGAATGCATCGTACAATTCGGATAACGGCTTCTTTGGGCGTCAATGGAATCACTGCATGCCTTTCTTCAAAAACTTGAGGAACAAAAAGCGGGGGAGGTAAGAGAGCATAATCGCCATGCGGTTGCGCATGCGAATTCTCGAATCAAAAAACGTACCGAAGCGGAATTTACGGATAAGAGCCAACGCTCTTTTGCGGCATTCGGCAAATTCTTCGGTGTCCTTTGTCCGCATCAAGATGCTGAAACAGGCACTTACCAGCATACTGCGGGAAGCTCGGTAAAGCTTTTTCGTAACTGGTTTCATGTTCTCGAAAACGTTTTCTGCGATGTCGAGCAGAACCGTATTCTTGAGCGTAAAATTCGATGATAGAATGCTCGTCGAACGCTTGCGGTAAAGATACAGCTTGGACTTGGTCACTGCAACTTTGTTTGCGCTTAGCAGAACATATGGAACTGTAGCGAAGTCTTCGAACAGTATCCCAGCAGGGAAGCGGCGTTCTTTCCAAAGACTAGCTTTGTACAGCTTGTTCCATGCGGAATAGTCCGGCAGAGAATCTTGGTACAGCGCAATTCTTGTTGCTTCTTCGGCGCTGAGGCATTTGGACGTTGCCACGCTGGGGACGGTTCCGTCTGGTTTGTATGCCTCGTCGATGTTCTCGATGGCCGAACAAGCGATATCCGCCTGGTGCAATTGCGCTATGAAAAATAGCGTTTCGAGAAAGTTCGGTGCCATGCAGTCGTCGCTGTCGATGAACGTCACGTATTCGCCACGCATAATCTTGAGCCCCGTATTGCGTGCTTCGGACAGGCCTTTGTTCGGTTGGCCAATTAGCTTGAATCTCGAGTCCATCGAGGCGTAACTGGCGGCGATTCTTGCTCCACCGTCGGTGGAACCGTCATCGACAATGATGGCCTCAAAATCCGAAAAAGTCTGTGCAACGAGACTGTCGAGGCAGTCCTTGATGAATGCCTCGGTGTTGTACATCGGGATGATGACGCTTATGGCTCTCGATTTTACTGTTTGCACGCTTCGCCTTCAGTTTCGTTCATAAATCCTTGGAGCGCTTCCACCCAACCTGCTCGGACAAATGCACCTGCCTGAACCAGATCTTTCTGGGCCTTTTCGTAGGCCTTGAGAATCTGATTGTACTCCGAAACGTCACGCATCATCTTCACATCGTGGTGAAGCTTCTTTTCGAGCATGTCCTGTTTCCACTGGGCAACGTCAGCAAGGCACTTGCAAGATGTGTCCAGACCGTCCAAATAGGCCGGCACGGTATCGAGGAACGTCTTTTCGTAGGGCTTGGCTTTCGATTTTGCTTCTTTTACCAAATTTTTTTGCGTAGATACGTTTTTGCGCAGTTCGCCCATGAGCCTCACGATACGGATAAAATCAACCTGCGGCCAGATGAGGCTGAACGGCCACATTTTTTTCCAGTGGAACTTGAAAATGGATTCGTGCGCGGTGTTTTTGGCGCGCATCATCTCTTTGAGGTTGTTATAGATGATTTGGGACGGTAATTTGTGGATATCTTCGCTCATACATGAAGAATATAAAAAATAGGCGCCTAAGTTCTCTATTTTTACTTTAAATTTGCTTGTTTTTTTTAAATTAAATTTTAGATTGTTTTTGAAACGTCTTTTTTTAAAAGGAATAATATGGATAAAAAGAAAATGAAGATTCTCGTCGTGGTTGACATTGTCATCCTCGTCGCTCTCGTCATTATCTTGATGACTCTCAAGGGTGGCTATGAGGAACAGGCAAGACGCACCGCAAATGAACAGGAAACGGCTTATTTGGAAAAAAATACGCAGGTCCTTGTGGAACAGTGGCGTGCCGTCGATCAGTACAGCATGGCATGGAAACTCGTCCATACCGTGCTCTCCGGTGTCAAGTCTGAAGCTGCATTCGGCCCGGCTCTTGCAGCCATTGAAGCCGACAAGGATGCCCGATTCAAGCAGGTTTCCCACCTTTACACAGGTGCCGGCATTAACGATAATGTGCAAAACGGTATTTACCAGAAGGCTGGCCTTGCCGAAGGTTCCATCCTCCTCAAGAACGAAAAGAATTCTAAGGAAGTCGCCTGTGGTAAGGGATGCGTTGTCAAGTTCAGCTATGCAAAGGGCAAGCTCACGAATGTTGATTTCAGCGGCTTGGTCCAGTTCAATCTCGCCAACAGTCTCAAAATCGAAAAACCGGCTGAATATCATTTTGAATAAGGGAGAACGTCATGAATTTAAAGAATATTTCCATTGCTCTTACCGTTCTCGTCTTTGGTGTTATCGCCATGCTCTTCATGCAGAAGGGTAACTATGTCAATCAAGCCAAGGAACATTACGATGCTACGACGGCCAAGTCCTTCAAGGGTAACTCCATGGTCCTTGAACTTGTCAATAATGCCATTGATATGAACAAGGCAACTTGGGCTATCGCGTGCGAAGGCCTCCAGACGGCTAAATCGTCTCAGGACATGGCAAAACTCGAAGCCAAGTTCTTCCCGGCTACAAAGGGCTCCATGAGCATCACGAACAAGACCCGCCGCTTTGAGGCGAGCTCTGCAAACGTCATCGTCTCCACCTTCGGCAAGGTCGAAGAAAACAAGAAGACAGGCGTAAAGAGCCTTGTTGACCTCCAGTCTGTTGACGTGAGTGTCTTGCTCGGCAAGGTCGCTCCTGTAGTTGAAGAAGTTTCCGACGAGGAAGGCGCCGAAGAATAACGCTTAGTCATGCCCGACCGTCAAGGAGGGACAACCTCAAAAGGCGAGCGTTGCAGCCATGCTTGCATGGATATAACCGAGCCGAAGAGGTTGGGGCTTGCCCCATCCATTATTTCTTGTCAAGCCCGCCTTGAGCGGGCTTCTCCTGTTTAATGGGGATAATTCTTATAATATGGAATAAATCTTTTCATCTTTTTGATGTCGAATTTTGCATGATTGAGTATATTTACTGCTAGAGCAATGATAAAAGCTATTAATTAAAGGAGGACTTTCCCATGATTCAACCAGTTAACGGGAAATTTGAAATGCCCGCTCTTCCGTATGGAATGGCGGATCTTGCACCAGTACTTAGTCAAGAATCTATGCTTTTCCATTTCGGCAAGCATTTGCAGACTTATTTGAACAATTTGAATGCAGCGTTGCCTGGGAGTGCCTTTGAAGGCAAGTCCATCGAAGAAATCGTGAAAACATCCGAAGGTGGTCTGTTTAATAATGCTGGACAATTCTTGAACCATGCCATGTATTTTTTGCAGTTCAAGACGCCATCGACGAACAACGTTCCGGCAGGTGAAATTGCGCGTGCCATAACTCGTGATTTTGGCACGTTCGAAATATTTCAGAATGAATTCCAGACGAAAGGTGCCGGACTTTTCGGTTCAGGCTGGGTTTGGCTTTCAGCCAATGACAACGGCAAGCTTGTGATTACGCAAGAGGGCAACGCGCAGAACCCGATTACCAAGGGGCTTAAGCCGCTACTTACGTTCGACGTGTGGGAACATGCCTACTACATCGACTACCGTAACCGCCGTCCGGATTATCTCAAGGCGATGTGGAGTATTGTCAACTGGGACGAAGTTAATAATCGTTTTGGGTAATACAGTTTCTTTGTCATTCCCGTGATATTGTCATTCCCGCCTTGAGCGGGAATTTCCATTCTTGAGCGCTATTGTCGCGGCGGCATTTTCGGCAGCACGAACTTCAAAATAATCGGCACGAACACCATAATTAGTACCTGCGCCACAATAAAGCACACCACCTGCGAATGGATGAACATTGGCAGGAACGGGGGCTTGTGGCCGTCGGGCATCATGGAAAAATACACGAAACAGACCATCGCGGTCGTGATAAGCGGCGTGTAAATCAAGTTCGAAGCGAGCGATTCTACGAAGTGCGTTTTGAATGTTCGTGGTTGCAAATGGAACTTGCGGGCGAGTGCCGCGTTCACCTTGGGAATCGGCACGATGAGCCCAATTGCAAAGCTAATCGCGAAACTCAATGCGAAACATTCAAGGAAACCGATGACAGAGGCTATCACGGGTATTTCGGACGGTCGATCCGCCATCAAGTTCCCGGTCAGCGAAAGTCCGAAACTCATCAGAATCGCCATGAAAAAAGCGACCTTGAAACCGATTCTTTTTTGTTCCAATTTTTTATCCATATACATTTTCTCCATCATTTATTCTGATTTTTTTTCTCGATCAGTTTCCAGCCAAGCATGGGGCCGAACGGCAAATTGAATAGGAAGTTGACGTATGTCTTTTTTGAATTGAAAAAACGCCCGACTTCAACCTGGGCACAACCCATTAATCCAGTTCGAACAGACGCACCGTAGTCAAACCCGGTCTGGGTTTTCCATCCGATTTCAGGCCCTACGGCCAAATCCAGTACGATGACCTTCAATAAATAGTGTACGTTTGGTTGCAAGAAAATACCCGCTTGATGCTCATCGTAGTCGTAAATATAACGGCTCCTGAGAGTCCACCAAAACTCATGCGTTGGCATCTTGTGGTTCTGATAGTCTTTGGGAGATCTGTAGATTAGAGTGTGCGCGGCGGGAAACATCCAGTCGATTCCGGCAGAAAACATGCCCGAGCCGCCTCCAACCGCAATGCCAAAAGGGAACGTCCAGATGTTCATGGCAAAAGTTTGTGCCGGAATTATGAAAAGGCAAAATGCGAGGATGATGTGTGAAAATCTAGGCATCGCTGTTATTCTCCTGTAAATTCCATTATGCTCCAGTAGCAGTTGCAAAGTCATTGGGTGTCAATTAAAATATAAATTGTTTTGGAGTTTACCGGATAGTTGTATATTTAAGTTATGGAATCGAGGTGTGATATGGATAATGAACTTACGCTTTTGATAGGGAAGGACGAAAAAATTCTCTATGCTGGCAAGCCCGACAAGAGGTGCTTCATTTTCGAATGCATCTTCAACCCGCTACTTCCGTTTGCGCTTGTTTGGGCTCTGTTTGATTTGTTCTTTATCAGGGCCGCTTTTTCTTCGGACAAGGCGAACGAGGCGGCCTTCTTTATCGTCCCCTTCATGGCGCTCCACCTGATGCCTGTGTGGATTTACTTGGGCGGGGCGCTGCTCTCGTTCAGGCGGTACCGCAATAAGGCCTACATCGTTACGGACAAAGGAATCTACGCTTCCGGAGGTGTCTTTGCCAGGACTTACCAGTCAAAGCCTTTCGCGGAACTTTCGCACGTGGATTTGCACCGCGGCATTTTTGACCAGTGGTTTGGCGTGGGCGACATCATCACCACCTCGGCCCAGGCGAACCCGGCGACGTTGAATGGTCGCAGGACTTCTACCAATGCGGGCATTTCCATTGACAGCATTGCCAATTACGCGGAAGTGTACAAACTCGTGAAACAGCTGCAAGAAGACATCTACACCGATGTGATGTACCCGAACGACTTGCGCCCCAAGGAAAATCACGGGTATAAATCCAGGTATCGCGGGTAACCGTCTGGCACTACGCGGTTTTCGCTATAAAACTTTC
>CAMKLO010000058.1 GCA_946413655.1 uncultured Fibrobacter sp. | reverse complement strand
TCAAGCAAGCTTGAAACTGCGACTCTCGACTCAGTACTATTCAGGGCGGGAAGTTTCACTATCTGCTTGAGGTCGTTACCCTTTGCGGTATTGACAGTATCGCGAATCGAGACAGTTGCCCTGTGGGGAACCGGCCCCGTGGCTATCAACGTAGAGCACCGTCTGCCTTGGCAGACGTTAACCTTGTCGCAACAGGTTTGCAATCATCGACATCTATTATTGTCGATTGATTGTTGATGCTCTACAGACATATGACCGCAGAAGAAAAGATACAGCTCACCAGAAAACGAAATATTTATACAGAATACGAAATAAACGTATTATGGCTTTCATTTTTACAAAATCTAGACAAATTTTCAATCAACAAAAACAAGCAACTCCGCCACATTGCAGGAAGTAAAGAATTCTCCTTTTTTGACGATAAATCAAAACTTGAAGGGAAAGCAGGCTATTCATTTTTTTACCCAAACTTCAATATATTTGAAGAGCTGCCTCAATTAATCGGAACCGGAATTCTTGAATTTGACAATGACATTCCCAAAAGAGAAACAGTTAAATGTTCCTGTAACGTAGGACTTGGCGGAAGAGAAAAACTTATTTCAACCAATGTTTTATCTATACGATATTCATCTACAGGAATCCATGCGTTTCCTGTTCATCCGAACATCTATGACGAAACGTTAAAGAGGCTAAAAAAGAAAAACCGACAGGCCCGTTTTACGGCATCGTGCCGTAGCGTACTTGTCGGTTTCATTTATAATATACATTCATTTTTTCAAAAAATCAAGAAGGGCTTAAAAAGCGTGCTTTCTAAATTTCGCGAGAATCGTTGATTTTTTTGTAGAAAAGCCGGGGCGTTGTTCACAAATGCGAAAACATCTTTTTACATAAAAAAGGGTATAAAATCGCTTCAAAAAAGCGTGTATAATAATTGATAGAGAAACTCTCTATTTGCCAAACTGCGGGTGGCTTTCCCGCAATTAGCGGAAAAAATATAATGACTAGAGAAGAATTCGCAAGATTTCTCAAAAAACTCAAAGATGTAAAAGAAAAGGGGCAAGATATCGATGCGTTCGTCAAGAAGTACGAACACAGGAATGTGTATTTCTATAACGATGGTTGCATCAAGAAAATTCTTGCCAGCGAAAAGAACCTGACGCTCACCACGGATCTTGTGAATGCGGCGCTTGGCTTGATTGGTTCCGACCGCATTTCGATTGAAGTCCAACACGAAGACAGTTATTCTTTGTTTAAAGACCGTCTGGTTCTTTATGTGGCTCGCCTCACAAACAACATGGTAAAGCAAGGCGAAATTATGCAACTTGAAAACTTACATGTGGTCAGTTTTCAGTTCTTTGACGCTTTTGCAAAATCACCAAATTACCGCCATACAGTGCAACTGAAAAATCAGGAACAGGATGTTTATTTTGACAAGCAGACCGTGACGCTAGTTGAAGTGGCAAAGTTTATCAAGAACGCAAAGGATTACATCGGTGACAACTGTCGCCTGGCCCAATGGCTACGCGCTATTGACGCCCTTAACCGCGAGGCTGATTTCAGCGAATTCGCGAACGACCCCGTGTTCAAGCTCTTGCAAAACGAGGTGAAATTATGTAATTTCAGTTCGAGGTATCTTATGACTGTAGATATGAGTGATTTCGACCGAGCTGCAGCAAGGTATGGCGAAAAAATAGATATCGCGAAGAAAATGCTTAAGCAAGGAAAGCTCTCTGTGTCAGAGATTTCTGCAGTTACAGGGCTTCCTGAAGCAAAAATCCGTGACTTAAAGTAAACCTTTAAAAATTATGGGGCGGCATTGACCGCTTTTTTTGTAATCCCCGCCCTTTGGCGAGTTTACTTCTTATCATTTTATTACAAATTCATTACATACAATTTACGAATGAAATGGGAAGTTCCGGCTCGGGGGGCGGAATGACGCTCAATAAAAATTCTATTTTATAGCTCGTAAAATTTTGCAGAGTAGCAGGATTTTCAATTAACCGTTAAATTAAAACACTATAGTATTATGAGTCTTAAAATCGTTGTGCTTGCTAAGCAAGTACCTGATACACGAAACGTGGGCCCCGATGCCATGACGGAGCAGGGAACCATCAATCGTGCCGCATTGCCCGCGGTCTTCAACCCCGAAGACCTGAACGCCCTGGAGCAAGCCCTTCGTTTGAAGGACCAGTTCCCGGGTTCCACCATCTCTGTGCTGACGATGGGTCTCCCGAAGTCTGCCGAAGTCGTCCGCGAAGCTCTGTACCGCGGTGCCGACTGCGGTTACGTGATTACGGACCGTTCCCTCGGTGGCGCAGACACGCTCGCTACCAGCTACACGCTCGCCCAGGCCGTCAAGAAGGTCGGCGACTATGACATTATTCTCGGTGGCCGCCAGGCTATCGACGGCGATACCGCACAGGTCGGTCCGCAGATTGCAGAAAAGCTGGGCCTTACCCAGGTGACCTACGCCGAAGAAATTCTCTCCCTCGACGAGAAGGCCCGTAAGGTCGTTATCCGCCGCCACATTGACGGTGGCGTGGAAACGGTGGAAGCACCGCTCCCGCTGGTTGTGACCGTGAACGGAAGTGCGGCTCCGTGCCGTCCGCGCAATGCAAAGCGCATCATGAAGTTCAAGAATGCGACTGCAGTTGCCGAACGCAAGCCGGAAGATGCTGACAAGTACGCAGCTCTCATCGCTAAGAAGCCCTACCTCGACATCCCGCAGTGGGGTGCAGCCGACATTAACGCCGACCCGGCTCAGATCGGTAAGGCAGGCTCGCCGACGAACGTGAAGGCCGTCAAGAACATCGTGTTCAAGGCCAAGGAAAGCCGCACGCTCTCCGCAAGCGACGCCGACATTGAAGGACTTATCAAGGAACTTTTAGACGGGAAGATTATTGGCTAACCTATGAATAACGTATTTGTATATTGCGAAATTGAGGGAACCACCGTCGTTGACGTTTCCCTTGAACTGCTTTCTAAGGGTCGCAAGTTGGCCAACACTCTCGGCGTTCAGCTCGAGTGCATTTGCGCTGGCAAGGGCCTTGATGGCATTGAAAAACAGGTTTTCCCTTACGGTGTGGACAAGGTTCATGTGTTCGACGCCGAAGGCCTGTTCCCCTACACCACCAACCCGCACGCTTCGCTCGTGGTGAACCTCTTCAAGGAAGAACAGCCGCAGATTTGCTTGCTCGGTGCAACGGTTATCGGCCGTGACCTCGGCCCGCGCATCTCCAGCGCCATGCACAGCGGCCTTACCGCCGACTGTACCGAACTCGAAATCGACAGCTTCGAAATGAGCATCGGTGGCGTGAAGAAGTTCTACGAAAACCAGCTCTGCCAGATCCGTCCGGCATTCGGCGGTAACATCGTCGCAACGATCGTGAACCCGGAACACCGCCCGCAGATGGCAACCGTGCGCGAAGGCGTGATGAAGAAGGAAATCGTGGACCCGAACTACAAGGGCGAAGTCATCAAGCACGACGTGGCCAAGTACGTTCCGGAAACGGAATACGTGGTCAAGGTGCTCGAACGCCATGTGGAAAAGGCCAAGCACAACCTCAAGGGCGCCCCGATCGTGGTCGCCGGTGGTTACGGCATGGGCTCCAAGGAAAACTTCGACATGCTGTTCGAACTTGCCAAGGAACTCCACGCTGAAGTCGGTGCTAGCCGCGCCGCCGTGGATGCGGGCTTTGTCGATCATGACCGTCAGATTGGCCAGACCGGCGTGACCGTACGCCCGAAGGTGTATATCGCCTGCGGTATCTCCGGCCAGATTCAGCACCTCGCCGGCATGCAGGATTCAGGAATCATCATCTCCGTGAACTCCGACCCCGACGCCCCGATCAACGCTATCGCTGACTACGTGATCAACGGCACCGTCGAAGAGGTCATCCCGAAGATGATCAAGTATTACAAGGCAAACAACAAGTAGGCGTTATGGCGAATTTTTACACAGACCATCCAGAGATTAAGTTCAACCTTGAAAGTTCTCCCCTGATGCCGCGCATTGTCGAGCTCAAGGAAAAGGGCTATGCCGACAAGGACGCTTTCGACTATGCGCCGGAAGATTTTGCCGACGCGATGGACAACTACAACCGCGTGCTCGAAGTCGCTGGCGACATCACCGCAAACACGGTCTTCCCGAACTCCGAAGACGTGGATGCCGAAGGCCCGCACTGCGAAAACGGCCGCGTCCGCTACGCATCCAAGACCTACGAAAACCTCGAAGCCACCCGCAAGGCTGGCCTCAACGGTGTCACGATGCCGCGCCGCTTCGGCGGCCTGAACTTCCCGATTACCGCCTACACGGCCATCAACGAAATGATCGCCTCTGCAGACGCCGGTTTCGAGAACATCTGGTCCCTCCAGGACTGCATCGAAACGCTCTATGAATTCGGCGACGAAGACCAGCGTTCCCGTTTCATCCCGCGCATCTGCGCTGGCGAAACGATGTCCATGGACTTGACCGAACCGGATGCAGGTTCTGACTTGCAGCGCGTGATGCTCAAGGCCACCTACAGCGAAGCTGACAAGTGCTGGTACTTGAACGGCGTGAAGCGCTTCATCACGAACGGCGACTCCGACATTCACCTGGTGCTCGCCCGCTCCGAAGAAGGCACGCACGATGGTCGTGGCCTCTCCATGTTCATTTACGACAAACGTGACGGTGGCGTTGACGTTCGCCGCATCGAAAACAAGCTCGGTATTCACGGAAGCCCGACTTGCGAACTTGTCTACAAGAACGCCAAGGCTGAACTCTGCGGCCGCCGCAAGTTCGGTCTCATCAAGTACGTGATGGCCCTCATGAACGGCGCCCGCCTCGGCATTGCCGCTCAGTCTGTGGGTATCAGCCAGATGGCTTACAACGAAGCTCTCGCCTACGCCAAGGACCGTAAGCAGTTCGGTCAGGCAATCGTGAACTTCCCGGCTGTCTACGAAATGATCTCGAACATCAAGGCTCGCCTCGATGCAGGCCGCGCCCTCTTGTACCAGACAGCTCGTTACGTCGATATCTACAAGTGCCTCGAAGACATCGAACGCACCCGCAAGCTCACCGACGACGAAAAGAAGGAACTCAAGCTTTACCAGAAGCTCGCTTCCGCTTGCACGCCGCTTGCAAAGGGCATGAACTCCGAATACGCAAACCAGAACAGCTACGACTGTATCCAGGTTCACGGCGGTTCGGGCTATATGCTTGAATACGCTTGCCAACGCCTGTACCGCGACGCTCGCATTACCTCCATTTACGAAGGTACGACGCAGCTCCAGACGGTTGCAGCACTTCCGCACATCACCACCGGCAGCTACGGCCTCATGCTCGAAGAACTCGAAGCTATGGACGTTCGCCCGGAATACGAAAGCCTCAAGGCCCGCGCCAAGGCTATGGACGAAAAGTACAACGAAGCTATTGAATACGTGAAGTCCGTTGAAAACAACGAATTCACCGACCTCTGCAGCCGTCACTTGTACGAACTCGCCGCCAACTGCGTGATGACCCAGTTGCTCCTCCGCGACGCCACCAAGGCACCGGAACTGTTCGACAAGAGCATGAAGGTGTACTTGAACCTCGCCGAAGCCGAAGTCGCCAAGCACTACAACTTCGTGAAGAGCCTCCGCGTGGAATCGCTCGAAAGCTACAAGCAGGCGTAGGCTATTAACATGTCATTGCGAGGGACGTTAGTCCCGAAGCAATCCATAAAGAAATTGCCCCGGCTCTGATGAGTCGGGGTTTTTGTTTGTTCATTCCCCTATTGATTTTAAGTTGAATTTTTTTCTCGCTTTAGCAGCCTCTGGGAAGGAGTTCTATTTGCAAATCGATTAATTATTATGGAAAAATACGCTTTAACTCCTATTAAACATGTTAAACAAGGCATCAAGGAACAAAATTAGGGCGTAAAAACATCCCTAAAAAGTATATTTAAAAGAACAACGAGTCAAACCCTTTCTGTTTCAATTCTGCGTCTTTTGAGCGACAAATCGAACTTGCAGAGTCGGTATAAACCGGAGGTTTAAAAAATGAACGCAATAAAGGAATATATCCTCCAAAGTTTGCAAGACCCACGAACGGCGATTGTCTGCGCTGTTATGGTGATGCGGGCACTCCTATACAAACTCTTAAATTGTGGCCAACAGCAAAGTGGAACAAATCTCCAGGAGAACCAGGGTTCGTTATAGCCGGAAATAAGGCAAAAAGCGAAAAAACTTTTTCATAGCGTAAAAATAGAGAGTAGAAAAATGGATTTAATTTTCAACTTAGATTGGGTGACGTTTTTCTTTGTAGAAGCGTTGCTATGCCTGTTCTTGTATTACATAAACAAAGTCTCTCAAGTTCGACTGACAAATAGAGAGCTACGGAAAATACTTTCCGCCAATGATATTCTTGATTCTTTAAAAAAGCAACCCCTTGAAGGTTCAATTGCGAAATATTATGATCATAGCAGGAGTTTGTCGCTAGAATCTGGAGAAAAGAAAACGAATGAATTGTCTGAAGATTATTTCAGCATGGAAGATATTTTATCAGTTAGACACATTAACCGTCAAGCAATGTCGGCGGCTGCGGGAATACTTGTTGGTATTGGGGTATTGGGCACATTTGTTGGATTGACGCTTGGAATAGCGGACATTAAACTAGGTGCCGATGTGGATTTGTCTCATATGTGGAAGAGTATTGGTAGCTTGCTTGGGGGAATGAAAACAGCCTTTATAACATCTGTTGTAGGAATGGTTTTATCATCGATTTATACAATTCTCGAAAAGGATGCTCTTAATCGCTTAAATCGGACATGCGTTAAGTTGTGTGAAAAATTAAATGATTTATTCTATATATCTGAACTTGAAAAACAGCAGATTCTAACAGAACGTCAAAACAAAATTTTCCTTGATCAAGTCAAAATTATTATTCATGATATCAAATCTATTGATGACGATGCAAATGAACTTACGATTGGGAACATGTTGAGGGATATAAAGAAATCCAATGAGAACCAGATTGATGCAATTAATGCGATTGCAGAAAATGTTTGTAATGGCTTGGGTGAAGAATTTAGGAAACTGACAGAGGCAATTCAAAACCCTGCGAGTAATATGGCAGATGATGTTGTTTCGGAATTGAAGTCTGCTATAGAGCAAATGGTAAGTACCCTGAATGATACGATTAAATCTGCAACTAAAGACAATCTGGAAAGAGTTGGTGCGCAATTAGGTGAGGCCGCGAAAACTTTGGAATCATTCCCCGGGGCGATGGCTTTGCTGATGGAAGAGATGCACAATAGTATGGATGCGCTTGGTGGACGAATTGAAACTATTAATCACAAGACTGCTGAAATTGGAAATAATATAGTGGAAAAGCAGGCAGGATTGAATCAGCAATCTGTGGATATATTGACCAATTTCCAGAAAGGAATGAAAGATACCGAGAATGTGCTGAAAGAGATAAGAGTAACTCTAGTAGAGTTTGCGAATATCCATAAACTATCGGAAAATACAATTGATAAAATTACGAATGCCGCATCAAGTGTTGAAAAGGCTATGCAAAATCTAGATGCTGCTCAGAACAAATTTATTAGTGAAAATAATGATGTCTTTACTTACGTGAAGGAAACTTTAAACCAAACCATAGAAGATACGCAAAATACCTTTGATAATATCAAATCAGCAATTGGGGAATCAGTCAATTTGAAGAATGATTTTGATCAGGTTCAGCAAAATCTTGCCAAAATATTTGAATCTATAAATACGGGGCTTAATGATTATTCAAATGCCATTATAGAAAAAACGTCAGAGATAATGGGATCGTTTACTACGCCTATGACTGATGCCATAAAGAATTTAAAAATGGTAATAGATGAATTGGATGCAGTAGTAGAACAGATTCCGAATAAGATGTAAATACAATGTCTAAAAAAAAGATACGGAAAGAAATAGAATCGGATCAGAATCCGTTTGCGCTTTCAACGGGCGATATGATGTCCGGCCTGATGTTTGTGTTTGTTTTATTGCTGTCTGCTTTAATGTTGCAAATACAAAAACAATCAGAAAGAACGAAAAGGCAAATTGAAGACTATAATCAAATCAAACGAGAGATATACATTGATTTAAAGAAAGAATTCGGGAAAGACACATTAAGATGGAATGCTAAAATAGATTCTGCGAAACTCAGTATTCGCTTTGAAAAAACATCAACACTATTTGACACGGGTGAATCAGATTTAAAAGCAGATCTTAAAGAGATATTGGACGATTTTTTCCCTCGTTATATGCTATTAATTACTAAGGATCAATATCGTGCAAGTATTGAAGAAATAAGAATTGAAGGATATGCCGACAGCAGAGGAAAATACGAAAAAAATATGGAATTGTCGCAAGCTCGAGCGAGAACCATTTTGAACTATTGTATACAAAAAGCTATGCCTGATACGGTAGTTGATAATGAGACTACAATGGAAACCTGGGCCAAATCCAAACTAACTGCGAATGGACATTCCAGCAGCCATCTAATTTATGAAAATGGCCAAGAGAACTTTGATTTGTCGCGCCGAGTAGAATTCCGAGTTCGTACCAATGCAGAGTCTAAAATGGAAGAAATTTTGGATAGTTTGCAGTTGAAGGATTGATTCGCTATGTCAATGATGGATGTTTTGAATAATTTTGACAAGGCGTCTTTTACAAGAATGGCGAAATTTTCTGTGCCCAATTCTATAGGAAGGAGTATAGAAAAAAACATCAAAACATTAGTAGAGATATCGGAATCACTATGGGGAAAGGCTGAAGCAAAGCCATCTGAAGATGTAATTGTTGCTATTCGAAAAAAACTATCAGAAGAAAATTCTGTATTCTCGTATAAAGAATGTCGTGTAATGAGCCTTTATCCTAAGGATGTGAGTGAAGATGCACAATCTAATTATATAAAGATTGCGGGAATTCTAGAAAAAAATTGGACTAATACTTTTTTACGAAGGCTTTTACATTTTGTCGTTGTTAATTGGAATGAAACTACGGCGAGAAGTGATAAATCGTATTGTTTATATGAATTGTTTTTGAAGAAGATTGAAACTTACAACGGAAACATAGAAAAACTGATTTATTGGAAAGAAAAACGGGAATTCTTTTCGGAAGAGGGTCCTCTGAAAATAGGACAATTATTGAGAGAACAAAATCAGGACTCTCCTTTGGCTGCGATTGACCAATTAAAATTTCCTGAATCATATTTTACTGCATCTTATTTTAGAGATGTTATAAGATGCTTCTACTATGGGATAAATGAAATTCCTAAAGATTTAGAAACCGTATTGAAACGGCATGAAGATTCAGAAACAACGAAGATTGTGCTATCGGATTTAATTATACGAACGAGAGATAATGCACAACTTTTGTATCAAAAGAAATCCTTGCAATATTTGGCATTGAATCTGGTTGGACACCCTAAATCAGGATCGTGGATTTCTTGTAGTCGTGATAGCAAAATTAGGGACAAAATCAAAGATGCTGTAAAGATAATCAACCAATGGCTTGTGGAAGTTTATGTAGAAGAGATATTTACGAATTTTATATGTGATCCTGCTAGGAAGAAATATTGGATGAAATATGCAAAGGCCGGATATATTGAGGATGTGAAAGTTGTTGGGTGCCGCGAAATAGGCAATAGATTGCGCTATTATGAATCATTGAGGGACTCTTTAGAATATTGCTATATACAAACAACTAAATCAGAAAATCAATGCGCTTTTGTTATGAATATACAAGGGTTTAATATTATTGAATTTTCGGAAAGTGGAGCAATTTACATTTATCCAAACAATACAAGAATTGAACGTTTGAGATATAGTACATACAGCCAGTTGAGGGATCTTAAAACGTCAAATATACCATATGGTCTCCATTCCGCTGGGATTAGCCGTTGGCCACATCGTGGTTTTTGGGAATGGGACATGGATAATTGGTTCCGAAAATATAGGGGTATAAATGTTTAAGATGATAAATGGCAATTTTGTTTTTCCTTATCAGCAGGAAAATGATGCTCTCAAGAAGACAATTTTGAAGAGTCTGCTAGATAATGGTTTTGCCCAGATAGAAAATGATGAGTGCGTCGTTCCTTTCCTGAGCATATATGAACTTGATTCGTTTGAATTGTCATTACTTGGATTACCTAAATATTACCCATATTCTATTTTTCTAGATGGAAATGGCGTTCTTACCACGCCTAAATTTGATTTTAAAGTTTCCTTTAGGGCTTTTGATGGTGGGGATATTTTCCCTAAAATTGAATTAAATGGTCCAATTGTTAAATTGAAGATTCGTGATGAATTGGTTTGTTATCTACTAACAAATGCCCAAATAGAACTCATTTCCGTTGTTAATGAATTTAATTCTCTTCCTGCCAAAAGGGATGATGTAAATCTCAAATATCTTTCTAAAATTCAGGTTCTTGCAGAAAAAGCGGGTGCGATATTATCTACAACTCTAAAGAATCGTGAAGTTTCGTCACCACTAAAAGTAACGGTGCATTTGGAAGATGGCGAAATTCAACCCGTTTTCGGATCACAAAATGATGAAGAATTTTCTCGGCAAATAGATTCTGGGACGCAGGTAAAGGACCTGTATTCGGCACGGAGAGATAATAAGAGTTCTTATTTAACCTTAAATGATAAAACAAAAAAAGTTGTTGAGGAAATAAAGGAAATCAGGAAATGCGCGAATCATTCTGAACTCCAGAAAATTGCGGCGCATCCCGAGGAGTACTTTGATCCCGAATACGCTGATTTGTCTGAATTCTATAGTGAACGTGTTATAGGAATCGGGCTATACGAACCAAAGGTTTATCCATTTATTTCGCCATATAAGTCTGAATGGGTTCCTTCTTTCACAATTGAAGATCGTACTAATGGTACAAAGAATCTTGTAATCCGCTCCATTGATGAACTGAGCGCATTGGAAGCATCTATTAACCAAGCAAAGAAAGAAGGGAAAAAGTATTTTGACTTTAACGGAGTAAACCTGACTATTTCTAATGCGGAACAAATTGCTGAACATGCAAAAGGGATTCTTGCAAAAAAAGAGAAGGTTACTAAGGAAGGTGAAGGCTCTGTTGAAGAAAAAAAGAAAGAAACGACTGTTTTGCTTATAGAAGACAATATGGAAATGATTGGGTTTAACCAATCTACGGGAAAAATGTCTTTGCCTAAGCAGGCTGATTTAAAAATAGATTCTTCATTGAAAGGTGAGATTAAGTTAAAGAATCATCAGCAAGAAGGGGTTGCTTGGCTGCAATTTTGCTTAGATAACGCAAAGGGCGTGCTTCTTGGCGATGATATGGGCCTGGGAAAAACGTTGCAGGTTTTGTACCTAATTGATTGGCACTATCGCAATGTAAAGGGGACGAAGCCGTATTTAGTTGTTGCTCCGGTTAGCCTATTGGAGAATTGGGAGAATGAATACAAAAAATTCTTCAACAATGGGATGGAGGTGCAATTAATCAATCGTGTTCCTACAACTGATGATTCTGCGTTTATTCAGGAACATTCTCATGGACATATAATGTTGATGAGTTATGAATGCATGCGTCGCGGCCAATTAACTATTGGAAAAATTGATTTTGCGATTATTGTCCTTGATGAAGCCCAGAAGATAAAAGAGCCTGGGACTATGGTGACGAATGCCGCCAAAGCATTGAAAGGTGATTTTAAAGTTGCTATGACGGGAACGCCTGTCGAGAACACCTTCATGAATTTGTGGTGCATAATGGATTTTGCTGTTCCTGGATATTTGGGAACGGCAAAAGAATTTGCAAAAAAATACCAAGCTCCCTTAAGGAATCCCCAAACGGATATTCAGCAACTTGGAGAAAAACTACACGGCGAGTTAGGTGGCTATTTCTTAAGACGTCTAAAATGTGATGTGGCTAAAGAACTGCCCTCAAAGCATATTGAACTGAAAGAATGTAAGATGCCGCAGGAACAACTTGAAAGGTATTTGCTTGCGGTAGAAATGGATGGTTGCCCTGCTCCGGGTGATGCATTGCGCCGTCTGCAGGAATTGAGGCGTATTAGCGACCATCCGTATTTGGATGAAAGGTGCTGGGAAGATTTTTCAAATGACGAATTGATAGAATCTTCCGCCAAACTGAAAGCGACAATGGATATTTTGAAGGGTATTCAAGCGAAAGGTGAAAAGGTAATTGTCTTTACGGAACGTCGCGATATGCAGAGAATGTTGCAGCGCATATTCCTTGATAAATACGCTTTGACGGTAAGTGTTATAAATGGTGAATCAAGTACGACTTCAAAAGGAAATAATCTGTCGCGTCAGAAAACTATAGACAATTTCCAGGAAAAGTCTGGGTTCAACATAATCATTATGTCACAACTTGCTGCTGGAATTGGCTTGAATGTTACTGGCGCTAATCATGTAATCCATTATTCAAGACATTGGAATCCGGCTAAGGAGAATCAAGCCACAGATAGAGTGTACAGAATTGGGCAAAATAAGGATGTCTTTATCTACTATCCAGTGGCGGTGTCGGACAAGTTTGAAACGTTTGATAAAGTTCTTAATGATCTTCTGAATAGGAAGATGAATTTGGCTAATGCATCTCTATATCCGACGGATCAGATAGAAGTTAAGGTCGATGACTTGGGTGGTAAGATTTTCGGTGGTAACTACGAAAAGGCTTCGAATCGCCTTGTGACAGAAGCTGATATGGATACAATGGACGATTATCTTTTTGAATCTTTTGTGGCTGTTATTTACAGCAAGAAAAATTATAATTCTAGAGTCACACCCAAAAGTGGAGATAAGGGCGTAGATGTTTTGGCGGTAGGTTCGGATGCTTTTGCTATTCAGTGTAAGCACGGAAAGACGGGTATTGGAAATGATGCCGTTCAGGAAGTTGTTGCCGGCGCAAGGTATTATGAAATGTGTGAAAAAACGCCTTTTAAACCATGCGTTGTTACTAATTCTGAATTCAGCAAGCAAGCAAAAGATTTGGCAAGAGCGAATAATGTGGAACTAATTGATGGTAAAATACTTCGTTCAATGCTGGTGACGGCACAAGTTAGTTGGCGTGATGTCTACGAGATGGAACGAAACAGAATGAGATAATTTTGGAACACCATTACTTTTTCTTGTCATTTCTAACAATTCCGTTACCTAGAATCATCTCAGTCTCAATTCTCGGTTCGTTCGAGGTTCAAGGCATCAAGAGAATGGATTTCAAATCCAAGGTTAAGAGCGTAAAAGAGGACATTGCCGAAATTAAGAAAGCTCTTGGAAAGTTCGCCCGAAAATAAAAATGTCTCCCCTGGGCCACTTCAATGAGAGGTGCGGGGAGTCCTGTTGCTACAAATATACATCCAATTATCATAACTCGCAAGAGGGTTGATTTTCCAAGCAAAAGGAGCCGGGCGTTGCGGGTGCGGTGTCTGAGTACCCGCTAGAGAGGGTAGCGAAAAACTTGCCATGGACCCTATCGTCGCTATGCTCCTCCAGGGTGACAGATGGGCAAGGCTAGAGCGAGGGGGGGATCTTCCCCTTTTTCAAAGAAAAACTCAATTTGTCATAATCTGACATTCCTCGTTTATATATTTACTCTAGCGAGGTTCTATGCTGGTAACTTTCCTTATCGTGCTAAGCATTTTGGCACTTTTCGGGGCTGGTGACGCAGAAGATGCGTGCGCCATAACCTTGCTGTTGAAAGTATTGCCGTTCTTGATTTTCGTAGGGATTTTCGCCTCTTTAATGTTCTGTAGCGGATAAAAATGAACAAATTTTAATACACTGTATTGCTCTTTTACTAAATTTTGTGTAATTTTTAGTAAAAAGGAGCACATTATGGGAACTTCAATGAATACAATCAGCGCAAGAATCGATTCAAAGCTCAAAACGCAAGCCGAAAACCTGTTCGACCAACTCGGGATGAACATGTCAACGGCAATCACTGTTTTCTTGAAGCAGGTCGTCCGTCTCCGCAAAATTCCGTTCGAAATAGCTCTTGACACTCCCAACGACGAGACCATCGCAGCCATGGCCGAAGCAAACGAAATTGCCAGCGGCAAACGCAAGGCAAAATCTTACAAGAATGCAAATGCAATGATTAAGGACATTCTAAACGAATGATGGAAATCAAGACCACATCAAAATTCAGAAAGGATCTTAAGCAGGCCAAAAAGAAAGGGCTAAACATGGCTCTCCTGCAAAAGGTCGTTGATGATTTGGCAGCAGGGAAAAAACTAAATGAGCGACACCACGACCACGCCCTCGCTGGAGATTGGGTCTCTTTTCGTGAATGTCACATCCAGCCGGATTGGTTATTGATTTACAAGATTTCGGGCGATACGCTCATATTGACGCTAGCGCGGACAGGTTCGCACAGCGACTTGTTCAAGAAATAAAAACCACCCGCTAATGCACATCCATCTTTGAGAATAAATTAAGTACAGCGACACCAGTAACGATTAAAAGCAATCCTACAATAGCGCCGAGGTCGGGGGTCTGCTTGAAAAAGAAGATGCCGCTGATGGTGATGAGAGCGATGCCGAGCGCCGACCAGGTGGCATATGCGATGCCGATGGGAATGGTACGCAGACAGAGGCTCAACAGATAGAGCGAAGCCACATAGCAGACGAGCGAGAAGATGGAAGGGACAACCTTCGTGAACTGTTCCGACATTTTGAGGAGCGTCGTGCCGGCCGCTTCCATGACAATTGCGAGAAAAAGGAATAAATAGTTGAGCATGGAATTAATATACAAATTAATTCGCACATAGTGCCATACTACATTATTATATTTCACGGCACAGGAGTTTTATGAAAAATTTACACAAATGCCGGTGACATTTTTGAAAACATCAGGTGTTACAGAGATATGAATTTACTTTATAAAATCAAGGAAAGTTTGAGGATAGAATGACTTTGGTAATAAACACACTGGAATCTGGCGACTATACAGAACAGATAAACAAGTTGCTCGAAAATAACGATTTTGATATAGAAATCATCAATACAGCAAATATGAAAATCGCCCACTGCATGGGCTGCAACCAGTGCTGGCTCAAGACTCCGGGCATCTGCGCCATCAAGGATGACTACGAGACCATCATCAAAAAATTGGTAAAGGCGGACAATTTATGGATTGTCTCGGATACGCATTTCGGGTTCCTCGATTATCGCGGTAAGCGGGTTCTAGACCGCATCATGCCTATGCTGAACATGTACATCATTTTCCGCGATGGATGGATGCGGCATCAATTGCGTTACCATTCGCTGAATGTTGGCGTCATCTACAAAGGCAAAGGTGACCAACAACTGCTTGAAGACTGGTGCAACCGCACGGCGGCAAATCTCGGAGGGCGTTCGCTAGGAGTCCTCGCACTTGAAGAATCTTCAAGCCAAGCCACAACCGCCGAAGTCGCGGCGATGGGCATTTCCGCCAATACAGCTTCCACGCCAGAAAAAATCAAAAACGTCATCATCATCAACGGAAGCCCCCGCGCCAAAACATTCAGCAATACAAATAAAATCATTCAATCATTTGCCTTGGGACTTGAAGAGGCCGGAGTAACGCATAAACTTTATTCACTTTCGAGCCGTTCGGAATGGGACGAAATTCGCGAAGCGTTCATGACCAACGACCACATCATCATCGCTTTGCCACTTTATGTGGAATGCGTCCCCAGCTTCTTACTTGAATTTTTGGCAACGCTCCCCACGGAACGCGTGCGACCTGCAAACATTTCGTTTATCCTTCATGGTGGATTCGACGAAGGGCACCAACTGCGTCTTGGCGAAAAGTTCTTGCAGTCGTTACCGGCACAGCTTGGCTGCACCTACGGCGGAACGCTTGTCAAAGGCGGCAGCTTCATGCTCCGCATGCGCGAAAACGAGTACATCAAGAGGATGACCGACAAAGTATTGGACGCTTACATACCGATGGGCAAGCTATTCGCCAAAAATGGGAATTTCATGTTCCCCGAAGCAAAATCGTTCACGGGCCCAGAACAGATTCCGTGGGCGGCACGGCAAATTATGGCCATCGCCCTCAAACGCATCGTCAATCGGAAATTCGACAACTTCGCCAAGGAATGGGGATGCACCCGCCCGCTAGACGATAAAGTCTATAGCGAGTAAAAACGGACATACATTAAAAATAGCCACGGTTTCCCGTGGCTATTCTTCCTCCTAATACAATCACTCTCAGACTTTTTTACTTACCGCACTGATCGTAGGAACCGAACTTATCTACGACAAATTTGCCATCGTGCGGGAACCGGAGCTGGACCTGGGTAACTTTTCCAACGACATCTTCGATTTTTTCTTTGGATTCTTCATTGATATTCTTGAAGGCGCTCCAAGAAACCTTGCCCCAGACCATATCATCAGAATAATCAACTTCGGCATACCAGTATTTATTTGCTGCAGAATCCGTGACAAGCGCTATTCTGACTTCACCATCCGTCTTGTAATGGATACAGAAGCCATTCCAAGCGCTAATGTCAGCCGGTTCCTGTTTCTTGCTTACGGTGTTGAAGCCAATCGTTGCAATATCGTCATCGACGTCACGCGTTTTTACATGGCCCTGGAAGTTGTGATACTTGCTCACCAAGGAAGCAATGACATATCCGTCATCGTCAGCCTCGAGACCTTCGGGGAAATTGAATCTATACACATCCGTTTCTTCGGGAGAATTTGTCCAAACTCCACCGGACTTTGCACCGGAAATGCCAAGGTCTACATGGTCGCCATCTTTAGAACCGTCCCACAAGAAGCTCTTTCCAGACTTGTAGCTAGAAGATTCCGTGGGCTTCACTTCCTTGAGTTCGCCAGATTCCTTGACAGAAAGATTTTCCGGCACCAAGGCGCTAATACGTCTGATTCCGACCATCGTTCCGGCCTTGTTTTCCTTTGCGAACTTGAAGCGAATCTTTGCCAGATGCTTGAGAATATCGCTATCGGAACCCTGCAGGCCATCGGCGAATACCACACAGTTCTTTTCCATATCGTTGTTTTTGGCAAAAGTCATTGTCTTGCTCTTCTTTTCAAGGGTGCCCGCCGAGGAATCCCCAGGAACAAGTTCCATTACAATATCCATTTGCGATTCATATTCCAGACACATGCCCTTCCACAAACCAGACACGTCTGCCGTATAAATGAAATCCTTGCTCTTTTTAGTGGTTTTCCCTGCAACAAGGAATTCAAAACCGACGTCCGGATTGGAGCTGGAACCCTTGAAGACAACATTGCCATAAATGCCTTCATTGTAATCGATTCTTTCCGCCAAATTCAAATCGTCGCGGTCACCATCCCAATCAAAGTAGGCTTTGGAGGAATCTTCAAAGAATGTTATTTCGCCAGAAGTTCCTTCATCGCCCTTGGCAAAACCGGTCTCTACTTGATTGCCATCTGTTTTGCCAATCCACAAATCCGAACGGACGTAAGGCGTCAATCGCTGAATGCTAAATTCACCCGACGAACCCGATTCACCCACAAAGACCAGCTGTACAGAGCGCACCTTCTTGACAACGTCAGAACCGTCCATATCATCCGATTTTTTCATCTTGAAATCTTCCCAAGATGCGCAATGGCTTTCGGATCCGGAGTCCTTCATATTCAAGCTGACATAAGGCACATCCTTATCTACAGAAGAACTTGCGTAGTCCGCCGTATCGAGGCGAACTTCCACGTCAAAGTCGGACTTGTACGCAATGCATATGCCGTCACCGTCCTGAGAAAGATCGGCGGGAGAACCGTCCGGATTGGAAACGTCATAGGCGATACCGGCACGGGCTGCGCCCTTTGAGCCCGACTTTTTCAATGCAACACGACCGAGCAATGCACCATCGGTGTTCTCCAACTTGATTTCGGAGCCCTTCATGACATTCCAATCCTTGAGATTGGCTGTTTCATTCCAGAATGCATTCTTCTCTTCGGTTGTACCAAAATGTTGGGAAACTGCAGAATCATCTGAACACGCCGTAAATACAAGGGTCCCAAACAATCCCAAGCACAAAGCGTTTATTTTCACGTATTTATTCATATAACTCCTCATTATTTTTTTTGTGTATTCTTTGACAATGGAAACATCTGCAAGTTCAAGCGATAAACTTGACATGGTTCCTTACTCATGTTGGCAATAGCCACAATCTTTCTGCGACAGGATTCCAATTCCCGCACAATTTGTTCGTAAGTTTCTCGGTCAATCCCCATGGTCACGCCGGAAACGTCACGTTCATGAATATCATACTCGTCAATGGCCTTCTGCGCAAAGCCGGCCATTTCACGATGCATGGAGCGAACGACCACAGGCATCACTTCGGAATTACCGACCAAGGCCTTGTCCGTCTGCACATAGACATTCTTGGATTTGCGCTGCAAAATCCCGACACTCATCATAAAATCCAGGGATTTACGAACTTCATCTGCAGTGATTGGCTGCCAGCACATTTCGGCAACAGCCTCGGGTGTAGCCCCCGGCATCATTGCCACCAGTTCGCGCAAAACCGGATTCTTCCATGATTCAAAATAAGTGAAGGCATCGCTGTCCACCACTCGGATTTTGTTGGCTTTCGCAATATCCGTCATGCTGGCAAAGGCGTTCTTTTTCGTTTCGTCGTCCTTCGCCTGGTTATACTGTACCAAATGACGGAAATAAGCATATTCGAAGCCGCCCAAGTTCATGGCAGACGCGACTCTTTCAATCCCGAGTTCGCTAAGGCTGCTTTTTCCTTCGCACACCAATTTCAAGTAAATTGGCGACGTGAAACCGGCCAGCCGAGCAAATTCACGCCACGTAAAGGAATTCGTCCTCTTACGTTCGTCGTAAAAATCTTGCATACAGCGGCGATAATCACGATATTCTGTTATTGGTTTCATAATCCTCCTTACACAAAGGAATTTTCCCTTGCAATTTTAATATAGCTAATTTTGTATCATTAGACAAATTTTCAATGATACAAAAACAAAAATTTACATTCTATACAAATAACCGGTAAATTTTATCTTGTTTATGAGCCCATATTTTTACTAATTGGCTTGACAGAACAAGCAAAATTGTTCTTTTGCACGCAGGAACATTGAGACATCGAAAAAAATTATATATTCCTAAATGGTGTGAAGGAGAATCCGCAAATGAACAGGAAACCAGCCCTTTATTCCTTGGTTGCCGTAACAATGGCGTTTGTCGCCTGTGGTGGCGATGATTCTAACAGCGTCGCTGCCAAGGACGACCGCACATCATCCTCATCAGCAAAGTCTTCTTCGTCCCGTTCGAACGCCTCCAGTTCCTCGTTCTATAGCGAAGACCTGGGCGAAGGCATCATGCCCTCGGGGACTTACGACTGTCGCTTTATTAAATGCATGTCGACCGAATTCCTGAACCAGGAAATGTACGAAGCCGGCAAGTACGGGGAAATCCTAGATGAAAGGGACAACCAGGTTTACAACACCATCAAGATTGGCGAGCAGGTGTGGCTGGCGCAGAACCTGAACTATTATGACGAGCATTCCTCCCATTTTGGATATTGCCTAGATAATCAGCAGTCTAACTGTAAAAAATTTGGACACCTCTATTCCTATAGATCCAACGTGGGTTGCCCTGACGGTTGGCATATAGCGGATGAATTTGAATGGCAACGGCTGATTGCTTTCGTAGGGGATTCTTCCACGGCGTGCCAAAAGCTTTCTTCGCAGAAAGGCTGGTCTAGGGACGGAGTTGATGTCAGCGGCACGGACGACTACGGTTTTTCAATGGTTGCCGCCGGAGCCCGTTTGAATACTGACGAATACAGCGAATATAGATATTACGCAGAATTTCTTCTTCGTTATGGATATCGAAATCGCGATGAAGAATACACTGTAAAATTCTTCAAATTCTATGACAAGGATGAGGGAGTCGTTCAAGGCTACATAAGCAACAAAAGTTATATAGACAAGTTTACCGCGGTTTCCATCCGCTGCATAAAAGACGAATAAAAAAGCTGGCCGTCCCGCGAGGGACGACCCATTTTAACAACATTCATTCCTATGAAAAATACTCTAATCGCTTACTGTTGGCATTTCGCTATCAAGGATGCACCAGACGGAGCGATGACTAATTTTAGTAGGACGGCACAATCTAGGATAAATATCTTCGGGAGTTTTCATATTGCGAGCGGTGCAATCGACAAAGCTATTGCGGTAACTTTCCCAATCCTTGCACTGTTCCTCCGGAGTCCTCGTAGTGTCATATACAAAGTCTTTGGTCGTACAGGTTTCATTTTCAAAAATCCATGTACTACTCCAATCTGTAATTTTCACACCATACTTATCAATGAAAATTGTATCGACATAATTCGGATCAACTTTATTCTCAACAAATGTCACCATGGAATCGCCCTCGAAATCGCTTTTTTTCCATGTATGTGGAGAAGAAGACGTTTTGGGTTCATAAGACGGATTTGCGGTAAGCCAAATAGTAATCGTTGAATCTGTCAATTGCGTTAGTTGTAATTGCGTTTTAGATTCACCAAAGTAGAACACATCGTTCCCGACCATAATTTTTCGCGAATACGCTTCACTATTGTAGCACGATCCCCAAATTGGGACTTTCCTACAATTTTCAACATTCGAGAACATAAGTGAATCATCTCGAACAACAAGTACGCAATTTGAAACGTCATGATAGCCAAATAAACCTGTAGCAATCTTGCCATTTTCATAAATGTGCATGACTGTACAAGTTGCTTCAACATCTTCCTCAACGGTAATGTAATGTCCAAGGTATGGGCCAGCTTTTTCTCTTGTTTCAATCGAAAAAGTATCCGGATCAATTGAATAACTTATATACTGGGGCTTGATTCCCGTTGTGTCAAAGGGGAGTTTGTCCAACTTAGGTATTTGCTTTTCCGAGTCTTGAGCAGCCTCCTGAGAAGAAGACGAAACTTCTGATGAAGAACTTTCTTCCACCGTTCCAGACGATAAACTTACAACGGGCGCTTGTGAAGAGGAGCTTTCCTCAATATTTTCAAATGAGGAACTAGAGTATTTTTCTTGCGGTAAATTCGCAAAATATTGGTCTTGGGACGAAGCGGTATCATCGCAAGCGACAAGGAACACAACAATGCTTATGAATAAAAGTTTTTTCATCTCAACATTCTCTTTTTTTTTAAAAAGTAAAAAAATTGGCCGTCCCGCGAGGGACGACCTGTTTTAACAACATTCATTCCTATGAAAAATA
>CAMKLO010000057.1 GCA_946413655.1 uncultured Fibrobacter sp. | reverse complement strand
CATCAATGTCATCGGCACCGGCCGTTCCCAGGTCGGTTCCAACATTGTAACCCTCGTTGGAGACCATCAGCGCATTGCGGTCGGTGTCCATAATGACCTTGCCACCATCGCCAACAATGGCATCGTTACCCGCACCCGTGCGGATTACGTCATCGTCGGTTCCACCGATGACGGCATTCTTGCCGTCACCCGTGCTGATAAAGTCCTGACCACCATGCTGTTCGCTCTTGCTTTCGGCATACAGACGAGTTTCCTCGATTGTATAGCGGCCGCCGTCGCCGATAGCCACATTGTCTGCCCCCGTGATGCGGATAGAATCACCCTCGGCACCACCCATGGCAACATTCTTGTCGCCCGCAATAACAATGTTATCTACCCCGCCAATACTGTCGTTGGTCGTTTCGACAATATGCATGCCGAGGCCAAGCTTGTCGCCATAAACGGCTTCGTCATTTCCGGCGTTATTGTATTTCACGCGGCCATTGTCGCCCAGGGCAACGTTCTTGTCGCCACCGATAACTATTACATCATTCTCAGCACCGCCGACAACGACACTATTCGTGCCACCGACCTTAATCATGTCGGTGCCACCATTTTCGGCATCTACCGACTGAATCCTGTAGGCATCGCGGTTCACGCCGTCCGTCTGCAGACGGTGTACGGGGTTTCCCTTCTCGTCGGCCGTGCGTCCCGGAGTCTTGCCGATTCCAGTAGTATAGTCGTCAATGAACGCGGGATTTTCGGCATCAATGTTGACAACCGTGGAGCCGAGCACCGTATCGCCGATATCCACACCGTTCACCTGGCCATTATTGTAAAGTACCTGGCCACGATCGCCGAAAGCTATACCGCCCTTGTTCATGGTAATGTAGTCGTCACCGAGGCCGCCAAATGCGACCATATCGTTGCGGGTCACATTCGTACTCGAAGCGTCAATCCTGTCGTGGCCCGACTGCGCGTTGATGACCAGCTGGCCGTCGCCCTCGTAGCCATAGGCGAACTTGAGCGATACAATCGAAATTCCCGCTGTCAAGGTAAAGTCCCGTGAAATCGAGAACAATCTACTGGTCAGTTCAGAAACGGCACGGCGCTGAACGCTGCCGTCGCTCAGCGTGGCATCCACGAACATGGTGAACTCGTAGCCGTTCGGCGCATCCTTGTGGATGTTGTCGGCTGTAGCCTTGAGCAAATCAAATGCTTCCATCCGAGACACGAACAAACTCGAATCATCCGAATCTATTATATAGCTGTATGTAACAGCACCCTGGTTCAGCACAGGCGGCTGTGAAGAAATTGTCCCGGAACAAATCAAGCTTCCTGTATGGTCCGCCTGGTAGCTATTCACCTTGATATCGTCATCGAACTCCGCCTGATAGAAACGGAAACCGTCTATATATTCACCTTCGGCAAGGATAAAATCATATTCGATATCGAAACCATACTGGTTCGAGAACGAGCCCTTTACCTCGCGACGCTGGGTAACAAAATTATCGGCTTCAGCAGGGGGAACATCTTGCTTCTTGATTATCGCTTCGACATAGTAAACTTTGGTGTCAGATTCTTCGCGAACAACATTAACACCATTGTTTGCAATAGGCGTTAAGCCGTAATGGTAAGCGCCATCATTGAACGAAGCACCGTTAGCGGCATTTTCAGCAGCGATTCCCGCATCACCAAGATGAACCCCAAACCCGGCAGTCGAATCTTCTGCAACATTACCCGTATTCACTACCGTGTATGTCCTGTAAGCATCTTCTCGGTAGAGCGTCTTGTTGATATCAACAGTATCCTTGCCCTTACCCAGATTGTACTCGGCGTATTCCATCTGCGCCGCAGTGATGCCACTCTGCATCATCAGAGGATCATCATTTGCTGCAAGCTGCTTTTCGGGGAACGCTTCAAGTTCCGTATGGGTAAAGCGAACAGCATGCGAATCGTAGGCATCGACATTCTTTTCGGCTTCATTCCTATTGTTATTCACAAACCCAGTAAGCGATGCACGGGCATCAACACTATCCTGCTGGTTATTTACAAACAGGCGGTCCACAGACGCCATCTCGTCAACAAACAGGGAATCCCGATTGCCAGAAATCAGGGCAAACTTTTCCCCAACAGAAGGCAGAACGACCGCTTCGTCCAAAACAAGTTCAAGCACGCCATTTACGAATGACCTTGCTTCCTTAATTCTAGACCATTCAGACGCGACGCTTGTTTCTTTTTCTGTAACATCTTCAGCAGCTGTTCCGACATCCTTTGTCGTCGTAACAACCCACTTGAATGTTTTACCTTCAAACTGCGCCAAGAAGGCTTCCTGCGACATTTCAGCATCCCATTCGACGCCGATTGCCCCAAAAGCGGCTTTTTGCTCATCGCTAATCGAAGTCAAGTCAATGAACAGATGTCCATCATCACCCACAGAAAGGCTATAAAGTTTGTCTTCTGCAAAGTTGTTCAGTTCATTGAAGTTTGACGCCTGCCTAACGCCATCCTTAGTCTCGATGACATGCTTGTATTTCAGCATGGCAGGGTCACCCGCATTCAAGTCAATACTCTTGCCGAACCCGTATGCATAAATGGGTCCGTCAATTTCATTAATCACTTTGCTTTGCTTCTGGGCCTTCGTCAAGCCATATTCGTCTTGTTCACCATCAGAAACCGTCGTGATCGTAAGCGATCGCGTGAGAGTCGAACTATTGAAGCTGACAACAATTGACCCATCTTCTTGCGTGGTAAAGTCATCGCAAGCGATAGACAAACGCTGGCTATCTTCTTCTGCACCAGAATTTGCAAGGAGCTTAGTCGGAGTAATCTTCACATAAACCGTTTCACCTTCGGCAATCGGCTTGTTATATGTCACATCGTAAGAAACGCTCGTGAAGCTATTTGCCCCCGATTCTGCAAGCACAGAAGCATGAGCTTCAACCGTCAAGAGGCTTTCATTCTGATTTTCAACATCAGCAACATCACCCTGACCGAAGGTTTCCCAATCATACTCTTCTGGAATATCAGCCTCTACTCTAACGACGCCATGAATTGTTGTCGGGCGCTTAGTCAAAGCATCGTAGAAGGTGATGACATTGCCGTTCAACTCGTAGTATCGGCCGCTCGTTGCCGTGGGCAAGATTTCGGCACCGTCCACGAGAACACTGCTTACAAGCACATCTTCGTATGCAAGTGCCACCCTGGTATCGTCGACACGCATTTCATTAGAACGGACACTCACAACCAGCTTGTCACCTTCTGAAAGCGTATCAAAAACCGAATCACTTACCTTAACGACATTGTCAACAAGTGTATAATGAGTGTCTATCACCCAATCTTGTTTTTCACCATTGACATAGAAGGTGAACTCACGCTCAACATCAGCAGTTTCAACAACCTCTTCCTCTTCTACATCACCCTGCGATCCATCGGCCTTTTTAGGCACCGGAATCATATTCAACTTGAATTCCGAGCTTGCACCAACTGTAAATTCCTGCGTAGCAACCAACGGTCTAGCAGCAAAATCGCTTACAGCACTTTCCCTCGCTTCACCCGCAAAAACAAGTCCCACAGAAGTCACCGACTTCGACAAGACAACGCCCGAATTCAGCTTACTAGAAATAGCAATAGCCTTACATGTTCCTTCCTCAATCAAGGTGTCTTCACAAGCCTTTACATGCACCTCGATAGGATTGCCAACAGTATTGGCCGTAAAATGGACAATTCTTGTAGTTGCGTAAACAATCGCGTTCGATTCTTCATCATAGGTCCCAATAAGGAATCCGCGGTCACCACGGTTAAAGTCGGCATTGGAAAGCATCGGGGCACTAATGGTAACATCGATAGTCTGTCCTTCCGCAAGACCAGCACAACCAATGAAGAATGTGGCATCAACGTTTTCGTTACCAAGAACAACCTCTGCGGATGCCTGGATGCGGTAAGGCGCTTCGGCATCACCGTTCTCCTTAGCAACGACAAATACTGCCGGCTGGCTATCGCTATCGACAACCGTAAAGTTTTCAGTCATCACGCAATCGCCCGTGGTCGCATTTGCATCCGCAACAATTTCGTATTTGACATCAACGCTCTGGCCATCGGTATTTGCGCTACGAAGATTATACTCCGTATCGAGACCGCCCATGCTAAAGGTATCGTTGCCCTTGCCACCACTAAGTTCGGTAACATCGGTCGACTTGCTGCCCACGACATAGAACATATCATCACCAGCGGCGGCATCGAATTGAGTGCTTTCAACGCCCGCAGCCTTGATGGCCACCATGTCGCTCAGCAAACCTTCCTTGGTCACAACAAGCACATCGTCAGCATCGGTCCCACGGACATTGAGCGTATCAAAGCCCTTGCCACCATCCAGAAGGACAGCACCTCGGTCGAAGTTTTCGCCGTTTTCCTTAAGGAATGTGTAGACACTGAAGATGTCGTCGCCCTTTCCGGCGGTCATATTCAATGTGCCAGCGTTGTTCAATGCGGCAAATGTATCTACACCGGACCCGCCTTCCACATTCAAAGTGGTATCACTCGAAACGCCATCACTCAAATACGATTCTTCGTTAGTCTTCTCGGTATGGAAGGCATCAACAGGCTGGACCCTAGCCGAGGCAGCATCATCTGTGCGCTCGGAGTTATACAGCTGCCCAATCTGGAACGAATCGTTACCGGCACCACCGTTAACATTCGTCAACTCGGCCGTGCCATCAACATAGAACCGATCGTCGCCGCCATTTCCGTTGACATTTAGGACATCAATTCCCTGAGTGTAGTTCACTCTTTCAATATTAGAGTTCAAGTTGTTCTGGACAGTTTCGCTAGCGCCCGTAGATTCGCCTTCAGAGTTCGACAAATCGTCGGCAGTCATCGGAAGCAGGGCGACGAGGCCGAGATCTCCCGGATTGCCTTCCGCGTCGCTGTTCCTACGAAGAAGCAGGGTGTCAACACTTTCTGTTCCTTCGACAAAGAGGACATCAGAACCGCTTTTTCCCGTATCCGTGACATTCGCATAGTTCGTGGTGCTATCGCCCATCAATTTAACGGTAATCGTGTCGCTACCGCCCTGGCCGTCCACAAAATCCATGCCCGGTCCAGTCAAGATGATGTCATTGCCCGACTCATTATTGTTGCTCTGTGCGTTAGCGAAGATTTTGCCATGAAGGCCGAGATTGTCGCCAAAGACAAGCTTGTCCTGTTCCTTGTCATCATCGTCAGAATCTCTGGTGAGTTCTCGGGCATCAGTAATATCATACGCTTCCACGCCTTCGTCACCATACAGGCTATCATTGCCAGCGCCGCCATCAATGGTGTCATCGCCAGCACCACCGTAGATTATATCGTTGTCTATACCGCCCTTGATAGTGTCGTTACCGCCATCACCGTCGATAATGTCATTGCCGATGCCGCCATATATCTCATCTGCCGCACCAGCCGTAGTGCCACCATCTCCGAAGAGCAGGTCGTTGCCGTCTTCGCCGTAGATGGTGTCATTGCCCCTTAGCGACAATTCATCAAATGAATACTGAATCCTGTTGATTTCCTGAAGATGCTGGTTAATGGTAGCACCATCTGATTCAAACTGATATTTTTCTTCAAGTTCAGTAACATACTGTGTTAACGAATTGCCATTATCATCAAAAAGGCGTATTTTGAAATTATCTTGTTCAACAGATGTATTGTTGTTTTTGAACTGGGCTTCAATAAATTCCTGGCTAAATGCAGCAGTCTTTTTATCACCTGACAAGTCAACAACAAAGGGCGCAGCAAGATCCAGCGGGGTATTATTTATTCTGTCGCCAAAGATAATGTCCATGCCTTCGCCACCATGGATAGTATCGTTGCCCGAGCCACCAAGAATGCGATCATGGCCTTTTCCACCATGGATCAAGTCATTACCGGCGCCGCCATCGATATGGTCGTCGCCGCCACCGCCGTGGATTTCATCATTACCTTCACCGCCAATAAGAGTATCCCCACCATCGCTCAAGCTTATTTCCGTATGGGCGACAAGGGCAGTATCTGTGAGCAAATCATTTTCGGTCCTAGCATTATGCAACACCCTCAAAGCATACTCTTCGGGCGTCATATTATTCTTTTCATCATCTGATATCGCGCTCACGAACTCTTCATCAATAGCAACAGACCAGGTTCCGCCATCGCCAATGATGTAGTCGTCTCCCTTGCCGCCATCAATCTGGTCATCACCGGCTCCGCCGAAGATAATATCGCGATCAGAACCGCCAAGAATAATATCGCCACCGGCCTTATTGGCATCAACCTTCGCCTCGGCAACAAAGCGATGTACTTTTTTCCCCTGTTCGTCTGTTTCTTCATCAACACGAATCACACCCGTATCGCCGAAAATGATATTCAGGCCTTGGGCTCCAATAATGGTGTCGACACCGGCACCACCATTGATATAGACCACATGACCATCCTTCATTGTCAGGCCGGACAAATCGATATAGTCGTCACCATCACCGCCATTGATTATGATATCAAAGTTGGCAACACCATCAGATGCAATAATTACCTTGTCATTACCTTGTTCGGCATTGACAATAAACTTGCCGTTACCCTCAACAGTTTCTGAATGTTCACCGTCATCAATTTCATTACCATTCGAAATGGTCACATCAAGTGTTTCATCGCCATCGTCAAGAGACTTGTTGACATCATCCGTCGACATTCGGCTAGAGGAATTACTACCAATATTAGCCACGACATCGTCACCTGACTTTGAAATCATTATCGGCTTCACCGTATGTTCGTAGTTAAATTCAAACAACGTGATATCGTCCGTAATGTTCCATTTCTTGGTATAGAACAACAAGTCTAGGTAGGCATAGAGTTTGGCGGTAATCTTGCCTTCCACGTCGAACATACCGAACAGGCCTTCTTCCTTGAAAATCCGTTCGATTTCGTTCAAGCGGACCTTTCCATCCTTGTTCGGGTCAAACAGATTAAACCCGACATTGATGCCTACGCCACCGCCCACGCCAGCACTAACCCCTGCATTCAATTCAGCAGAAGCCTTTAGACCACCATAGAACGAAAGTTCATTTTTATCATTACCCTTTTCATCAAGATCATCGACATAGAATCCATTCAGCAATCGACTATAGTCCTTATAATCGCTTCCCACCCACTGACGAATTCCCAAGGTATCGTAGCCGAAGGCCAGGTCTATGCTTGCATTGAAAGAAACTCCTAAACGGACTCCAAGCGGAGCCCAAATACGGATAAATGTATCCCAGTCAAAATCGAAACTGAGCTTGGGCATGTCGTAATGCACAAGGTCAATATCCTGACCAAGCAACAACTTAAAGATATCCTTTGGTTCATCCCAGATAAACCTCCAGCCACCTCCTTCCATTTTAAAGCCTTCACCGGAAAGGCTAGAATTTGATTGTGATTTTATTAAAGACAGATCAAGCGTATCATAATTATCATCAACTATATATTGCCCAATTGTATTATCTAGCGATTTATTTGATGTTTGACCAAACAACAAACTCCTTGCTGCATTATTCATTTGAGATGTATTATTTTGTTTGTCAAACAGAACAAAATTTCCCAAATTAATCTTTAAATCCCTTCCATTACTAACTGCGGCCACAGTCTCGCTTAATGCGATAAGATCTTTAATGGCATATACCATGCCGTCACTGAATTCACCCTTGCAATACTGTTTTGCCAAGCTGAGCGGAGTTATGATGATGCCCAAATCGTCAAGAACAGGGAACGGAGTCGTAAGGAAGTCGATAAGCGGTTTGAGTGGTTCAACGACCTTCTGGATCTTGGAAACAATGGGGCCAAGAACGCCGCCAATAAACGAGCCCATATCCAACTGGAAATCATTGAAACCGAGGACTTCTATACCCTCATCTTTGCTCCAAACAAATTCAAATTGACCATCAATATTCGGAAACTTTGGTGCATCGCCCTTGATATCAGAAACAATACCGACCTTCAAACCGACAACCATGTTGACCGTAGCAGAGGGCGTAAATGTAGGAAGTTGGCCCAAAATATCCGATAGATTTACATTAACAAGATCATTCCCCAAGGATTCATGGTCTATATCAAGACCAAACTTCAAATTAACTCCCTTTTCATACTGAGAGGCATTAGTTGATTTGTTTAAACTGTCAAGGTCTAGTTCGACTCCAAGCCCCGCCATTTTTCCAAGCACTTTTCCATTCATGCCAGCCTTGACTTCAACGCTCACATCATTTTCATCATAGAAAATAAACTGGAAACCACCATCCTTGGAAACTTTCATGCCGAAGTTAAGCTTCCATTCTAGGCTCAAATCAACACCAGCATTGGTTTCTAGGCCAAGACCGGGGAAACCAAGGTCAAGTCCGATATCACTACCGAAGGAATATGTTCCTCCCAAAGTAAAGAACCATTCGGCAAAGTCAGAACCCTGCTTATAATAAACTCCTTTGCCCTCTTTATGCCATTCGTTTTCATTCGACAGTTTTGTCAAGAGTGTTGAATCCGAAGACAATTGCGCATAAGAACCAAAAAGGTCGTTAAGTTTCTGCGCAACCATTTCGGCTGTCATACCAGTCGATTCATATACAAAGTTTGAGAACGGCTCAAGGATTTGCTGCTTAAGTTTACTCAAGAAGTCTACACCACCACTCAAGGCGTTCCCCACCACAGGCACATCCTTGATGTCACTCATCATGCCGCCATTGATGCTGGATTCCAATGAATCCAACAGGTTGTTCAAACCCGTAACGGCAAGTTTAATCTTATCAAACCAGTCAAGGTTTCCATCAACTAACGCAGCAATACGCTCATATACGCCGCTGACATCAACAACCAGTGTGCCACTATCAATGTCAACCTTTTGCCGTTCTTTCAGAAGAAGTGTTACTTCAGGCAATCCAAGTACCGAACCTTCCTGGTTCGTTTTAGCGACAACATTTACGGAACCAGTAGACTCCACATTATGGTTTGACAGCCAAGCATTCACAAATCCATCTACATCAGAAAGATAGGAACTCAAACTATTGATATCGTCAGTACAAATGACATTTCCTGTTCCTTCGGCATTAATCCACTTACCGAACTTAATGCTTCCCAATTCGTAACCGCATACGCTGATAGGTAGGTTGCCAAAAATGGACATCGGGACAGCAAAAGAAGCACCTCCATTATAATCTATTCCGTTCAACTTCCATGTTGCTAGCGAGACATCACTTTCACCAAGTTCCCCAACCAAAGCAGCCTTCCCTACCACAAAGGAGTTTGCCTTGTCCGAGCCAACGGTAATTAAGTTTTTTAGCAGGGCATCAAAGCCTTCAATATTTGATGTTCCACCGTCAATTCCCAGATTAAACGAGAGCTTCTCCCCAACAATATTGACATTTGTTCCAAACTTGACGGAATCTTTCAGAAGGAAATCAAAAGAGTCCCCTGTGGTCATATATGCCGAAACACTAAACCAGAAATCACCCGTCACCTTGAGATTAGCATTTCCGCTAATTCCACCTGTTGACCCTCCAAAATTGAACTGGTGAACAGCGCTGAAGGCCTTGCTAATGTTAATATCAAAAACGATATTCGATCCATCGACCTTAATATCAAAGGCCCTCGCAGTCTGACCGACGCTCTGCTCTAATTCCTGCGGAAGATACTGCGGCGCCAACAATTTAAAGTCTGTCAGGTACTTATTCAGCCTATCACTTAATCCTTGCAAACTAGTGACATTGTCGTTGCGCAGTTTACTAACGATATCGCGAATATCATTCGCTACATTCACCAAGTCCCCAATAGACTTGTTGATAACAGGAATTTTGACGTTGCTATTTTGAGCAATTTCAGTCAGCTTGTCAACCAAGCCATCAAGCAGTGCATAAACATCTTGCACAGAGAAATTCGACAAATTAGCAAATTCCGAAGTTATGGCAGATGTAAGTTCACCAAAATTAGATTCAATCGTTGGCAAGCCATTGTTCTCTGAAACAAGTGTTATCGTATTGTCACCAAGATAAACCGTCTTGCCCAGCGCATTTACCACACCACCTATAACAAACTGGCCAGATGTAGCATCACAGGATGCCGTAAAATCCCAATTACTCAAGAAGGAATCGTTTTCCTTAAAACTAGTATCCGTAGAATTTTTCTTATTTGCTGAGAATTCAATATCTGCATGAACATTCCCTTGAGCAACAAGACTAGCATCTATAAATGCAAATGTGGCATCAACAGCCGCAACATAGGACAGTTCTATGTCGGCAGCATGCCAATCAACATCTGTAGAAACATTATCCTCAAGCGTCAAGACATTCTTTCGAGAAACATTAATTATTGTAATATTTCCATCATCATCATAAACAAAGCTATCTATCTTGAAGTACACTTCTCCATACTTAACATATCCACCTACAGCATATTCAGTTTGATCAGCAGGGTTCTTCAAAGTAATCACGACATGATCGGCATTCGAAACAGTTATATTGCCTTCAATCTCCTTCCCTATCGAAAAATCGAGACCTGCAGTAAACTTAATTTCAGCCCCTTCCGTAAAGCCAAATAGTTTGGACCAATCTGTCCCCAGCAGGGTCCTACCCACAATGCGGTAATCATTTTCACCGCAACAGCTTGACTTCATTGCGGTAAAGCCAAGCATTTCAAGGACTTTACTCGCACCGACATTCACCAAGGAGAATTCGCATTGCGAACGGAACTCCAAATGATCCATTGCATTGCCGTCCGCATCTTTCCAATAGAGCGTCGGTTTTGTAGAGTCGCGTTCCGTTGAGCCTTCCGCCTTTGGGTTGATTATATTATTTATAGCCTCTACAACATCGACAACACTCGTTGCCTTGGTCAAGCCACTACACAATGTTTCAAAATCTACAGAGGGATCCGGTCCACCGGTATATATCACTTTAAAATCACCTGAATCACCCAGCGAAGCATTGCTAATGCCCAATTTGCTCGAACTTATCGAAACACCATCAGCAACACTGAATACAATCTTGTCATTTATGACAACTACCGACTTGACAAAAACACTCAATTTGCTTGTAGAATCAACATCTGTATTTTTTATGGTTTCGTATATCTTATCGGCAAGATTTTCAAGAGTAAGGCAGTTTTTTGAATCTACTTCGATACTTATTCCATCCGGCAGAGATGGAATACTAACTTCAATCGCCACATTACCAATGGCACCAGAAGCGTTCAACACGCCTGACATACGCATATATTTGAATCCATAGTTCAATTCAAGCGTATAATAATCAGAATCAATTTTAATTTCGTTGCCGTCTCTTTTTGTTTTGTATCCCTTTATTAGAGAAGGATCACATCCAAATAGAATTGCGCCAGTACTTTCATTAATGTCAACAACATACAATCCATAGGTATTCTTAATGGAACGACCGTTTTCCAAAGATCCTATTGACAACACATCGTTCAGACCAAACTGGTTTTCTTCCGATTTTTGCAGGGACAAATACTTATCCAAGCATTTTTCCCAATCAGGTGAATCCAACAAGCCTTTATCGTTAAGATCTGTTGCAAAAGCCTGTATCAAACCAAAATCAAGCGTTATATCCACATCATCTGCATTGCCTACTCCTTTTAATCTTATGACAATTGTATTATTTGAATCAGATGTTGTTGAGAGGCAGGTTTGCAGCACAGTATTGATTAACTTAAGTTCACTAAAAGCGTCTGCGCTGCCAGAATTTGATATGTCAAACTTTGTTCCTGACTTGATAATGAGTTTCTTAATATTGTCGTTGTACACAATATCTGGCAAACTCGTCGCAGTTGAAGAAACAAACTCGTTTTCCTTGTCTTGAACCTTTTCAACACTCTTAAAACTAGATGTATCAATTTCACCACTATGAACTAACACAACTTGGTCATCTATGTTAAATGTGAATGCAAAATTTGTAGTTGCATCATCTAACTTTACATCCGTTCTTGTTTCCTTAAAACTCAATTTGTCAAACGAAGTCGACTCATAATACGAGTCATTTAGTGCTGTATAACTTGAACCTAAGATATCCCCTAATGTGGTAGCCGTATTCCCATCAGAGCCGTCATTTATCGTCTGATATTCAAAATTCACATCTAGACTAAAAGAAATTCCGGCACTACACCCCGCAGACACGTTGCCGTATGTAACAACATTAGCAAATCCTTCACCAAACGATTTTGCAAGGTTCAAGTCAAAATCTTTACTTTCTGTAAAGAGTAAATTGAAAACCAATCTGAAGTTTTCAAATTCAAAATTTTCAGGCTTTCCATCAGGCAAACTAGTTTCAAGTTCCTTAGTAGCAAGATTTCTCGACACCAACATACTTATGGGATTTGGAGAATTATCCCCTAACAGGAACAAGCTACAGGCATTCGATTCGCCAAACACTCTTTCCCAAGCCTCATTGAAGACAAGAACGAATTCCTCGACACTAGAGAAATTTGCTATATACTTACTGCCTTCAACGACTTTTAGCAAGCCGTCTTTTGCATTTTCATCGGAGCCAAAAACAACCTTATCTATCCTATCAATGACATTCACAACCTCTCCGACAGAACCGCCCAAGAAATCCATCTTGACATTATCTTCCAACTGTTTGCGGAGGGCGGTTTGCATAGATTGAAGATATGCAACTACTTGATGCGAGAGGGTTTCACCCGAAAGTGAGGCAAAAGCCTTGATTTCATCTGGGACAATCCAGTTTTCAGTTAAGGAATCGTAACCAAACCTATAAACATCATTCTCTTTCTGCGGAAGTTTTGCAACTTCTACGGCACCGCTCTTCAAGATTAACGACTCAACAGTGAAAGTCGGGTCTGCTTCAAGACCCCTCCCATTATTGGAATCGTACTTTACTTCCAGTTTAAAATTACCATTTACTACGGTAGCACTAAATAACCCCAAGGAAAGTGGGTCTTCGATACCTTCTTTCAAGACAGTCAGGTTAAACTTGTCCAAACTAAAGCCATCAAATATTAGCGTATTATCATTCGCATCCACACGAACATCAAGTTTCACACTCATAGCGCAATCAACATCCAAGCCGCTCAACTCCAATAAACCAAAATTGAGTGATCCTGCAATATTTTCAATTTTGGGACTTAAAGTGAGATACAAACTAGTTGGAGTTGTTGTGGAAAGATTCACAGCATTCAACGAAGTCGTTACACTCTCGAGGAAATTTATTTCTTGCCCATTTGCATCTTCCAATTTCAGATTACCAAGTACGGAAGACAAAACAGTTTGGGCATTCGGAAGGATAATATCAAAGAACGATTTAACATTATTCAAATCTAGCGAATAATTCGAAGTGTTTTCTACGTTTTTTATTGCGCCATTGATTGCAAGTGCTACATCGGCCCAGTATTCTTGCAGATTTTCCACATACTCAACGATCTTTTTCTTGTTTTCCTCTGGACCAAATTCAAAATCTCGGATAAAAGGAATTGTCGAGAAAGAAGAAGATATTGTGTTTAAAGCCTTTTCAAGAGAAAATATTTCAAACTGTGGATCATTTTTGAGTTGCATTTCTGGCACACTAACAGAAATGGCTCCCGTTTCTTCCTTATCTACTCCTATATTGCCCAGAAATGCGAACGGGAAATTATCATTACTCGATGCATCTACACTGAACTCCAAATGAACAGCCGATGAAGTTCCTAAAGCATTATCACTATATTTCAGCAACAAATCAGTGTCGGAATCAGATTCTTCCGAAACAGACAAGTTCATAAACTTTGCCGTCCCACCAACATTCTCTATTATGGCTTTAACATCGCGAACAACAACAGAAGCGGGTTCGACAGAATCCACCAGGCCATTACCATCTGCATCAGATAAATCGAATACAATGTCAAGTTTAGCGCTCGCTCCTAAATTATTATTGGAACCTACACCAGAAATATAACCGCCCGAAGACAACCCCTCCTGAGGCAAAGCAATCAATTCTGCTTCGGGAGAATATGTCAACTTAAAGCCATTCTGAGTAGCCTCATAAGCAATATTCAATGCAGATAACTGCTCAAAATCTTCAACAAAAAGCTGATTCAGCGTATTTTTCAGTGTTTGTGCATCAACACTAACTATATTATTTTGGTCATCTTTTAGAACACCTTGAGCCTCAGTCAACAATTGGAGTCTCGATGTGAGTTGAGCGTACAGAGAACCCAGCGCTGTTTCAGCATCACTACCCAAATCAGCGAGAGTATCCTTGATAGATTGAATTCCACCTTCAATACCAAGGTCACTCAAGTCGGGTGATTGCAGGTTATCCAATTGCATTTCAACAATTGAATCGACTTGATCGTAATTATCAACGAACTGCACATAATCAATCGCAGCGTCCATCATGAAGCGAGGCTCAAGCGATTCTATTTTATAATTATTAGATGCAATTTTTTTCTCTTTGATTTTTTTAGACATGTCGGCTCCAATAGGCTTATAGCTCAATTTTTCTTTATTACTTTTTTTTAATTAGTCTTTTTTCACACAACGGACAGAAAGACCTGTCACTTTATCACTATATCCCGAAGAAAAATCAGTAGTCTTTTTACTATTATAGCCGCTACCACCTCTTGTAAAACGAGTTGTGTGCTCTGAAGGATAAAACCAATAAGCAGTTTCATTTAATTCTTCAAATTGTCCTTCATTTGTTCGATATCCCGAGCCAATCAAGCTATACCCGCTGTAGTTATGACCGCCGAAACCCATCGCACGAACATCTGCTACGCTATTTTTATTACCATCTGCATGAACAACGATGTAGAAATCGTCGTATGTCAACAGTCGCCAGCCGTCTGGGCAAATTCCCTGATGGTTTGGCTTAATAGAGTCAGCACAACTCTTGGCGTTGCATTCGCTCGGCAACTTCATCATTTCCGCCCATTGATAGAGTCCGCCATACTCTTCGCATTTCATTGTATCATTGTCATAACAATAACGTTCTATTTTCAAATCACTAGATTGATCCATTGCACCGTCAATCATTTCTCCGACATTCAGATTTTCTGCCATAACTGTCACTGACGCAGGCTGATTATCCTTATTTTTTCCATTAATAGTCAAATAGAAATAAGTACGACCGTTTCGTTTATCCGTGAATTTCTTATAGGCTCCAGAACGAATACTATCCCCAAACAAGGGACGATTACAAAGATTGTAGTCAGGTGTACAAAGTCTTGCAGTATCAACTTCAAAAGATGAACTGGACTTTGTGCTGCTGCTGGAGTCTTTGTTGCTCGAAGAAGACTGGAGATTCCCGCTTGAAGACGAACGAACAGATGAACTTGACACATCCTTGTTACTACTAGAAGAATTTCCAGACTTTACAGAACTACTGCTCACACTCTTCTCTGAAGAACTACTTGTTTCCTTTCCCTTACTTGAAGAAGATTCATCTGTTTTGGCATCACTCGACGTCCCAACATCCTTTTCATCAGAGGATTCAATCTTTTTAGCAGAACTACTTGATTCATCGTCACAATCTTTACAGATTGAAGAAGAATACTCCGCCGTCGCATTCTCATCCGGTCCGTTGCTAGAGGCTGACGAAGAATCGTCACAGCCCCAAAGGCCAATTCCGCTAAACACGGCTAAGAAAAGTAGTGTCTTGAACTTGTTCATCTTTTGGTACTCCTGTTATTAAACTTTTTTGAAAGCAAAATCTCGATGGATAAGGCATCCACCATAAATCGCGGTTTCAACCGCTCAATCGAATAGGGACCAAGCCCTTTTACTTTTACATCCGATTCATTCATAGGAACAAAATCTGTTCTTATTTTTAAGAAAAAGATAATAAAGAAAGCTATTTGACCAGCCACAAACACCCCAAATGGGGGTAAAAAGCCCCCATATTCACCCCACACCCCGCCCCGCAGTCCGACTTTTTTTGTATACCGCTGGAACGCGGGCGTATTATAACCGTATTCATTTTTCAATTGGCGTGACACACGTCACACTGCAAAGTTTTTTCGAATAAAGTTATTGGATTTCCATCAAGAAAAAGACATCTTTAGACTATAAACTAAACTCAGCAACAAGGAGTATTTATGGCTGAAAAAGTAAGGATGGTTATTACACTTGATTCCGATTCAGATTCTTCAACAACGGATCAAAGGGAAGAAATTCTCGCAAGACATGGCTTTTTTAAATTAACTCCAGAAAAGAAAATCCGTCTACCTGAATCAACCTATATAGGTTTAGTTCCTTCGACGGAAGCAGGAAAAAAGAAAGTTTATGCTATATGGAAAGAGCTAAATGATTTCGGTCTCGAGCCCCGGAGAATTTTCGGGGCAAACATTGGAGAATGGCAAGTATATCGAAGTGAAAAAGACAAAGATTAGTTTTTTCTAAGGCCCTGCTATAGCAGGGTTCTTTTTTCTACCCCCTTGCCATCATACCTGTTTTTTTCTATTATGCGGTAGGCTAGTGAGCTGATTGTAATACCACGAAATTGTGGAACAGGGTTCACTCCATTAACAGAAAACTATACCTAAATTTATTAGAGAGGTAAAACATGTTTTACGGTATTGGAGCCGCATATTCTAGCGGCACAGAAGACCACGCATCAACATTCATCAGCAAAGGCATCGCCTGTATTGGTTGGAACAGCAAGGACGCTCCAGCGTTTCACGAAATGCTCCGCCAGATAAATATAGGGGACATAGTCTTCCTTAAGTCGTTCAGTCCCAGGGCTGGGCTTTATATCAAGGCCATCGGCCTCGTAACATCCTCTAGGATATTGCAACCTAGCGAAACCGATAATCTTGGCTACGCAAGGGAAGTTGCCTGGAAATTTCACGCAACAAGGCAAAGTAACTGGCTATGGCTTGGCCGACTTCAGGACAAATACGATTTCATGCGCGGTGGCACCATGTACATCGAAATGAATCCCGATGTTCAGGCAAGAATCATCGCAGAACTACTGAAATAAGCAAAAACAACCCCTGCCGGTAGAGAGCCGACAGGGGTTTTTCAGTGCATAATTTATCTAGCGTTTACCTTGGAACAACAGCTTAAGGTTATCCCAAGTCCACTTATAAATCGCATCCGAAGATAGCGCGTGGTTCGGCTTCTTGCATTCTTTATCAGGCCGTCCCTTCAACAGGAAATACGGGACATTTTCTTCCTGTGCAATGGTCAGTTCCGCAGTAACACCGGTCGCCGTGTCCGTATGCTCCCCGCAAAGGACAACAACAACATCGCAGCCCTTTATTCTGCGACGGGCATTTTCTTTCCAGTTGCTGTCTATCTTTTCCTTGATAGACATATCCGTTATTTCAAACGGGCTGTCTTTTAATTTTGCTTGACCAACAAGGCTATCCTTGAGTTCCTTGTCGTGGTCGTAATCGAAACTGATGAATGTGCGTTTCTTAGTCATGGCGTTCTCCTTAGATTCTGTCTTTTTGTGCCAAATGCAGGTAATACTTACCCAAAGGGGTCAAGCGGCAACTCTTGGAATGCATCGCCGCAAAATACATGTGTTCTTCGCCGACCGGTTCAACTAACCCGACAGAAACCATTTTCTGCAAGAACTTGAATTTCTGGACATTTTCCGGCTTAGCAAACGGCTGTATCAATTCGTGATCCACTTTCGGCGTATTCGTAAACTCGAACGACGGATCCAGCGAGAATTCTTCTTCCGGCTTGCTAAAGAAATTCTTCAACTGTTTCAGTTCGCTACAAGAAACGGGCGGCGAGACCTTCCTCAGGCAGACAAATTCCCGCACATTGGTCTTGAATATCGGGCGTTGGTCCCAGGCACTCAGGGCTTTGTCAACATACGCATATATCGAACCGGGCGATACATTCCCAAGCAGGTCGGCGGCCTCGCCCTTCAACGCATTCACTAGTAGGCTGGTAAATACCCCGCTACCCGCCCCTTCCATAGCGCACTCGTTCTTATCACAAGCAGACAAGAAAGTCACTCCCGAATCAAGTGCGGCCTTGTCGTTCGAAAGCAGGGGCATATTCCCGGCCCCGCCCGAAAAACAACTGTCAAGGATAACCACCTTGTTATGGCATCTTGACCTTCCGATAATTTCCGTAATTTCGGTCAATTTGATACCCGGACTCATATCGGTTCCATCCGGTGTACAGATATACTCTCCAAGCGTATCCGACTTGCATCCGTGCCCCGAAAAATAAAGCAGGGCAATTTCACTTTCACCCGCGAAAAGTTGCTGAATATCCCTCAACAACTCATCCCTTGGAACGGCATCCGTTCTCAATTTCACATCAAAATTTTTTTCACCGTTGGCATGCGTTTTCAGCAACTCGGCGACATTGCAGGCGTCGTTTACACAACCGTGCAAAGGGCAACCGGAATAATTGTCAATTCCGACAACTAGAGCCTTTCTACTCATAATTCTCTCCTTTATATTGAATAATACCTAATAGCATCAACAACTGAATCGCTAGTCCAGCCAACAATATCTATGGCGTTCTCACGAACGATAGACGAAACTCGTTCCGCACCACGCAGACGAACGCCGATAATAGGCTTGCCCATCTCCAAGGCAATGTCTATTTCCTCTTCAATCCAGTCAGAATAAGTGCAATAGACTCCCGCCGGAACAATCACGCAACTTGCATGGCGAATTTTCTCTTGCAAGGCGGCACGCAACGCCGCCCTGCTACGGGCGTTGTGAATAGGGTCATCCTTCGGCACAGAATAATTCCTCCAAGAGAAATACGGATGCCCGTCAAGAAACCCGGTCAGGGTTTCATAGTCTTCCCCATAGCCCCAGGAATGGCTAATAAAGATGTTATAGGTCCTTGTCATAGGAACTCCTCTCCTCATAAAAAAGGCTGATTTTCTGATAATGCTGGCATTTATGCAAATACCGTGCCAACCGCAAAAACAGGCTTTTGGGGCCATCCGGGCGACCGAGGATGTTTCAAAATGCTTCAGAAATTATTACACGCCTTTAGACTGTAGCATTTCTAAACGGTTTCTGCATGTCGGCATATTTTTACTATTATTTCCACCCAAACCACACCCTAACCGACAGTCCATGACCGCAGAAAAACAGGAAAAGCCGCAGTTCGACCAGGGCGCCATCATCAAGGCGCTGCAGAACGCCCTGCGCACCACCAGTTCCAAGATCGGGCAAATGAACGAGGTCCTGGACATCGTGCGGGTTGTCGGCGAGGCGAAGACTTTCAAGACGGCGGCACTCGCACTTGCGGGCGAAATCGCCGACCGCCACCACGCCGAAAGGGTGAGCATCGGCATGGTCAAGCACGACTACGTGGTGCTCGCGGCCATAAGCCACACCGACCATTTCGAGGGCAAGATGCAGGTGGTGCGCGACCTGGAGTGCGCCATGGAAGAGGCCTACGAACAGGACGCCAGCATAGCCTACCCGCCCCCGGACGGCGGCACCCCGCTCGCCACCCGGATCCACGAGTACTACAGCAAGACTTACGGCGTGGGGCACATGCTCTCGGTCCCGGTAAGGCGGGGCGAAGAGACCATCGCGGTAATCACCTGCGAACGCGGGGCGCACCCCTTCGACGACGAGGAGTCCGCCCAGATACACCTGGTAGCAACGCTCACTAGCGCAAGGATAGACGAGCTCTACCGCAAGAGTGGCTGGTTCGGCAAGAGGTTCGCCCGGGCCGCGCGGGAGGGGTTAGCCAAGCTGCTGGGCCACGAACACACCTGGGCAAAACTGCTGGGCATCCTGCTTACGGCGTTCGTGCTTTTCGCGGCACTGGTGCCCATCCCCTACAGGGTAAGCGCCCCGGCCATGCTCAAGACCGACCACATCACCTACCTGAGCGCCCCCTTCGACGGGTTCATCCAGAGCGTGAAGGTGAAGCCGGGCGACATCGTGTACAAGGGCGACGAGCTCTTGCGACTCGACCAGAAGGAACTCAAGCTAGAAGAGGCCGACCTGATGGCCCAGGAACAGGACAACCGCCGCGAAATACAGAAGGCCCAGGCGAACAGACAGCTGGCCGACCTGCGCATACAGCAGGCCAAGCTCTCGCAGACTCTTGCGAAGCTAAAGACGGTGCGCTACAAGCTCTCGCGCTCGGTGGTGCGCTGCGAATCGGACAGCGCGGTGGTCATCGAGGGCGACCTGCAAAAGCGCGTGGGGTCGCATGTGAACCAGGGCGGCGAGCTGTTCCAGCTGGCATCCATCGAAGAAATCTACATGGAGGCCGATGTGAGCGAACTGGAAGTGAACAACGTGCGGCTTGGCGGCGAGGGCTTCATGGCCATCAAGAGCCGTCCCGATTACGTGTACAGGTTCCGCACCACGCTCATGAACCCGACAGCAAGTGTCAAGGACCAGGAAAACACCTTCGCCGTGCGCGGCGAGTTCGTGCGGGCGACTCCCCCGTGGTTCCGCCCCGGCATGACAGGTATCGCGAAGATTTTCGCGGGCAAGCGCACGCTCTGGTGGATTCTTTCGCACCAGGCAATCGACTACCTTCGCCTGAAACTCTGGTGGTAAAAGGGGGCAAAAGCCCCGAAAAGCAGCCCAAAAGTGTGGTTGGAGGTCCTGCAAATGTCCAGACATCAATGTCACCTTGTAAATGCTGCTTCCGCAAAAGTGCAAGCACCTTTGCACAAGTAGTGAAGCCGCTCCAGCAAATGATCAAGTGCCTTTACACAAGTAATGTTGCCCTTCGGACATTTGCCCGGGCCCCTTTACACAAGAATGCAACACGCCCCGGCAAAAGTCCAGGCAACTTCTTCACCTTGTAAAAGCATCTCCCGCAAAAGTTCAAGCGCCTTTGCACAAGTGGTGAAACCACTCGCGCAAAAGTCCAAGCAACTTCATCACCGTGGTAATGCCGCTCCAGCAAACGCCCCAGCATGAACCTCACTTTGTAAATGCTGCTCCTGCAAATGCCCCAGCACCATCACCTAAGCGGTGAAGGTGCTCGGCCAAATGTTCAGGCTTCTTCGCATAAGTGTAAAAGGCATTCCGGCAAAAGACCGGGCCGTTTTGCACAAGTGACAAAACCGCCCGGACATTTGCCCCCGCAGCTCAACACAAGTGACATTGTAACAAAAGCAAAAGTTCAAGCAACTTCCCCACTATATAAAAGTCGCTCCCGCAAATGCGGAAGCGACTTCACCCTATTGTAGGTGGTTTTTAGGCAAAAATGAGGTTAAACACACCCAGATTTTCAATTACGATTTTTCTCAACATTTTCCGTCCAGATTAAAAAGCGAAGTGGATAATACTCTTCCAACAAAGCGTTTCGTTCAAACAGGTTTTCTGTACGCTGTATAATCTTTGAACGGTAAGCAAGCGCTTCCTTTCGATCAAAATAATCCTTCAAATATTTTTCAAACCCAGTCAGAATATACCTCTTTTTACCATTGAATATACCTTTTTT
>CAMKLO010000056.1 GCA_946413655.1 uncultured Fibrobacter sp. | reverse complement strand
TTTTCCCATAACCACTTTTCGAATCCTTGCTACTGCTAGAAACACTACTGCTAGAATTGCCGTTAAATTCCGCAGCACTCGACAAGCTACTGGAACTTATTTCGCTTTGCGTATTCGGACCAACGGCGTTACTGTTATTATCGTCTGCACATGACATCAGTAAAACCGGTGTCAAGAAAAAAATGCCCAAGTATCTAAGCACAGCGTCCATGCAACAAATCATTTTCATATTATCCACTCCTCAACACTTGTATCAATATATAATTCCAAAAAGAAAAAAGAACCCCGACAAGCGTTTTGCAAGTCAGGGTATTAACGATTTTGTTGCATGCGTTGCATATAGCGGGGCCCCGCCCGCATGACGTTCTTTGGGCGGTAAGCCGAAACTATTTCCCGTTATACCGCTCCATACACTTTTCAATGCCGAGTTTAAAATAGCATTCCACTAATGCCGGAACCTTCGCGATGGCTTCGTCGAATTTCGGGCGGTCTTCAGGCGAAAACTTCGCCAAAACCCAGTTGCTCAGGTCAAATTTCGGCGGACACTTGCCCACGCCAAAACGGATACGTGGAAACTTGTCGCCCACATGCTCGATAATATTACGGAGCCCGTTCTGACCGCCGTGACTGCCGTTTGCACGACAACGGATACGCCCCACATCCAAATTAATATCATCGCTAAACACGAGCAAATGATCGACCTTGACCTTGTACCACGTCATCAACGCCTGCACCGCCTCACCGGAGAGGTTCATGTACGTTTGCGGCTTGACAAGTAAGCATTCCTCGCCTGCAATGTTCACCTTCATGGTGAGCGCCTTGTGCTCGCTTTTCCAGTCCTTGCTAGGGTCAGCAAGCTTTTCGACCGCCATAAAGCCGGCATTGTGGTGCGTATTCGAATATTGGGTACCAGGATTTCCAAGACCAACGATAAGATACATGATAAAATCTCTACATTAAAAAGATTCCCGCTTCCTTCGACTGTCGTTCAGGACAGGCTGTAGCGGGAATGAAATTTATAACTATTTCGCCCACAGGACCTGAGGCCAGTCAGAGCCTTCTTCGCCAAGCATAAACAGCGGTTTTAGCCCCTTGTCCACTACAATCGTGCGCGGGAGGGTTATTTCTTCACCTTCCCTTACAAGCCCAAAGCCTTCAGTGAGGCGCTTAAACGGATCGCTTATAACCTTAAACTTAGAAGCGTCCATTTTCTTAACCCAGTTCTTGACAAGTTCTTCGTCGCGTTCGCCGATGTTCACGAGCACAATCGACACCTTGTTCTTCTGAAGTTCTTCGACATTCTCGACAAGACGCTTGACACCCGCCCTACAAGGGATGCACCACGTCGCAAAATAGACAAGCGCCGTACGTTCGTTGTTCATCGCCACCTTCGCCAAGTGCGAACGAGTAAACGGAAGCGGATTTTCAGCCACCTCACGAACCGCAAACCACGGAAGAGAATCGGAAATCGACTTCGGCAACTCCATCTTGTGCGATTTTTCCGCAACAGATGCTTGCGGAGTTCCGGCCAAGCAAAACTCCGACGACAAAAGCAACACCGCGACAAAAATCAAAAAGCGAATCATTCCAGTCTCCACTTATCCAGTTCGACGGCCCATTCATTGAACCAGTCGCCCCTGGAAATATTCTCATTCAAGCGTTCCTTGGCTTCGTTCACATCGTAGCGACCGTTTCCCTTAACCTTGGCATTAACGCTAAAGTAGGATTCGCCCTCACAGTTCGAACCTTCCAGGTTCAAAGTCGTTGTGCATGCAATGCCAAGACTACCTTCAGAGCAAGACTCAGGCGAAACATCCAACTTCAGCAAAAGCCCGTTATTCGAGCAATCTGCAACACGCAAAGGGTATTTCGCCGAGATTCGTTCGAACACGGCCCGGATCTGAGGCGCGACAGACGCATCCGAATTTAGAACCTGATAGTAGAAAGCATACTGCGAACGGAAATCGTTATACTTCTGTTGCTCAGTTTCAAAATCCGCTTTCACCTTATTATCAAACTTGACATTAAGCCCCTCAAGAAGAGTTCCTATTGAAAGTATGCGTGAATACATATCGCTAGCGGCCTTGAAAGCGTTATTCCGGATTACAGGATGCTTTTGTTCCTCGAAAATCTTAAGAGCAAGCTTTACCGAATCTTGCAAGAGAGCCGCTTCTCTGACGAAAGGCTTTGCTGCATCGGACTTGGTCATGCACGCCACCACGCCAAATTTCCCGGCTTGAGTCAACGTGGCAATAGACCTTGCATCCTGGGCATTCTGCAACTGCGTGATTACCTGCGTATTCGTTTCAAACGACGACTGGAGAGTTTCGTTCCCGGCCACATCGACATTGGACTTTCGCGTTTCTTCAGTCTTTGCAACGACAACAGACTGGATTTTCGCCGCAATATCCTTTTGCGCAATCGTGAGTGCGGAACTGGCGTTGTCGGCGATTCCCTGACCGCGCAAGTCATCTGCATTCGGGCACGCATGGGCCTGTAGCATTTCCGATAGAGATACAGACGATTCCACAGTCTGCAACTGTTGCGATTGTTGCGACTGGTTCTCTGACGAGGCCTGTACGTTCTTCCCTTCAAGTTCGCTATACGCCTTTGACGAATTTGCACGGGCATCGTCCGCATTGATGTTCGGTTTAGCCGCAGGATCAGAACCAGCACAACCTAAAAGGGAAATAAGGCAACCACAGGATAGAAGCTTGAATGTATTCATGGTAAAAATATAGATTTTATTGGCACAGAGAACGGCAGCTATTGTTCCGCGTCAAGTTCGCTATATGCCTTCTGAGCCCTAGCACGGACGTCATCGGCATTGCTATCCTTTTGCTTGACTGGTTCGGAACTTGCACACCCCAAAAGGGCGATAAAATAAAGGCAAGATAAAAGTTTGATGATATTCATAATCTGAATATAGTTTTTTTGGGGGAGATAAACCACAAATAACTAAAAAAGACCCGTCCCACAGTAAAAGGGACAGGTCTCAAATTCGCATTTCAGCTTGGAGCCAAAATTACTTGGCTTCGGCAGCCGGAGCAGCAGCGGCAGCAGCCGGAGCAGCAGCAGCGTCAGCAGCAGTATCCTTCTTCTTGGACTTAGAAGAAATCGAGAAGATAACGGTACGCGGGCCAGAAGCGAGCGTAACGCCTTCCGGAAGCTTGAAGTCCTTGGCGTAGAAGGTCACGTTGGTTTCGAAGTTGGAGATATCCAATTCGAGAACAGCCGGGATGCAGGCAGGCTTGGCTGCGAGCATGAGGTAACGAGCTTCCTGAGCGAACACGCCACCCTGGGTCTTAACACCAATCGGGAGACCGGAAAGCTTGACCGGAACACGAACCTTGACGAAATCGTCTTCGGCGATCTTGATGAAGTCAACGTGTGTGATCTTCTGAGTGATAGCGTCCTTCTGGACACTATAGACGAGAGCCGGATAGCCAGCCTTGCCGTCAATTTCGAGGTCAAGAAGCGTATAACGCTTGCCCGGAGCGAGAACCTTGCGAAGGTCGATTTCGCTTACGCTGAGGTTCTGAGCTTCGATACCCTTACCATAATAGACGGCCGGAATCTGACCAGCCTTACGCAAACGGGCGTTAGCGCGGTTTGCACCTAGCACTCTCGAGGTAACTTTGAGCGTTGTGAGTTCCATTGTATTATCTCCATTAGATAAAAAAAATTCATTGGGGTAGCTGGACTCGAACCAACGAATAACGGAATCAAAATCCGTTGTCTTACCACTTGACGATACCCCAATGGTGCGACAAAGATAGTAAAAAAGAGGTGATTTTCAAAGACAAACGTGCAAAAAATGCAAAAAAAGTTGGAATTAGGAGTTAGGTATTAGGTTTTAGGGGTTAGTGGTTAGTAAACAGTAGGAAGTTAAAAATGTCATCCTGGACTAGTTCCGGGATCTTCTTACGCGGATCTCTTTGCCGATACATTTTTTTACTTTGGCCCAAAGCCCAAAGCACCGCAGGTGCGACCCCATACCCCATAGCCCAAATCTCTCGTCTGTAGCCGCGCAGCGGCGTTCTCTCGTCTTTCGTCTAACTTCACCTGTGCCAGAACTTTGTCACGGTCTGGTAACGGGAAATCGGCTTCAAGGCGAAAGCAGCCTTTTCGGCAAGCTCCCGAGTCTCGAAAATTCCGAAAACAGAGGCCCCCGAACCGGACATCAGGGCGACCTTAGCCCCCAGTTCAAGGAATTTCTGCTTCATTTCGGCAACAAGCGGGTGTGTCGGGAACACGGAAATTTCGAATGCGTTAAAGCAAGTTTCGGGATTAAAGGCCAGTTCCAACACATCATCTCCAGAAACGGGGTCGGTTTCGGCAATAGGTATGCCACACGACCGGACCCACACCTGAGAATCCCACGCGGCCTTGTACCGCTCCCAGCGGTCGGGCCCTGATTTCGGGACGCCCGCGTAAGCATCTTTCGTCGGCACGGAATCAAGCGGAGTTGCAATGAGGAGCGTTTCATCGTCAGGGAGTTCAAACGGCTCCTTGAACGTCAAGCGCTCGCCAATGCCTTCGGCAAATGCCGTTCCGCCACGAACAAGAAACGGCACGTCAGCACCGAGACGAGCTCCGATGGATTCCAACGATTCGAACGGGAGGTTCAGGTTCCACAGGCGGTTGAGCAAACGGAGCGTCGCCGCGGCATCGGCACTGCCACCACCAAGCCCCGCCCCCAGCGGCATCACCTTCGTCAAATGGATATCGGCACCGAGAGCGCAATTGGCATATTCCTTGAGGGCCTTTGCCGCCTTGAACACGAGGTCCGATTCCAGCGGGTAGTTCTGTGGTTCGTTGTACGTCAGGTGGATTTCGCCATCTTCGCGTAGTTCCGCCTCGACGGTATCGCCGGCATCGACGGTCTGGAAAACGGTTCCCAAATCGTGGTAGCCATCTTCGCGCTTGCGGATAACATCGAGAAACAAATTGATTTTAGCTGGAGCGTATTCTTTCATAGTCATTGGTCAATAATATATAGAAATGTAGCTATGGGCACGGGCCTAACGGCCCTTTGAGGAATGGGGTCTGGGCAATTTCTCAAAGCGCAGCGTCCTCATAGCCCAAAGCGAGTGTAACGAGCGCGCCCATACCTAACTTACCCAAATCTCCCGGAGCGTTCGAGTTGCATCAGTTGGTCCATGTCAACAAGCATGGCTCGCGGTTTGGAATTGCCCTTGCTGGGGCCGCACACGCCAAGGCCGTAAAGCTGATCGACAATCTTCCCTGCTCGGCTGTAGCCCACGCTAAAGTGGCGCTGCACCGCCGATGTCGAAAGCCCGTTCACGCTTATCGCCCACTGCGCCACTTCAAACAAAAGCTTGTCCAGCTTTTCGTTTTTCATCGAAGCGCCGCCTTCGTCGTCCCCATCTTCGCCGCCCGAAACATCGAACGATTCCACCTGCGGGTAGAACACATTCTGGTCGCTGCAAGCATCGGCCAATCGCTCGGCTTCTTCGTCGCTCAAGAACGCACCGTGCACGCGCACTGGGTCGGGGTCGTTCACGGCCTTGTAAAGCATGTCGCCACGGCCAAGGAGCTTTTCGGCACCGGCATGGTCCATCACCGTGCGGGCGTCAATCTGGGACGCCACCTTGAAGCTGATTCGCGTCGGCAAGTTCGCCTTGATAATACCCGTAATGACCTTCACGGAAGGGCGCTGTGTCGCCAGCACCAAGTGGATGCCTACGGCACGCGCCTTAGCCGCCAAGCGGGCCACCGACTTTTCGATTTCCTTGCCGGCAACCATCATGAGGTCCGCCATTTCGTCGATAATCACGACGATAAACGCCATGCGGTGGCCACGGTCTTCTTCAGGAACATCATCCGGCAATTCGCCTGCCTCGAACTTTGCGTTAAAGCCGCCTATATTACGCACTTTCGCAGACGCCAAGACTTCCGTACGACGATCCATCTCGTAGCAAAGCCACTGGAGAGCCTGGATGGCGATTTCGGGCTTTGTAATCACCGGCGCCAAGAGGTGCGGGATGCTTTCGTACATCTTGAGTTCCACCGCCTTCGGATCGACAAGAATCATGCGGAGTTCATCCGGAGTCTTGCTCAAAAGCATACTCGCCATGAGAGCGTTAATGCAGACAGACTTACCGGAACCCGTCTGACCGGCAATCAGCAAATGCGGAGCCTTCGCCAAATCCATCGTGAACGATTCGCCCGTAATGTCCTTGCCCAGCGCCACGATAATCTTGTCAGGAGCGGGTTTGAACTTTTCGCTCATGAACACATCACGGCAGTAAACCGTCTGGAACTTGCGATTCGGGATTTCGACGCCCACTGCCGCCTTGCCAGGAATCGGCGCCAGAATACGTACAGACGAAACCCTCAACGGTAGAGCCAAGTCTTCTTGCAATGCAGAGAAACGGCTCACCTTCATACCCGGGCCCGGCTCCACTTCAAAGCGCGTAATCATCGGGCCCGTTTCGCAACCGACCACGCGGCCCTTCACCTTGAAGTTCTCGAGTTTTTCTTCGAGCATCTTGCCGATGGCATTCAGTTCCTCTTCGGTGTAGTCCGCCGTCTGCACTTCGTGCGTATCGAGAATCTTTGCAATTTCAGGAATCTTGTATTCATCGTAAGATGCTGTCGGGTCACGTTGCGGTATTGGAGCGGAATGGGCCGCAGACCTTGCCGACTGCATGCCGTGGGCACTGCGCGCACTCGGGAACGGATCGTCGAGTACGGGATCCTCGCCCACTTCATCGGCAGTCACGACCACAGGCGCAAACGTCTCGTCGTCATCAACTGCAGGGCTTCCCGGAAAATCTTCCACGAAAGCGCCATCGCCGCCGAGAAGGTCTTCGGCATGGATGGCAGCACGTTCTTCAACGGAATCCGAAACGGTCGCGTCGCGAAGCGTCTTGGTCGACTTTGTAGGCATCGGGACGGTTTCCAAAAGTTCATCATTCGCCGGAGCGTTCTTTTCGGATTTCGACTTGGACGCTTTACCGACAACCGTTCTTTCGGCCGTGTTCCGCGGAGCTGGCGTCGCAGCGGCATCGAGCGTCTCCGCATCCCCGTTACGGCGGACATCGCCTTTCACCTGCATGCGGCCGCGGTGTCCCTTTTCCCAGTCAATCACTTCGCGAGCACGACGAATTGCAGCAATGCGTTCCTTGATTTCTACAATCTGCAGCGCGTTCATGTGGCGTTCGTTCAAACGCAGTTCTTCTTCGAGACGGCGGATTTCCGGATCTTCCGTGAAGGTTGCGTCGTCGTTCAAGCCATTGCCCACCGCCGCCGTCTGCATGTTGCGCGGGTCCGCAATCGTCGCATTCCCCACCGCAGGAATCTTTTGCGTATTTCCGGCAGCGCCATAAAGCCTGTTCCCCAGCGTCTCGTTCGGAACGCGCGTTTCCAGATCCGACCGGCTCACGTCCAGGTCATCCGTAAGCCAGTTGTGGCGGGCGTTGAACGGTTCCACCTTCCCGCGACGGCGCATCTTTACATCGTCCGGGACAAACATCAGCGTTTCATCTTCCATCACGACACCACGGCGCAAAGGCTTTTTCTCAGCCTCTTTCTTTTCGCCCATGGAAGGGAGTTCAAACGTCTCTATTTCAACAGGAGCCAGGGAACGGCGCTGTCCAAAAACACCCCTCACGTAGCGCATCGTCTGCGCAATAAACCGAAAATGCCTCGGGCGCATGCCGAACGAAAGCACGAGAATCAACACGAAAGCGAACAACAGCAAAATCAGGGGCGCCATGTACGAGACACGCCCAAACAGGGGAATCGCCAAGTTCTGCAAAAAGAACTGCCCAAGAACGCCGCCATTCATCGAAATCTGCTCTTTAGTCGCATGGGCAACGTCAAAATTCTTGAGCGACATGAGGAACGACAAATCTACGGTCAAAAGCGACATACCTATCGCAAAGCGCAACAACTTAGACCTAAGCGAAGCAATCGCAATAAAAAGTCCCCAAAGAATCAGCGCCGCCGTAAACAATACAACCGCCACACGCCCAAACAAAAAGGTCATGAAGTTCGGATAAGCACCGCCGAAATAAAGACCGAGCCAATTCTTTTCGCCCCCGACAGAAATAGTGATACATCCCAGCAGCAGGACGATACCGGCCAGCAACACCAAATACCCCACCATCATCGTTATAAAATACGAATCCGGTTGTGAAGTTTCCTTCTTCTGTTCAACTTTGGACTTTGATGATTTCTTTACTGTTTTTTTCTTTTGTGCAGCCAAAGATAAGCTCCTCTATTTAAGCAATAATAAATATAGTCTATTAACGAGCGTTATTTTGACACAAAAAATGACACTTTTTACCTAATTATTATCTTTTTCTGAGTTATGGCTCAAAAATATTCAAAAAATCAGAAAAAACTTTTTTTCGGGGTCTCTTTTTCGGCAATCGCCGTACTTCTCATCCTCGTCTTTGGCAATGTCAAAAACAATTTTATTGCCGAATCTGCAGAAAACATTTTCTATGACCAGTTCTTCAAAATAAATACGGAAGTCAAGGACTCCACCGGCAGCAAAGACGGTGTCGTCATGGAAATGAAGCCCTACAACGACCCAAGCATCATCATCGCCGATATCGATGAAAAATCGCTACAAAAACTCGGACACTATTACGAATGGGACCGTTCCATCCACGCCAAAGTCATCAATAACCTTGGCGAAGGCGGTGCTGCGGCAATCGCATTCGATATTCTCTTCAAAGAAGCGGACTTCGGAAAAAGAAAAAGCGCCCAATGCGAACAGATTCTTTCCGATATGACCCCCGATACAAACGATTTTGCCCTGCTTTCGCAAATCCGCTCCTACTACAATTACGACTCCCTACTCGTCGAAGCCACACGGAAATCAAACATCTGTATCGTCAGTTTCTTGATGAACAACACGTCATATTACAAGAACAAAAGCGACTGGTATCCGCTCAGCACATGGGAACGCGCCAAAGAAATCGGCTTCAAATCGACTCTGCAGTTAAACCAAGTTGACAAGCCTCAAAATATCGAACAGAGACCACTGCTCGACAACGTATTCCCCGAATTGGCCAATGCAGGAGCGCGCCTGGGCGCCGTCAACGCCTATCCTGACAACGATGGTATCATTCGCCGCATTAGGATGCTGTACAAATTCCCGTACGTCGAAGATGACAAGCTCGCTCCGCAACGCATTTATTCGACACTATCCCTCATGACCGTTTTGCACCTTTTCCACAAAGATCCCAAAGACGTAAAAGTCAAGATGGGAGAGTATATCGACATCGGCAAACCATTTGGCATCTACCGCGATTCTCTCGGCGAATACCACACGACATTCCCGAATTTCACGTATCCCATGTTCATGGCACTACGCGATAAAATGAAAGAAATCAAGGCAAAAAACGCTGAAAAGGCAAGCCAAGTTGAAATTTCGTCCAAAATAACAGCTACAAGGAACGAAGAAGGCAACATAGTCTTTACCATTTTTGCAGACGAAGACCAGCACTTGGACGCCACGCTGTCCAATGTATTGCGTAAACTTCCAGAAAATATTTTCAGCAAGCTCGAAGAAAGCGAAACCGTCAAGCTAGACAAAGGATATACACTGGGCAAAAGCGAAGACGACGAAGGCGTCTATGTCATCACGGGCAAGGATGACGAAGAATTTTATATTACGCCCAACATTCTCCGTACGATACATTTCTTCGAAAACAAATACCGCGACATTAAAAAAGGCGAACACATGTTCCTATCGCGGAACATGGACATCAGCTACAACCGTTCCATCAACGAATGGTCTGCCTCCATCGGATTCTTTACAAATAAAATTCTACAGGACATTTCCAATGTAAGCGACGAAAAAATAGCGAACTTAAATCCCGGCGACGAACTGCGATTCGGTCCGTACAAAAAAATTCCTATAGGCGAAAACGGGCAATTCCTAATCAAGTACAAAGGACGATTCAATCACGTTTCTCCAGAAACAAGAACGTTCAAGCACGTTTCCTATTACGATATTTACAGGGATACTGTAAACCTTGACCAGTATGCCGGTAAAACAGTTATCCTCGGTTCATCCGTTTCTGCACTTTTCGATATCGTGAACGGCCCGCACGAAGAAAACCTCCCTGCCATTCTCGTCCACGCAAGTATTATCAAGAACATTCTCGAAGATGACTACCTGACGATTCTCGACGAAAAATATCAGCGCTACATGGTGATTTTGCTGGCCCTGATATTCACCCTTATCGGACTTTATCTTAGAAGTTTCACTTCGTTGTTCATCACGGTATTATTCATCATTTTCTATACCATCATTGCATTCATTTGTTTCAAGCACAACATATACATTGGCGTATCCAAGCAGCTGATTGCCATTTTTACAACAAACGTGCTTGCGATGGTCATTCAGGCATATTTCGAAAACAAGGAAAAGAGATTTATTACAAGTTCATTCAAACAGTACATTTCTCCGGAATTGATTGACGAAATGGTCGAAGACGGCATCACCCCGCAGTTGGGCGGTGAAGAATCTGTCATTACCGCCTACTTTACCGACATTCAAGGATTTTCGACGTTCTCCGAAAAAATCGGAAGCGCAAGCAAACTTGTCGAACTCCTGAACGAATACCTCACCGCCATGACGGACGTTTTGACAACGAAAAACAAAGGAACGCTAGACAAATACGAAGGTGACGCCATCATCGCTTTCTTCGGCGCGCCAATGAAATACGACGACCATGCGAGACGCGCCTGCGATACAGCTCTAGACATGCAGAATGAACTCTTGAGGCTTCGCAAGAAATGGCTTGGAGAAGGCAACAAGTGGCCCAAAGTCGTCCATGATATGCACATGAGAATCGGTATCAACACAGGCTATATCGTGACAGGGAACATGGGTTCCACCATGCGCAAAAACTACACCATGATGGGTGACGAAGTGAACCTCGCCGCACGCCTCGAAAGTGCTGCCAAGCAGTACGGAGCCTACATTCACGTCTGCAAGAACACTATCGACCAGCTTGAAAAACAAGGCATCAGCAACAACTACATCTACCGCTCGCTAGACATCATCCGCGTCGTCGGCAAGGACGAACCCGTTGAAACATTCGAACTTCTCGCCTACGCCGAAAGCGAAAACGCCGAGAAATTGAACAAGCTCATCGAATTTTGGCAACAAGCCCGCAAAGCCTACCTCGACATGCAATGGGACAAGGCCATCGAGCTGTTCAACAACTGTCTGGAATTCGAGCCTCACCTTCCGTCAATCGACCCCGGAAGCAAAACCTGCCCGAGCATGGTCTATATCAACCGTTGCATCGCCTACAAACAAAATCCGCCCGCGAACGCAGGCGAAAAATGGGATGGCGTATTTACCGCAACAGAGAAATAGCGGCTACGCCGCAGTTAATAGTTTATAGTTACTTTGCCCTACGGGCTAGTTACTAGAAATTCTTGAAGAATAGTTCTAGTAACTAGTAACTTAGAACCAGTAACTCAATTCAACTCCATATTGTCGATGAGCCTCGTCTTGCCAAAGAAGGCGGCGGCAAGAATCACAGCCTTATCGTCCGGGCCGAGCGCCCCATTGCACTTCTGTAAGTCCTTCTGATTGGCGACCTCGACGTACTGCACCACGCCACGGGCGGCAACAATCGACTTCACGACGATATCGCGGAGCTTAAGCACACTGCGTTCGCCAGCATCAAAAGCTGCACGGGCTGCCTTCAAGCCTTCGTAAATGCCGAGCGCCTGGGCGCGTTCTTCATCAGACAAATACTCGTTACGGCTAGAGCGTGCAAGGCCGCTTTCTTCGCGAACAATCTTCACGCGGTGAATCTTGATATTGAAATTCAGGTCCTTCACCATTCTTTCAATCAAGAAAACCTGCTGGTAATCCTTTTCGCCAAAGTAGGCGTCGTTCGCGCCCGAAATCAGGAACAATTTCGAAACGACCGTCAACACGCCACGGAAATGTCCCGGACGGTAAGCACCGCAGTACATTCCTTCAAGCTGTTCATCGCGAACAAGCGTCATCGGATCACCATCGGGGTACATTTCTTCGACCGACGGAGCAAACACAAAATCGGCCCCAATCGATTCCGCAAGTTTTGCATCCGCTTCCAAACGTTTCGGATACTTGTCCAAATCCTCGTTCTTGCCGAACTGGATGGGATTCAAAAACACACTTACAACAGTCACATCGCACTCGCTCACGGACGCTTTGATCAGTGCACCATGACCATCATGGAGTGCCCCCATCGTTGGAACGAGACCGATTCTTTTCCCCTCTTTAGCCAAAGGAGCAAGTGTCTGGCGTAGGGAATCGATAGACTTGATTATCTGCATGATTATTTACCTTCTGGAACAAAATAAGTCGTTTGGCTTGGGCAAGACGCAATAGCGTCGAGCACCAGTTGTAAATGGCTTTCATTATGGACAAAATCGATATTGTCCGTATTGATGATGAGTACAGGAGCATCCGTATAATGCCAAAAATGATGGTCGTAACGCTCTTGCAAATCGCTCAAATAACTCCCCTCAATGGACTTTTCCATGGCACGACCGCGCCCTTTAATACGTTTCAAAAGAGTCGGGACACTAGCCTGCAAATAAACAATATAGTCAGGCCTGCGGATATCGTGGTTCAAAGCATTCGACACTTGGTCGTACATCGCGAGTTCATTGTCAGTCAGATTCTGCGACGCAAAAATTCGGTCCTTGTCAAATGTATAGTCGCTCACCAACAAGTCGTGGAACAAGTCGCTCTGCAAGGCAGAATTCTGGAGTTGCTTAAAGCGGTCGAGCAAAAAGAACAGCTGCGTCTGGAAAGCATATGCTGCACGGTTTTCGTAGAACTTCGGGAGGAACGGATTGTCGGCAAAATTCTCTTCGATGAACATCGCGTTCCAACGGTCGCAAATAGCCTTGGCCAGCGAAGTCTTCCCGACTCCAATAGTCCCTTCGATAGCCATAAAGTGTATGTTCTTGTCAGAAAGCATATCAGGGTTCCTCCCCGCTTATGACGCGAAATGGAATTTTTTCTTCAGTCGAAATCAATTCCGTAAGTAGTTCATGTACAGACTTGTTCGTTTTTGGGCAAACCCAGTCCGGCGCAATGTCGTTCAACGGCACAAGCACGAACTGGCGGCTATAAATCTGCGGATGCGGAACCATCGGACGCCCAGAACAAATTTCACGCCCGAAAAACAGCAGGTCCAAATCCACCTCGCGTGAATTCCAGTGTCCGCGGTCTTTTCGTCCAAGAATGAGCTCAGCCCCCTTTAAATAGTAAAGCAACTTTAAAGGATCGCCATCATACCAAAAACTCACCACCTGATTAAAATAGGGTCCCTGCCCCTCCGGTCCAACAGGAGGAGTCTCATAAATGGGGCTTTCGACCCAGCCTCCGGAACTGATACGGCTTAGCATATCCCTACCGGCTTTCAAGTGGGCACTTCGATTTGGAAGATTACTTCCGAGCGCTATATATACTCTATTTAAAGAATCCACGTCTTTAATATAGCAAATTAATGGATGGTCATTAGTTGTTAGCCTTTGGTCATCGGTCATTAGTTATTGGTCATTGATCACTGGTCATTAGTGATGATTTTAAATTTTTTTCAAAAAATTTCATTTTTTTCCACATTTTTATAAAATTTTATGTATCTTTTAACACGTTCCGCTGTTTCGGAACATAATATTTAAAATCTTCATCAAATACATGGGGCATTCAGCCCGCATTAACATTTCACTACATAGAACATTTCATTCTTTGAAATATACATCTATAGGATGCCATCGTGCCCAGAACACCTAAGAATCATAATTTAGAACAAAATAGTCAAGAAAAATCTTTGACCGATCTCGTTTATCCTGAAAGTACAGGCATTCCGGTCCCCGAATATCTGGGAACTCCCGATAAATTGCCGGAGAACACCGAAGATGCGCCCCAGCCCAAGCGCCGTGGCAGAAAGCCTGGTTCAAAGACTAAAATTCACAAAGAAGTCAAAACGAATATTCAACCCGAAATCGAACTAGATTTTCAAGAAAAGAAAGAACCGGTCGATGGAATTGCCGCCGCAGAAAAGCGCCTTGCCGAACAGTACGGTGTTTCTAACATAGACGCTATCGCAGAACCGATTTTTACAGGCGAACAAAATTACAAACCCGCGGAGCCCACCGAAGAAGCGCCCTTCACAGGCGAAAGCAGTGGAGAAACCGAGGTTCCGCAAAGCACGGAAGTCGCACAGGTGCAAGGCGAAGGCCAAGCCGATACGAACGCTCCGCAGCAGGGCGAAGGCCAAGCACAGAACGGCGAAAACCAGGACGACCGCCGTTTCAACAACCAGAACGGCAAATTCAACAAGTTCAATAAGAACAACAAGTTCAATAAGAACAACCGCAATCGCAATTTCCAACAGCAAGAAGAATTTGTCGATGATTCTGCAACGCTCCCGGCACCAGGTTCCGAAGCTATTTTAAAGGCCAAGGAAAACTGGCTCAAGTTCCGCAAGCTCTCCATGAGCGAACTCCAGGAACTCGCCGTGCAAAAGGAAGTGGACTTCCGCAGGATGCGCAAGCAGTCCCTCAACTACATTTTGCAGAGCCTCGAAAACGAAGGCAACATCATTTATACGGAAGGAGTTCTCGAAGTCACGCCGCAGGGCCACGGATTCCTCCGCATGCCGGATCAGAACTACCAGACCAGCACGGACGACGTCTATGTGAGCCAGAACCTTATCCGTAAATTCAACCTCAAGATTGGCGATACGATTGAAGGTCTCGTCCGCACGCCTCGCGAACAAGATAAGTACTTCTCCATGCGCCGCATCGACCGCGTGAACTTCGAAGAACCGGACAAGATGCGCCGCCGCGTCGCATTCGAATACTTGACTCCGATTCATCCGGAAGAAAAGATTCACCTCGAATGGAACGAAACGGAATACAGCACCCGTATCATGGATTTGTTTTCCCCGATCGGTAAGGGCCAGCGCAGTATCATCCTCGCTCCTCCGCGTACCGGCAAGACCGTTCTCCTGCAGAATGTGACCCGCGCCATCGCCAAGAACCATCCCGAAATCATACTCATCACGCTCCTCATCGACGAACGCCCGGAAGAAGTCACCGAAATGCGTGACATCATCACGGAAATCAAGGAAAAGGCTGCGGACAAAGGCATTGACATCAGGGCAGAAGTAGTCGCATCCACGTTCGATGAACCGCCAGAGCACCACACCCGCGTCGCAAACATGGTCTTGGAAAAGGCAAAGCGCCTCGTCGAAAGCCAAAAGGACGTCGTCATTCTGCTCGACTCCATCACGCGTTTCGCTCGAGCAAACAACGTCGTGATTCCGCACTCCGGCAAGATTCTCTCCGGCGGTGTGGATGCCAACGCCATGCAGTTCCCCAAGAAGTTCTTCGGTGCCGCCCGTAAGATTCAAGACAAGATTCGCACCGTCAAGAACGAAGACGGCTCCGTCACGGAAGAAGTCCAGAAGAACGGTTCGCTCACCATCATCGGTACGGCTTTGATTGAAACCGGCAGCCGCATGGACGAAGTGATCTTTGAAGAATTCAAGGGAACCGGCAACATGGAACTCGTGCTCGACCGCCGCATCGCCGAAAAGCGCATTTGGCCCGCCATTGACGTGTTCAAGTCCGGCACCCGCAAGGAAGAACGTTTGCTCACGCTCCTCGAACAGAATGCGGCCTGGAACTTCAGACGCGGTAGCCAGAACGAGACGGAAACGGGCATCATGGAGAACCTGCTCAAGCTCATGAGCAAGCTCAAGACTAACGCAGAACTCCTCGCCGTTCTCTCGAAGCCGAAAGTCTAAGCATCTCGCCCCGGCCCTGAGCCTGTCCCGGATTTATTCTCTTTGACCACTTAGCGCATTTGTGCTTATGTGGTCATGATCCGCGTATGGGGACGGGATGCCGGGGTCGGCTTTTTATAGGCCTGTCATGCCCGCCTCCGAGCGGGTTGTTCTTTTTTACCGCCTGTCATGCCCGCCTCCGAGCGGGTTGTTCTTTTTTACCGCTTGTCATGCCCGCCTCCGAGCGGGCATCTCCTTTTTTACCGCCTGTCATGCCCGCCTCCGAGCGGGCATCTCCTTTCTACAAACAAAAAATTTTTACGTTTACTATCGTAACGTCATTGCAAGAACCCCGTAAAGGGGCCGAAGCAATCCATAAAGCTTAAAAAAGGACACTAAAATGAACACAACGATTTTCTTTGCCGGTACTGGTAACATGGGCGGAGCCATCCTCCGCGGTCTTTTGAACGCAGGCACAGACGCCAAGAACATTTTCTTCTTTGACCCAAGCGACAAGGCTGCCGAAGCCGTGAGCGCCCTCGGTTGCGTTCGCGTCAAAAGCTTTGCCGAAGGCATCGAAAAAGCCAATGTCACATTCCTCTGCGTCAAGCCACAGATCTTCAAGCTCGTCGCCGCCGAATGGAAGGCTGCCGCTTCCGCACTCAAAAGCGAAAAGACTTTCATCAGCATCATGGCTGGTGTCGCTCGCAAAAGCCTCATCGAAGTCCTCGGTGAAAAGAACCAGGTGCTCCGCGTGATGCCGAACTTGCCGCTTACCGTCGGCAAGGGCTCTGTGGGCCTCGCCACCGACGGCGTCTCCGAAGCAACACTCAAGATTGCTGAAGAAATCTTCGGTAACATTGGCGTGACCTGCCGCGTCGCAGAATCCCTCATGGACGCCGTGACCGGACTTTCCGGCAGCGCTCCGGCATACGTCTTTGAATTCATCGAAGGTCTCACCCGCGGTGGCGTCAAAGCAGGCCTCACCCGCGATGTCGCCCTCAAGCTCGCCCTCGGCACCATCGAAGGCAGCGTCGAACTCGTCAAGCAATCCGGCAAGAGCCCAAGTGACCTCTGCGCCATGGTATGCTCTCCGGCAGGCACGACCATTGCAGGCATCGACGCCCTCGAAGAAGGAGCTTTCCGCAGCACGCTCATCAAGGCCATCGTCGCCGGCACCAACCGCAGCAAGGAACTAGGAAAATAACTTAGTAGTCAGTAGACAGTAGGAAGTAGACAGTCGTCATCAGGCGGCAACGCCGCGATTCTAAACTTCCTACTTCAAACTTCCTACTTCTAACTAAAATGCCTTCCATCGATTTTTTCACAAAAGAAACTGCAACGTCCTCGTTCATCTTGGACGTCCTTTCTTCTGTGGATAACACCGTCGATGTACACACTCCATTAAGCGACAACGCCCCCGAAATCGCAGAAGCACTGCGTACCCCGCTCGCGCCCATCGTCATCTGGGATCTTGATTCCTTCGCCAACAAAAATGTCGAATATCTTTCGAGACTCCGTGAAAACAGTCCGGACTCCATGATTCTCGCTTACGCCGAAACCCCCGAACGCAACGCAAACGTTTCGAGCAAGCTCTACGACACAATCCTTTCCGTCGAAGCACTCCGGCTGCACCTAATGAGCAAGATTACGAGGCTCAAGGAAATCTACAACGCGAAGCGCATTTTTCGCGAAAGGATGTCGCATCTCGTCGGCAAAAGCGAAGCCATGAAAGGTTTGCGCAAGAACGTAGAACGCGCCATACTACACACGGGTCCCGTCCTCATCCAAGGCGAATCCGGTGTCGGCAAAGACCTGATAGCTCGCGCTATCGCCTGCGTTTACGACAAATTCGTCACCGTTAACTGCAGCGCCATCCCCGACACCCTTTTTGAAAGCGAACTTTTCGGACACACCCGTGGTGCATTTACCGGGGCGCAAAACGAACGCATCGGCCTTTTCGAAGATGCCAACGGCGGCGCCATATTCCTAGACGAAATCGGCGACATGCCGCTCCACGCCCAAGTCAAACTTTTACGCGTCATCCAGAATCACGAAATCCGCCCCATCGGCGCCAACAAGACTCGCCACATTGACGTGCGCATCATCGCCGCCACAAATCGCGACCTTCGCGAAGAAATCCGCGAAAAGCGATTCCGCGAAGACCTGTATTACCGTCTGAACGTCATCCCGATGCAGCTTTCGCCACTCCGCGACCGCAAAGAAGACATCGAAGACCTCGCCAATTACTTTATACGCCAATACGCCCCGGCAGGTGAGCCATACACGCTCTCCTCCGAAGCATTGCAAAAGCTGCAAAACCATAGTTGGCCCGGAAATATCCGCGAACTCGAAAACGTCATCCAGAGAGCCCTCTGCTTTACAGACCCAGGCATTCTGCGAGCCGAAGACCTGCAAATCGACGAAGACTCGCGCAAAAACGTTCGCTACACAAGCGAAAGCAACACAACAAACAAAGTATTCTACGCCGACAGTTACGACGAATTCCGCGACAAGCAACTCGACGAAGAACGCGAATTTCTAAAAGCGACCATCCGCAATTGCGACGGTTCCATAAGCCTTGCCGCCGAGCGCCTGAACATGAACCGCACTGCGCTTTACAACCGCCTCGCCCGCCTGGGATTAAGCGTTAAAAACGTTCAACAATAAAACCACGGCGTGCAAGCGACGCGATTACGTTGTCCTGTTCATAAGCCAAATGCGCTGCGCCAACAACAACAAAGACATTTCTATCTTGATGCAAGAACTTCTCAACAGAATCAGCCATTAACACATTGCGATTCGTCATCAAGCGCTGATTATACTCATCCATAAAACGTTTTTCGTCAGGAGTATAATCCACATCATTTTCTTCATCCAGCAAGCGAGTCAACAACTCATCGTCGCCCGTTTTCCAAGCGCGAACCATATCATTCATCACCATTTTAACCATTGAAACTTCGTGTAAAGTAGATTTAAGATAACAAATCCCCGCAGAATCCGATTCCGCCGGATCCGCAACAGCATCAATATGGCCTTTCACCGATTCAAGACTGATAATAGGTTTACCGTCCTTTGCAGCCCTGTTGAGCAACACATAATCAATTCCGTATTCAGATTTCAAACCTTCCAGTATATAAGCATAACTGCTAAGTTCCGTTGCCGCCAACCAAGGCCGCATTCTCTCGAACATTTTCACAGGCAAATCCCACGCAGTGCAAAGACTATCCAAGGAATACCACAATTCCGGAGGCAACACATCACGCAATGTCCCCGTTGCAAGCATTCCGCGGGACTCCATCTCCGAGCGCAATTCTCTCGCAATATATCCATCAGTTATATCGATTTCAACAGCAAGTTCGCTAGATGCGGCAAAAGCGGAATCAATCACCGTTGGAAGTGGGTAAAAAGACTCATCTGCCACATGGATACTCCCCAGCAACCAAACTGAGGAATTTTCATCAGAGACTTTCCACAAGAAATGTTTTTCGCCCCACGGACCTGACAAATCTGGTGATGTCGCCGATTCCGAACATGCCACTAGGAATGCACTAAAATAGCACATCAAGCATGAGCCAAGCAAAGCGCGAAGCAACCGTGATTTATTCTTCATAAACAAAACTCCTTGATTGGAACAATTTAAATATAAATTATTCAAACGTTTCCGTCCAATCTAGCAAACCCGCTTTTCGAGCATCGGGAGCCGCAGCCACACGCACGGCACCTCCGCTTACAACCATAATCCTATCGCAATAACGCTCCGCATATTCCACAGAATGCGTCGAGACGACAACGCCCATTTTACGTTCCAGCGCAATTTTCTTCAGCAACCTGAACAGCGCATGACTACGCGGGATATCCAAGAACGCATTCGGTTCATCGAGCAGCAATATTTTCACCTGTTGCGCCACAGCCTCCGCCAAAAATACGCGACTGCGCTCACCATCGCTCAATTCCGCAATCGGGCGATTTGCAAAATTTGCCACATCCAAAAGCGCCATCGATTCATCGACAATGCGGTTGTCCTCATCCGTGCGGCTATCAAAAATTCCAGAATATGGAGAACGACCCAAACGCACAAATTCACTCACACTCATACGCGGCGGAACCGCACTCGACATCCGCACCAGCGATATTTCCTGAGCGCGTTCTCGAGGCGCCCATTCCGTAAGAGATTTCCCTTCCAGTGAGACCTCGCCCGCCACAGGTTTCAAAAGCCCTGCAAAAGTTTTCAGAAGCGAACTCTTGCCACATCCATTTTCACCCATCAAAGCCACAACCGTTCCCGATGCGAGGGAAAAATCAAACGGGATTTTCATCGTTTCAAGAGCAAAACTGTAACCCACCAGCAAGTCGCGACTTTCCAGCAAAACGTACTGCGATTCAACATTCGTCATAAAGGCCTCCCTAAAAACGCGCGCCGGAACCGCGCACAAGCACCCACATAATCACGGGAACACCCACCAACGAAAGCACAGCATTCAGCGGCACCGAAGCCGGGAAAAGCCCACCCAAAAGCGCAAGTGCCATTCCGCACAACGCAGCCCCGGGCAAAAGTACGCGATGATTCGTCGTTTTGAAAAGCAGATAAGCTAAATGCGGAACGGCAATTCCGATGAACGCCACCGGCCCGCAAAAAGCCGTTGTTGCACCCGCCAAAAGGCTCGCGCCGAGCAACACGCAAATCTTCGAGCGCTTCACATTCAACCCAAGCCCATGTGCAAAATCATCGCCCAAAAGTGCCGCATTCAAATAACGCAGAGAAACACCAATCAGCGCCATGCCTACAACCACCGCAAATACAAACATCCAAACGTCACCCAGCGTCACGCGCCCAAAGCTCCCCATGCCCCACGCCACATAAACGCGCAGCGACTCCGAAGAATTCCCGGCAATCAACACGCTCACAATCGAATCGATAAAGTACCCCGTCAAAAGTCCGACAATCAAAAGCACGCCCGTCTGCGCAAAACGTGTCGCCGCAAACATCACGACAAGCGTCACAAGCAACGCGCCAAGCGCCGCCGATCCCAGCACGCCCACGCTTCCAAAACCAATGCCCGCCAATAGCGCAAGCGCCACACCAAGGCTCGCGCCACTGCTAATACCAAGCACAAACGGCCCCGCAAGCGGATTCCGAAACACTGTCTGCAGCGACAAGCCCGACACCGCAAGCGACGCCCCCGCCAAAACCGCAGCAATCATCCGCGGAATTCTCAAGTTCCACAAGATGTTCGACGAAACATCCGCACCCGGGCTAAACAACGCCTGCACCACCGACGCAAACGGAATACTGACCGCACCAAAGCAAAGCGTCGCCACGCACAGCAACACAATCAAAACTCCCAGTGCAATAAAACCTATCAACAACCGCCGCAAAACAAGCCTCCAACAATTTAAAACAAGTCATCCAACGTAAGTTCTTTCTGAACAAAACCGCTATACTTATTATGCTTTAGGCCAAACGAAGTCACCATTGTGAACATGACTGATTTTTTCGTATTCGTCTCCGAAATAAAAGTCTCTATCTTTTTTTCAAAATTTTCGGAATCACTCTTTGTAATTTCGTATTCCGTC
>CAMKLO010000055.1 GCA_946413655.1 uncultured Fibrobacter sp. | reverse complement strand
GGTCTTGGCGACAGCCACTTCCAGGACGAAGAAGAACCTATTTTGAACGACATCGAGAACAAGGTCCTTGTAACACTCAAAAACAACACATTGTTCCCGAAGCGCGCAACCACCATTGCCGGTCCACGCAGCGTCAAGAGCCAAAAGGCAATCAAGAACGAATTCAAGTCCGTAGAAACGTTCGTCGCCGACGAAAAGCTTTCGATTTGGCCGAACTTCGAATCGTTCAACAACGATGTCTATCGCATTGCGCTCAAGAGCAAGTACGACCAAATTACCGCTTTCCAAAGCAACCCGCAGATTTCGGGATTTTTCCTCGACCAGTGGGCAGACAACGGCACCGACTTTAGCGGCCTTAACGACGAAAACAGAAAGTCCAAGGGCAGCCAGATTCAAAGTTTCGCCCGAGAAATCACGGCTCCCAGCCGAGTGCTCATCAGTGAACTGGAACATGTTGTCGCACCGCAGAGCGAAGTCAGCTTCCAGCTTACGCTTTTAAACAACAGCCGTCTCGAAGATGTAGAAATTGAAGTTTCGCTCCTCGATAACAAGGACAAAGTTCTCAACACGCAGAAGGTTCTCCCAGAAGAACCCGCCGAAAAGAAGACTCTTACGCAACTCGGTATCTGCACGTTGATGGCACCGCGTTCAACAGGCATGTACAAAATAAAGCTTACGCTCAAGGACAACGGCAAGGAAGTCCACTCCAGCGAAGAAGACTTGATCGTGATTGAACAGGCCGACGTGAAGGAAGCCATGAGCAAGGTTTGCTTCTTGGACAACTATGATGAATCGAGTGACGCACTTGCCGCACTGGAAGGTTCTGAACAAATTATCTTCACTGCAAACTTGAGTTCTTGGCCAGACGAAATTTTGAACAAGATTATCGACGTCACGAAGAACGGTGGCAAGACTCTGTTGCTCTCCGATATGACGACCGAAGATATTGACCTCCTGAACCAAAGCCACAACTTCGAAAACAACATCGAAGCACACTGGACGACAGGTGCAAACGAATTCAGCCTGCATTATTTGCCGAAGGATTCCCCGCTCATGACGGTCTTTGGTGGCAACGGCGTTCTCGACCACAATTCCGCATCGGCTATGCCGGGCATTTCGTTGAACGAACTCGCTGGCGCGAAGGTCTATGCACGTTCCGTGACGCTCAAGGATGGCGAAATCAAGACGGGCGTTGACTTGCAGCTTGTGCCGTTTGGCAAGGGCCAAATCATGTTCAACCAGTTCAGTGTGATTGAAGGTTTGGAAACGAACGCCCTTTCGGACGCGCTGTTCACGGCAATTGTGAACTTGCTGTAATTAGTTCGTCAGAATCTTCGTCATGTTGAGAGGCTCTGCCTCGAAACATCCAGTAAAGTCTAGCCGACAAGCTTTGAATTTTCAAGAGTCCCGCCGCAAAGCGGGACTTTTTTACATGTCTTATTATACAAGAAGGTGATCCCAGCATCCCGGAACTTGTCCGGGACATGCTCAAGCCGGGATGACAACCTTATGAGTGCAGGGTGACAACCTTAATTGTTATTCCGTCCTAAGTGGCATTTGGATGTGACAACGCTGAAGATTCGTCATCCTGACACGCAAGTGGAAGGATCCAGGACATCACCCATTGAATGTTTCTATATTTCCTAATATGACACAGAATAACGTTAATTTGGAAAAATACTCTGATGAACTCGCGACAAACGCAAAAAACGCGAGCAAGAAAATCCGTACCTTGAGCGCCGAAAAACGCGCCGCCGTGCTCGCACGTGTTGCAGAAATTCTCCGCGCAAAGAAGCCGGAAATTCTCGCCGCCAACAAGCTCGACCTCGAAGCTGCCGCCGGCAAGCTGGACGATTCCAAAATGGATCGCCTGACTTTGAACGACGCCCGCATCGAATCGATGGCCAAAGGCGCCGAAGAAATCGCCGCATTTACCGACCCGCTGGGCCGCGTTCTCGAATCCCGCGAACTCAAGAACGGCATCAAGATTAGCCGAGTTGCCGTGCCCATAGGTTCTGTGTTCTTCATTTTTGAAAGCCGCCCGAACGTGACGATTGACGGTGCTTGCCTTTGCTTCAAGGCCGGCAACGCCGTGATTCTCCGTGGCGGCAAAGAATCGCTCAACTCCGCAAAGTGCCTCGCCGGGATTTTCCACCAGGCACTTGAAGAAAACGGCGTTGACAAGGATGCCGTGCAGCTCGTGACCGAAACGAGCCACGACCTCGTGGGCATGCTTTTGCAGCGCAATGACTGCCTCGACCTCGTGATTCCTCGCGGTGGCGAACGCTTGATTCGTGCAGTCGTGGAACAGAGCAAGATTCCTGTCATCAAGCACTTCAACGGCATCTGCCATGTTTATGTCGATAAATCCGCTGACATGGAAAAGGCTGTGAACATTCTCATCAACGCCAAGACTCAGCGCACCGGCGTTTGCAACGCTATGGAATGCGTCATCATCGACCGCCATATCGATGATGCAAACGTCAAAAAATTGCTCGATTGCCTCGCTGACCGTGGCGTAGAACTCTTTGGTAACAAAGATGCACAATCGCACGACAGCCGTATCAAGGACATCGGCGACGACAGCAACTACCATCACGAATACCTTGCACTCAAGGCTAGCGTCAAGTTCGTCGATAACGTGGTCGAAGCCTGTGACCACATCGAAAAGAACAGCAGCCGCCACACAGAAGCGGTCGTTGCCGAAGACGCCAACGTTCAGGACTACTTTGTCGCAAACGTCGATAGCAGCAGCGTCATGGTGAACGCCAGCACGCGCTTTGCCGACGGCGGCGAATACGGCCTCGGCGCCGAAGTGGGCATTTCCACCGACAAGCTCCATGCTCGCGGCCCGATGGGCGTCGAAAGCCTCTGCAGTTACAAGTGGATTCTCCGTGGCAATGGACAGGTGCGTGGATAATGAGGTGTGAGGTCGCTCGCAAGCTCGCTTTGAGGCATGAGGTGTGAGGCTTTGTCATCCTGGAGAGTCCGTAGGACTCGATAGGGTCCATGAACTCTATCGGCGCGATGTGCCTCCAGAGTGACAGATGTTGTGTCATCCTGAGCTTGTCGAAGGATCTCAAAACAAATATCACTGGGCTCCCCCCCCTACAGGAGCCAGAACGACGAACTATAACATACAGCAATGGTTAGGAGTACGTTTGTAATGAAATTGAATAAAAAATTTTCAGCAATCGCTATCGCGGCCATTGCATTCGCAGTTATAACCGGTTGCGGCGACGATTCCTCGACCAATCCTGGCGGAGTACAGTCTGGCGAACGTGGAGCCTTCCGCGTAGCACGCCCAGCAACTTACGAAACAAAAGGCGGCATCAACTATTTTACCTACTACTGGGGCAAATGCACCATATCCAATGGCGTTTACTCTTGGGATCCCAAAGGATCTACCGATAGATCCGCATACATCATCAGTAAAGACTCCCTAAAAGTCTATTACCGCGATACCGAAGAATACGAGAACGACACTCCACTTGACGAGGATGTCAATTACTTTATGTATGGCGGAAATAACAACAATAGCATATTCGGCCATTGGGATGCCGTTCACTGCGGAATCCGAAACGGAGAATACAAATGCGGAACCCAAGAACTCAATAGCTCCTACGAATTTAAACAAGATTCTGTCATCACATACTTGACCATAGACCCCAACTTCAACTTAATCAATAGTTTTCTTCATACTTTTTTCCATGATTACTTTAGTTTTTGCACAGATGATTATGACACAGACGAAAATGGAAATTTAAAAGACATTCCCGAACGCGGCATCTCTTTTAGTTTCCAGTCTAATAAAGCAGCAACGGTTACCATTCAAGGTCAAGTTATCAAGATCGAAGCTGACGCATACTCTGAAACTAAAGCCTTACATTCGTTTGGCAAAGTTTCATCGAACGGAATCACATGCACTAACGAAAGCCGATTCGGCTATGTGAACAAAGCGGAATACTGTAGCGAAGCCTACAAAGAGTATTTGACAAACGACAACCTTGATTATCAAGGTTCAGACATTTCGACCTATTATCTTCGCGATAAAGGAAACCTCGAAGAGTACTCAAAATGCATAGAAACACTATTCCAAAACAATCCAGCCTATAATCCTGAAAAGCAGTGAGGGCCTACCTCAAAGCGAAGCGACCTCACAGTGCAATGCACGACCTCATACCTAACACCTACAACCTATTACCTAAATTATGAAATTTGAAGACTTGATTAAAGAAGTTAAATTCGAAGTGGAATTCGGTGGCGTAAAGCTCGCACCGGCCATCGTCCAGGACGCCGACAAGGGCGATGTGCTGATGATGGCCTGGATGAACGAAGAAGCTCTCCGCCGCACGCACGAATGCGGAGAAATGGTATTCTGGAGCCGTAGCCGCAAGGAATACTGGCACAAAGGCGACACCAGCGGAAACGTGATGACCGTCGTAGAATGGGCCGCCGACTGCGATTCCGACGCACTCCTCTTCAAAGTACGCATGCAGGGTCCGCAAGTCGCTTGCCACACAGGAGCCCGCAGCTGCTTCTTCAAAAAGTGCGAAAAGTAAGCAACCCCTAAAAATTTTTCAGCCTAGTTTGCACACGTAAGCTAGGCTTTTTTTGTAAAAAATGGTAATTTATTTATGGAGAAATCATGATTAAACGAATAATTGTATTTTTGCTTATTGCCGCCGCATTTTGCATAGCCCACGCAAATCCGGCAAGCGATATACGCCCTTCGTTTTTTCAAAAAGATTCCGTTTATGCAGAACAATACGCCGCTCTCACACAAGTCGATTTTGACAACTATTACAAAAACTTGATTCAAGCAGAAAATGACGCCATTAACAAAGCCTCTATTGGATTTTTTATCGGCATATTCTCGACTGGATTTGGGGTAATGACAATAGCGACGGCATTCAACAGCGGCGATGGCAGTGATTGGGTTGAAATGAATAGACACATTCTAAAATTCACGGGTATTGGCTTAACAGTCATTGGCATTACCGGTGTAACATACGGATTGTACTCCTATTTCACAAAAACCGGCAAGAACAGCAAGCGAGCCTCGTATGAACGCGCCTACGACATCTACAAACGCAGACGCTCCGAATTGAATAAAGAGAATGAAAAAGCAAAAGTCATCTTGATTCCAACTGTAGCCCCACTCGCGGCAGTTGCAGGATTGAATTTAAACATCCTTTTTTGATTATTGCCCCATAAAAGGGAAATCCCCCGCATCGGCGAGGGACTTCTTATGTTTCAAATTTCGATTGTACTTTGTCTTGTCGCGTACAACTCTTGTCCGTAGCGTGGCTCCGTTCTGGGAGCCGTCTATGCGGAGCGTGCGTAACATAGCGCTCTCCTTCGCGGTTTCAAAAGCATCGCAGGACTTGCCCGACTTGATGACCGCCTTACTGTTATGTTTTGCCATAGGGGCCTCCTTGAGGGGCAAATATAATTTTTTAGATTTAAGTTGGAAAGGTGAAAATCGTCAATTTGGAATTATCGCTTAACTTCGATAAGAATAATAAAACAAAGCCTTCAAAGCATAAAATCCAAAAACAATTATTTTTATAAATTTATAATGGAAAGATTTTTTTCAAGGAAAAAGTATGAAAAGATTTTTTGCACTTATCTTTGCCACAGCATTCTCATTTACAGTTCCATTATTTGTCGCATGCAGCGACAGCAATCCATCGTCCGCAACAAATAATCCCGGTTCTTACGATGTCGGAGAAGGATTCACATTTGCAGCCCCGTTCAGATTCGACGCATCAACGAGCATCGCCTATCAAGAGATATACTCTTGCTACTACCACCCAGATTCCAAGACATTTACATGGCAAGAAAATATTGAACCCATCGACATGATCTCAATCAAAATCGTCGGTGATTCCATGTGGCTTGGCCCATCCCCTAAAGAATACGACCCAGAAGATTATTACTACAACTACGAGAAGCTTGCTTTAAGTAGTAATCACGATGGAATTTATGGGACATGGGAATTCACCGGATGCACTCGAGTCATCGGCAAAACAGAAATCAAATGCGACATATATATCAACAGTCTTGCGGGAATTTCACAAACCTTAAAAATCACAAAGGACTCTATTTATAACACGTTCAAACACAATCCTGCTACCGCAAAAGCCTTTAGAGACACTCATTGGAATATCCCTAGGATTATTGAAATATTCTTTTTCGATGACACCACAAATTTTGTCATGGACCCAAATACATTCGAAAAAAACGTCAAGATTATTGACGAATCAAAATTTGTAATTAACAATCAAGTTTTTGAATATCAATGGGTAGATGAATTCAACGACATGGGATTCGGAGATGGAATTTCTTTTACAAGTAACGGAAAAACATGTAAATCCATGGATTTCATGGGAGGAATTACAGAAAGCCTATGCAAAGAAGGAAACAGCGATATCCTTCTCAGCGGAAGAGACAAAGCGTTTGATGAAGACTATTACAAAGAAGGTCCCATACACGAATTTTTCACTTTGAGAAACACCGAGGAATTCCAAGAATGCATGCAAACCCTAATCACTCCAGAAACAAAAGCATTCTTACATGGACTACTATAGCACAAAATTTCGTTTTTTCAAAACAAGGTAATTTATGAGAAAACATTTAGCATTCATCGCGATGGCATTGTTGATTATCGCATGCGGAGATGACAATTCTACTTCGCCTTTTGAAAAGAATGGTTCATCAAGTATCGAAAGTCCGTCTGACAACTGGATCACAATTGAAAAAACGGACCATTTTTCATTCTTCGACGAAAAATATCTCAGGTACTATTTCCTCGAAGAGGAATGCGATTACGATTCCATCACAAATTCGTTCAAGTGGGTAACGGAAGACTACACGGGCATTTTTGACAGGTACGACGTATCGCCATCTACGTTCCAATCCGAATATGGCGGAGACACGCTTAAATATATGATAGACCGTTCCTTCGGATTCAAGATGTCTAATGACACTCTATACGAATGCGATTACATCGGGGACGAATGCGACGATCCCAACGCTGCTTATGTTTATGTAGGCAAATCGAATTCCATTTTTTCCACATGGGAACTTGTCGGCAGAATCAGAAACGGAACATATATACCCAACCCGTCCAATCTTAAACAAACTCTTATACTTGAACCAACCCAGAGAACCATAAAATCAAGTTTCAAAGATATCTATAAGCTTTATGGTCCCGGCGAATACTGCTACCAAATTTACCAGATATTTGGCGACGAATCAAAAGAAAAATTATGCAGCAACTACTTCATCGAAAACCAGGAAATCTCTTCGGACACGGCATTTATAACTAGTGGCTTATGGTTCGTGCAGAAAGATTCCAACACTGTAAATATTTCTGTAGATGGAAAGGTTATCGAAATCAACACAACTCTTTCCATAGGAATGCAACCCACGCAATACACTAACGCCATAATAAAGGTATCCTACCAAGGAATGACATGCACCAAATGGAACAAAAACCTTGACATCACGCAAGAGTATTGCGAAGCTACCGAGCACGACATGGATTTTCTCAAAAAAGATTACAGCAACATCCACCATACTTTTGTCGATCAACTACTAAGCTACAGCGACAACGATGATGAATTTGAAGAATGTGTTAAACAGTTTAACTTGAAATAAAAATACGAAGGGAACTAAATGAAAAAAATTTTTTCTCTTGTCACCTTGGCTGCATTATTTATTGCCTGCGGTGACGACAGTTCGACCTCGGCCACGGACTCAGGAGAAAGTTCTTCAAATGACTTCGGCGAGGGCTACACCTACGCAATCGCACACAGATATGACGAAGCAACAGGAATCATGTACCAAAGAATTGAAACCTGTAACTATCATCCAAGCACAAAAACTTTCGCATGGGAAGAAAGCGCCATTCCGCTGGACTCAAACAAGCTTACGGTTATCGGGGACTCCATGTGGATTGGCCCCGTAGAAAAATTCGTAGCCGACGACCCCAATATGCAGCAGTCTTACGATGCCTATGAGAACCGCGAAACATTGCTGTTGAGCACCGACCACAACGGCATTTACGGCAAATGGAAGATGACCGGTTGCATAAGGACCTACGGAGAAACCGAATTCAAATGCACCTCCTCTATCGCCCACATGAGAGGTATCGCAAGGACAATCACCATTACCGCGGATTCCGCATACACCACGACCGTAGTCGATTTAAGCAGCACCACTGGCAAAGAAGATAAATGGAATTTGGGTAATATTTTGGAATATAATCTCGGATTCGACATCGGTGATTTGATCGTCGATTCACTCGTAGAAGCCCAGGTAATAAAGGTCATTTCGGCTTCAGAAATTTCAATCGGCAGTCAAACCTTTACTAGAGATGGTTCTGCCAAATTTGACAAGACCGGCATGAATTACTACGAAACATTTTCCAGCAACGGCAAAACTTGCACAAAGCACGAACAATTAGGCCTTATTACAAAAGAGCAATGCCTAGAAGGGAACGCAGACTTTCTGCTTAGCGACCGCGGCGACGAAAACGATTCTTACCACTACGAAGAAGGTCCTGTAGAAGGATTCAGCCTAGATAACCGCGAAGAATATTACGAATGTACAAAGAACCTTGTAACAGAAGAGACTAAAAACATTCTCGAGCCTTTCGCCAGACATTATACGGACTAGAATGATTACCGACGAACTCGCAAGCATCAAAAAACGAATCCTTGATTACGGTTTCAAGCGCCTGCTGCTTGCAGTTTCGGGCGGTTTGGATTCTATTTGCTTGGCTCATTATTTTATCGAGAACCGCGATGCACTTGGAATTGAATGGCTGGGGATTGCTCATGTGCATCACGGGCTGCGCGAAGGCACTGCCGACAGGGATGCTGCATTTGTCGAGGAATTTGCGAAGTCGCACAATATTCCGTTTTTCTTGAAACGTTTGGATGGCGAAGCGCTCAAGGCCGCTGAAGGATCGCTCGAAGAAAACGCAAGGGATGCTAGGTACAAAGCGCTGGTCGAGATTGTAAATGAAATTGGAGATTCCCGCCTGCGCGGGAATGACAACGTAGAGCGTGGGGATGACGAAAACAATGGTGATTCCGGCACGGAGGCCGGAATGACAACTAGCGCTCAGGATGACAATTCTCTCTCGTCTTTCGTCTCTCGTCTTTCGTCTATAATCGTCACGGCGCATCATGCGGGCGACCAAGCGGAAACGATGCTCATGCGGCTTAAGCGCGGAACGACGCTTGCAGGGCTCAGAGGGATTCAAGCCCTTCGACAAGCTCAGGGACCTTACCGGTTGGAGAACTTGTCGAATTTCGCTCAGAATGACGAGTCCTTCGTCTCTCGTCTTTCGTCTCTCGTCTATATTTATCGTCCGTTTTTGAATATCACTCGTGCAGAATTGCTCGAATATGCGAGAAAGAACAAATTAACTTGGTGCGAGGACGAGAGCAATGCGGATGTGAAATTTGCCCGCAACAAGATTCGTCACGAATTTTTGCCGCAGTTGGAAAGAGAATGCCCAGGAACAACAAAGCAACTTTGCCACATCGCGGAACTTGCCGACAAGGCGTATGCGAAGATGATGGTAAAATGCGAAGAAGTGTTCGGAAAAGCCTTGCAAAACAAGATGGTGATCCCCGAACAAGTCGGGGATGACAATGCAGTCGAGAATGACGCATTCCAAGACTCAGGCGGAGATGACAATGCAACGCCCGTCACACCCCATACCTCAATCTCACTGGACAAGAAAAAACTCAATAAAATTCTGCGGGAGCATGCAAATGCCGACCTTTCGGAGATGTTCCGGTTGTGGCTTTCGGAGCTAGGTTTCCGCTTCCCGATTGGCTTTTTCTATGGCCCTAAAGAACCGGCCCACGTCAAAATTCCAGTACGCACCGTATATCGCAAGCGTTCCATCGTCAAAATACGCCATACCATCAAGTTTTGCGAATTTTGCACCCCCGACGGCGCCCAGAAATTTGTATCTTGCGAGATGAACGAAAAGGATTATAATGAATCAACCTAAGAAGCCTACAGCCCCTTTTAAGAACAGAAATTTCATCATTGTTCTCATCATGCTCCTCATGCTTTTTGTCATGTTCCCCATGACAGCAAAGGATTCCGAAAAAGATATTACCCGTACTGAATTTTTGGCGATGATGGGCGATTCCGCGAAGGTCATCACCGAACTTACGCTGCAAAAAACTCCCGATGGCGTGATTATCGAAGGCGCTTACAAAATGACCCCGGAAGAAATTGCCGAGGCGAAAAAGAACAGGAGCGCTCTGGCCAGATTTACGCGCGCAAGCGGTGACGTGAACACCAAGCATTTCAAGAGCCACATGCTCGAAATTTCGAACGAACAGATTTCGGCGTGGGAAACATTCAAGGGAGTCAAGGTCAAGGTCATCCACGAATCGACCACTTGGCTCGACACTTTGATTGCATTCCTCCCGGCCATTTTGCTGATTGCGTTCTTCTACATCATGATGACTCGTCAGATGGGCGGTGGCGGAAAGAGCCCGTTCTCCTTTGGCAAGAGCCAGGTTAAGCAGCTGAACGCCCAGAAGAAGACGACGTTCAATGACGTTGCCGGCTGCGACGAAGCGAAGCAGGACCTGCAGGAACTCGTCGAATTTTTGAAGGACCCGAAAAAGTACGATGCTTTGGGCGGTCGCATTCCGAAGGGTGCGCTCCTTGTTGGTCCTCCGGGTACGGGTAAGACGCTTCTCGCCCGCGCTGTTGCTGGCGAAGCAGGCGTGCCATTCTTCAGCATGTCGGGTTCGGACTTCGTGGAAATGTTCGTCGGCGTGGGTGCATCGCGTGTGCGCGACTTGTTTGAAACAGGCAAGAAGAACGCCCCGTGCATTTTGTTCATCGACGAAATCGATGCCGTGGGTCGCCAGCGTGGTGCGGGTCTCGGCGGCGGGCACGACGAACGCGAACAGACTTTGAACCAGTTGCTCGTGGAAATGGACGGCTTTACCGCTAACGAAGGCGTCATCTTGATTGCCGCCACAAACCGTCCTGACGTACTCGACAAGGCGCTGTTGCGTCCGGGTCGTTTCGACCGTCAGATTGTGGTAGGACTCCCCGATCTCAAGGGCCGCGAAGAAATTTTGAAGGTCCACCTCAAAAAACGCAAGGTGCCTCTCGCACCGGATGTCGATGTGAAGGCCGTCGCCAAGGGAACGCCGGGACTTGCCGGTGCCGACCTCGAGAACTTGGTAAACGAGGCAGCGCTCCTCGCCGCAAGGTTCAACAACAAGAAAGTGACGATGCTCGACTTCGAAGAAGCTCGCGACAAGCTCAGCATGGGTGCCGAACGCCGCACGCTCCTGATGACCGACGAAGAAAAGCGCCACACCGCTTACCACGAAGCGGGCCACGCCCTCATGACGCTTCTGTGCAAACACAGCGATCCGCTCCACAAGATTACGATTATCCCCCGCGGACGCGCTCTCGGTGTGACCATGAGCCTGCCCGAACGCGACCAGGTGAGCTACAGCCGCGAGTATGCCGAAGAACGCATCATGATTATGATGTCTGGCCGCCTCGCCGAACTTATATTCTTCAACCACCAGAGCACGGGTGCAAGTAACGATATCCAGCGTGCCACAGAACTGGCCCGCAAGATGGTGACGGAATGGGGCTTCGACGAAGAAATCGGACCGGTGTGCTACAGCCGCGCTGATGGCGAAGTGTTCCTCGGACGTGAGATTTCTAAGCCCAAGGAAATGTCCGAGATGATGGCCGAAAAAATCGACAACGCCATCAACAACCTCATCAAGCGCATGGACCAGGCCGCACGCAAGCTCCTCGAAGAGAACAAGGACAAGCTCATCGACCTCGCCGAAGCGCTGTTCGAATTTGAAGTTTTGGACCGCGAAGAGATTGACCGCGTGATGGCTGGCGAAAAGCTCACCGGAACAAAGAAGAGCCGCCAGTACCAGGCCATGGAAGAACTCGCGAAGAAACGCGAAGAAGAAAACACTCCGCCGCCGGATCCAGGAAACCCGCCTCCGGTAGCACCGATTACCGACGTACAGCCAGCACCCGCTACAGGCAACGAGACCGCCACCAATTCCGTCAAAGAATCCGACCAACAATAAAAGAACGCTCCGTAACTATGCTCCGTACTTTACTTGAATCAACACGCGCTATTCCTTGGAAAATTGGGAATGATGTCATTCCAGCTTCGAGGATGCCGCTTGTCATGGGTATCGTGAACGTTACCCCGGACAGTTTTTTCGATGGAGGCAAGCATAACACGCCCGAAGCCGCTTACGAGCATGCGATTTCGCTAGTCGAACAAGGAGCCGTGATTCTCGACATCGGCGGTGAAAGCAGCCGCCCCGGAAGCGCTCCGGTGAGCGAACAGGAAGAACTCGACCGCGTATGTCCGGTCGTCGAAGCGCTCGCGCAAACGGCGACGATTTCAGAAGATTTGAACAATCCGGGATTCCGCAAGTTCTACATCTCGGTCGATACGGTCAAGGCGAAAGTCGCCGAAGAATCCATGCGTCTTGGCGCCCACATCATCAACGACATCAGCGCCTGCATGATGGACCCCGACATGGTTGCGACGGTTGCCCGCACAAAAGCAAGCGTCGTTTTGAACCACATGCGCGGGAACTTCGGCACAATGCAGCAGGATTTCAAGCCCTACACGAACGTCGTTCAGGAAGTTCGAGAAGAACTCCTCGCGCAAGTGAAAAAGCTGCTGGACGCAGGCGTCGAGCGTGAACGCATCTGCATCGACCCAGGAATTGGCTTCGGAAAGACTGTCCAAGACAACATCGACTTGATGAAATCCGTCGATGAAATGCTCAAGGACGGCTACCCCGTTTTGATTGGCACGTCCAGAAAGTCTTACATCGGCAAGATGATGGGCCTTGAATCAAGCGACAGACTTATTCCGACCGTTACGGCAGGAGTTGTCGCCGCCCTTGGCGGTGCAAGCGTTATCCGCGTTCACGATGTTCGCGAGGCAAAGGAATCCCTTTTATACCTGGAGGCTCTGAAGTCCCATGACCCTGTTTAAGTTATTCAACATCATCGATGTTCGAATGGCCGACATTCTGGACATTCTCCTCATATCGGTTATTCTTTACTACATCTTCTTGCTGTTCCGCGGAACGCGTGCGGCACAGATGATTTTCGGTTCGTTCTTGCTCATTCTCGCATGGCTCATTGCTCAATGGTGGGAACTGCACACGCTTGTATGGATGCTCAGTAACCTTGCCACACTCGGTATTATCGCCGTCGTGATTCTATTCCAGCCCGAAATCCGAAGCGCTCTTACACGAATCGGTCAAAGTGTCAGTAAGGTCGATTTGCGCAATATTCTCTTCCACGCAAGCGGTCTCGACGACATCGCTCAAAAGATTTGTACCGCGGTGCAGGACCTGGCAAAAACCAAGACGGGTGCGCTCATCGTTTTAGAAAAGCGAGTCGGACTCAAGAACTACGCCGATACAGGCGAATTGCTCGACGCACGCATCAGCTCCAGACTTTTACGCGCATTGTTCTTCCCGAATTCCGCATTACACGATGGTGCCGTCATCCTCAACTGCAAATCGATTGTCGCCGCAGGCTGCATTCTTCCGATGCCGACAGGTAACATCGAAGGAGACGCCGGCTACGGCATGCGCCACCGCGCCGCAAAAGCTCTCGCCGCCGAAAGCGATGCCCTCATCATCATCGTCTCCGAAGAAACCGGAAAGATTTCCACCGCCTACAGGAACAACCTGAGACGCGGACTCACCCCAAAGGAACTCAAGGCAGAAATTTTCCGCCACTGGCACGAACTCTTCAACGAAGTCATCGACGAAGAACCGGTCGAAGGCGAAAACGAAACTGTAGAAAATTAAGATTCAGGATAGCTTATGGAAAACGCAAATAAGACAAACAAGTCCACAGAACCACAGAAAAAGAAAAACGGGAAACGCAATCTCGTTATCTTGATTCTAATGATCCTTTTGCTCCTCTGCCTGTTCGTCGTGCAATGCCAGCTAAACAAAATCAAGCAACAGGCCCTTGAGGACCAGAAGCTTTCGGAACTGGCATTACGCCAGCAGCAAATACTCGACAGCCTCCGTCAGCTTGAACAAGCCAAGGCCGACAGCCTGAAGGCGCTCGAAGACGCAAGAATCGCCGACAGCTTACGCATGGCCGACAGCCTGCGCAGGGCAGACAGTCTCCGCATCGCGGACTCGCTAGCCAACATTAAACCGGCAATCAACAAGGATAGCCTCAGGAACTTTCGTGACAGCATCCGCGCAGTCCGCAAAGCCCGCAAAGACAGCCTGGACTCTCTAGCAAGGATCGATAAGGCCAGGCAGGATTCCTTGAACAAGGCCCGCTTCGCAGACTCCCTCCGCAACTCGGACAAGGTTCCGCCCATGGCAGAAATTACACCGCCCGCAGGCCGTTACTACGACCCCATCAAGCTCAAGGTCAAGTGCGACGAAATCAAGTGCAAGACATTCGTCTCCATCGGCGATACGCTCAACCCGCAAGACGCAAGCAAGCCCATCGACTACAACAAGACCGGCTCCGTATTCTTCTACGCCGAAGATTCCGTCGGAAACCGTACCGCCTGGGAAGAATCCAAATACGACATGGCATCGGACAATATTTGCGGAAAGAACGCCTACCCCGTTCCCGTCGGAGGCCGTACCGTCTGCGTCGATGCCTACGAATACCCGAACCAGCCTGACGCCACCCCCAAGGACATGGTAAGCCAAGAAGAAGCCGCCCGCATTTGCTCAAGCGAAGGCAAGCACCTCTGCACCATCGATGAATGGCAGGCCGCCTGCCGTGGCAAGGACGGATTCAAGTATTCCTACGGCAACAGCTACAAGCAGAGCAAGTGCAACACCAACACGAAAGCCGCCAAACGCAGCGGCCGTAAAACACAATGCCGCAGCTGGTGGGGCATGTACGACATGAATGGAAACCTCTGGGAATGGACATCGACGACCAGCAAACAGCACCCGGACAAGTTCCTTGTTGCCGGCGGAGCGTGGAATACCAACAACGAAAGCCGCTGTTCCGAAAGCAAATTCAGTTTTTATCCACAGAATCAGTACCCAAGCGTCGGTTTCAGGTGCTGTAAATAATGTTCCGTTAAAACATCGTTACATAGTTTCACTAACTTAAACGAAAAAAAAATTCTAATTTAAAGCCATGAAAACAAAAATTCTTCTCTCTGCACTTCTTCTTTCTTCTTTCACGTTCTTCGGCTGCGGCGATAATCAGGCCCAATACACAGGCTACTGGAAAGGCGAAGCCGACATGATTTTCGAAGTATTCACTGAGAACAACATCGACTACACTATCAGGAACGTGAACGGGGACTTGACCGCCAAATACGAAAACAACGCCCTCCGCGGCAAAAACTCCCTCAACATGGATATTTTGATGCGAGTGAAAGGCGACTCCGCCTACTATGAATTTGGCGAAGACGAATCTGGCAAGATTGTCACAGGTTACAAGAGGATCTCGAAAGACGAATACGACAAGATTTTCAAAGCCCAGTCCGAAGCCAAGTCCAATTACGACTAAGCTTGGAACTTTGAACTTAGTTTTATGAGTTTAAGTTTCTAGAGTAAAAAGCAGCCCGCGTCAAAAAACGCGGGCTTACTTATTTGCAAATTGCGACCTATTTTTCTAGCACTTCGAGTACCAGCTTTTCAAGCATTTCAAAACTTGGAGCCCCACTCCAGACACGCTTGATGTAGCCGTTAGAATCAAGGAGCATGAGCGTCGGAACCGCATGGATCCCGTAACGGCGCCAAAGCCCTTGATCGGCATCGCGGTACAGCGGATACGGGGACGCATGCTGTTTTTTGTAGAACGTGAGGAGCGTGTTTTTCGGTTCGGACGAAATTCCTATGATTTCTAGCCCTTGGCCGGAATACTTGTTGTACATCTGTTCAAGCACAGAAAGCGTATGGCGGCAAGGTCCGCACCAGGTCGCCCAAAAGTCAAGGAGAGTCGCCTTCGGAGCCTCTTGCCTCTTTTCGCCATTCTTGTAGAAGTTCTTGCCGAACGATGCCATTTTGCTACCGATGGCAGAACCCGTCAGGCTGGAAATGTCGTCCGGACGTTCCGTAAGCGTCACCGTCAGCGGAATACGCTTGCCATCACGGAAAATTTCAATATCTACTTTCGAACCCACGGCTGCATCTTTCAGAACATTCTGGATTTGCGCCACATTGACCAGTTCCTTGCCATCGACCCCGATGACCAAGTCTCCCGAAACGACACCCGCAGAAAGGCAGCCCGATTCAGGATGGACGCCAGAAACAAGGAGCGCCAAATGGTTTTCGTAAAGGGATTTCTTATAAATGAGACCAAGCCAAGGCGCCGCAAACGCAGCACCCGACAAGAACGAGAGAACGAGAATTGCACGAATAATCTTAGACATTGATACCACCCTGTTAAACTTTACTAAAAAAAGTAAAACCCGACATGGAGCGCCGCCGTAAAATGCGCTTCGCGATTCATAAAATCGTTATCCTTTTCGGCGAGCGGCTTTCCGATAATATAACTTCCGCTGAGTTCCAAACGGCACAAAAAGCTCGTGTTCTTAAAGAACAAGATATCTCGACCATAACCGACCGTTACGCGAGGCGGAAAGAAACTTTCGTCATCGCGCTCGAACGACACGAAAGAAACACCAATGCGTAAAAAATCGTCTTCGCGGAGCCCTCTAAAGAAAAACCTCCAATCAAGCCCGATTTCCAGATAATCCCCGGAAAACAGCGCTACACCAAAAACGTCTGCCGAATGATGCTTGTGAAAACGGTACTCACCGCTCAGTAAAATTCCCGGATGAATAGAACTCAAATAATAGACAAGCTCCAGTTCGCCGCCAAAAGAAAGCGCCGAAAGCGAATCCGCAGGCGGTACGTCTTCGTAGGATTGCTCGATAAAGTATCCAGCGAAAGACTGGACACACGCAAGCAAAACTGCTACGAAAAAAATCTTACTGTTTCGAACGAGCTGCATCGTATTCCATTAGAGTTTTGAAACCGTCTTTTGAAAGCGCCTCGGCAAGTTCCTTGCGCATCGCATGTGCCGCCATCCATCGGAACGCGACAACGGAATAGCACTGCACCGCATCGACGCCAAGTTTCACGAGGTCATAAATCTTATAACCGTGGTCAATACCGCCGCAAGCGATAACGCTCATCTGCGGGTAGTGTTCGCGAACGAACTTGACCTTTTTCACCATGTTCTCGTAAAGCGGGCGACCGGACATGCCACCGCAATCGCCATCAGCGCGAAGCGGAGTCAAATCCTTGTAAGCCACGTGAACCGGAAGGTCTTCCAACTTTTTTGTCGGGTACGTGTTGCCAATAACTACACCATTCACGCCCACCTTCACAAGCATATCCATGATGGTCGACGTATGATTATCCGGCATATCCGGGCTGAGTTTGGCATAGATCGCTTTGCGAATTTCTTGACTGTTGCGGTAATCCGTAATTGCGGTAAAAATTTTGTTGACAAGCGACATGTCAAGGTCAATGCGGTTTTCACCCGTATTCGGGCAACTTAAGTTGATTTCAACATAATCCGCCGCCTTGTACGCAATCGAAAAACTTTCGACGATATCCTTCAGCTTTTCATCTTCGTCGGTAAGGCCCGGAGTTTCAGCAACGGAAATGGCTACGCACATGTGCAGCCTGTGCGCTGCCGAAATTTGCGCATCCGTACGACGAGTCACCGCCTCGACGCCATCGTTGTTGAGTCCCATGCTGTTGTGGATTGCGCGGTCCTTTTCAATAAACCCGATGCGCGGCCTGTGCGTATTCCCTTCGCGAACGTGGCGTGTCGCCGTACCTACAGAAATACCGCCAAACCCCATATTGGCAAAATCGCAAATGCGTTTAGCCGTCTTGTTTGCACCCGCCGCAAGCATAATCGGGCAGCCGAAATGAAGCGGATTGCATCCGTCCGCAAAAGTCACCACACGGTTGAGAGTCTTGCTCAAGTCCGGACGCGCTCCCATCAGCGGAATCACAGGTGCAAAACGGGCCGCATGCTTCAGGGAATCGTGACGAAATTCAGGATTGTTATGAAAAATTCTACGAATAAGCGCAAGAACGCGGTCACTAGGCCGCATGTAATATTCGTGGTTGATGCAATTGTCGTTCATGAAAATTAAAATAGAAAAAAGTAGCCCAATGGGTGGTTTTCGGTTATACAAAAATTCCCAGCCACATGGACTGGGAACTTTTTTGCAAAATGCAATTCGTGAAGATTATGCTTCGTCTTCGGAAAGTTCCGGAGCCTTCTTGATCACGTTGCGGCGGCCATAGCGGACCTTGGACGGATCAAAGACGTTTTCGGCAGGAGCTTCAGCCGGGGCTTCAGCAACCGGAGCAACCGGGGCAGCTTCGACAGCAGGAGCGGCCGGAGTTTCAACCGGAATGCGCGGAGCAAGCGGACGGCGAGTTTCAGCGGCAGGGGCTTCTGCGGCAGCCGGAGCAACCGGAGCGGTCTGTTCGGCAGCAGGAGCTTCTGCATTGGGTTCACGATGCGGGCGTTCCGGGCGGCGTTCGCGACGCGGGCCACGTTCCGGGCGCTGTTCGTTGCGATCACGTGTTGCAGGCGCATGGGCGGCTTGCTGATTGCGGTTGTCCTTGTTATTGTTCGGACGTTCCTTGTTCTGGCGATTTTCCTTGTTGTTACCACCGCGCTGAGCCATTTCTTGTGCGCTGATCGGGCGACGAGAAGACGGCTTCAAGTTCATATCCGGGGTGAGCTTCTTGAAAATCGGGGTACGAAGCATCGTGAGAAGCTTGTTGACCTTAGTAAGGATTACAATGCAAAGCAGCAGTGCAACGACTGAGCATACGAGAGAGATTATTTCCATCTGGGCACCTCATAAAGTAAGGGTTAAACCACACGTGCAGGCTGGAAAATAACCTGCATGCGGGGAGACTGGAATGTGGGTTAATTAGAGACCATCTTACTAGCGCCTCCTTGGAGACTTGACGGTCGGATAGGCTTCGCAAAGGAAGCAGGATTGGTTTTCGCCTTGGCGACAAACCGGGGCCAGTCACGAGCGCAAATTTAGAAAAAAATTCGGCAAGAATGGGTGCAAATTATAGGTAAAACGCACAAAAATGAAAGAAAAATACAATTATTTCATGTCAAGAGACTTGAGGGAATTGTCCATCGCCTCTTTATGGGCGTTCAAGGAATCCAAGGTCGCCTTGAGAACAAGGACTTGACGTGCCAGACGGGCATTTTCTTCTGTGAGCGTTGCGATTTTGTATTCAGCCTCCTGGTTAGAACAACTGGTGAGCATGAACACGGGAATGCAAACAAAAGACGACAAAATAACGAATTTTTTGAACATAGCCTAAAATTAGAATTATTTTTGGATTACATCATGGGGTATTGAGATGCATGGACTAATATGGATTAAATTTAAGAAGGACGGCTATCGCGGTTCTGTTTCCGTTTGGCATAAATCGGAAAAACGCATAGACGAAGACCCGGGATTCAACGATAAGCCCATACACGAGGCCATTCACGAGATGGACCGCGAATACGCTTACGTAAAAGTAATCCACGAAGGCTACAACGGTACCGAGGACATCATGACGGTCGAACTCGGGGACGACCCGAAGGCAAACAAGAGGGCGCTAGATGACGCCATTTTGGAAGGCCTCGCCCACCGCAAAATTTTCCGCGAAGCTCGAACCGGCGCCATCGTGCAATTCGGCTACAAGCTAGAAGAAGTATAACATCGCAATTATCATTCTGTCATTCCCGGCGCCTGTCCTCGCTTGACGGGGATGACCGGGAATCTCCATCTCGTAGGTAATTAATTCTATTTTTGAGTTCATGAACGAGCCTGAACTTCTTTTGCCTGTCGGTACGCGCGACATGCTGGAATCCGCCATCAACAACGGGGCGGACGCGGTTTATTACGGAGTGCCCCACTGGAACGCCCGCGGTAGAACCGAAGATTTTTCATTCGAAGACGTCGAAGAGATGATCCGCTACACAAGGCTGCGCGGCGTCAAGACGTACCTCGCGATGAACATTCTCATTTTCGAGCGCGAGATTCAGGAATTGCCGGAATTTTTGGAACGCCTGATAGCGTTAAAGCCGGATGCGTTCATCATCCAAGACATCGGGCTTGCAAGGCTTATCAAGGCCATTAGCCCAGAACAGGAAATCCACGCGAGCACGCAAATGACGCTCGCCAGTTCCGAAGCGGTGAACTTGGTCAAGGACATCGGATTTTCAAGAGCCGTGCTTGCACGCGAACTTTCATCAAAGCAGATTGCACAAATCAAGAGCCTCACCGACCTGCAACTTGAAGTTTTCATTCACGGAGCACTTTGCGTTTCGTATTCGGGACAGTGCCTCACTAGCGAAAACTTTGGCGGACGCAGCGCAAACCGTGGCCAGTGCGCCCAAAGTTGCCGCCTCCCCTACCGCATTTTCGTAGACGGCAAGGAATGGAAAGACCCGAAAGCCCGTTATTTGTTCAGCACTCGCGACTTGTGCGCCCTCCCGAAATTGGAGGAACTTCGCGAGATTGGCGTGGAATCGCTCAAGGTCGAAGGACGTTTAAAAAGTCCGGAATATGTGGCCGCCGTGTCACATGCTTATCGGAAAGCGCTGGAAAAACTGAACGAATACGGCTATAAGAACGTCGCAGGAAATAATGGGGACTGCACAGGAAATAATAAGGACTGCGCGGACGCTAACGGGAACAGCGCGGCAGATTTAGGACTCAATGCGCAAGACTTGGAACCGCTCGAAGTTTTGTTCTCGCGCGGATTAAACACGGGTTGGCTCGATGGCGTGAACCACCAAGAACTCGTTGACGGATCTTTCTCGAATCATCACGGTGAACTTATCGGAACAGTCGTTCAAGTGGAACGCGGCAGCGTGATTGTCGAACTTGAAGACAAGCCTGTTCCGTGCACGTTGTTGCCGGGCGACGGGATTTTATTCGAAGAATACCGTGCCGAACCGGAACCACGCCAAACCGGAAGCCGACTTTATAAAGCGACATTCCAGCAAGCAGGACGCAGTGGGAAAAACGTAAAAGCCGGGACAACAAGGGCGCAAGTCCGCTTGGAATTCGGTCGTGAATTCGATTTGCGAAAAATCAGCTACGGGATGAAGGCATACCGCAACGACTCCCCCGCTCTCGAAAAAGAACTGCACAAGACATTCACCGACAGAAGTTTTGCAAAGCACATTCCCGTGTGCATGACGCTCGAAGGCAAAATCGGCGAACCGCTCAAGCTCACGATTTCGGAAACCCGCGGCACAAACGCCAACGCAAATGCACACGAAAATTGCGCAATCGCAAACGAAACGCGCACAGCAAATAACGAGACGCGCGCGGTCACCGTCAACGGCGCCATCCTCGAAGCCTCCCGCAACGAAGTCGCACCAGACACACTCCAGACCATCGCCAAGAAAGAACTTTCTGGATTGAGCGCCACCGCTTACGTTCTCGACAAACTCGAAATCAAGCTCCCGCAAAACGCATTCCTCCCCGGCAAGATTTTACGCACCTTGCGCCAAGATGCCGTGCAAGCCTTGGATGAAAAACGCTTGCAATGGAAGGAACTTGCGCCATCTGCAGAAAACGGCAAAGAATTTTTGCATCATGTCACTCAAGTCGCGGGCAGTTCCAACAGCGACAACAACGCAATCGCAACCGAAAACCGCGCGACACCCCGCCGCATGAGCATCACCGTTCTCGTTCGCCGCCCCGAACAAATCGACGCACTTCAAGGGCTCGACATCGATAAAGTCGTCATGGATTTTGACTGGGGCGTCAAATACGACGAACCGCTCGAACGCATCCACAAGCTCGGTTTTGAAGCCGGCATTGCGACACTCCGCATCCACAAGCCTAGCGAAAACCATTACATCAAGCAAATCCTCACGCTTATGCCGGAATTTGCATTGGTGCGTAACCTCGGTTCGCTCGCGCTCCTCAAGGATTCCGGAATCCCGATGGTCGGCGACTACAGCCTGAACGCCACCAACAG